>DFUR01000061.1 GCA_002380425.1 Bacteroidales bacterium UBA4181
CACCCTCAACGATATGGTGTGCTGGTGTGTTATCCGGGCTTTGGAAAAGAATCCCGAGGCAAACAGCCAGTTTTTGGGTGACTCCATCAAAACATTCCGGAAGGTGCATCTGGGCCTTGCTGTGGACACCCCGCGCGGACTTATGGTGCCGGTCCTCAGGAATGCCGATGATCTGTCGCTCAAAGGACTCTCGGAGCAACTGCGCAATCTGGCTGAGGCTTGCCGCAAGGGCAATGTGGACCCGGACCTGCTTTCGAGTACCGCCGGTAGTTTTACTGTGTCGAACCTGGGCAATTACGGAGTGGAAATTTTCACCCCCATCATCAATGTGCCTCAGGTGGCCATTCTGGGCGTCAACACCATTGTGATGCGTCCTGCCGATCTGGGCGGGGGCGTCATTGGTTTCGCGCCCTATATGGGACTTTCGCTTACCTATGACCATCGTGCCATTGACGGCGGACCAGCCACCCTGTTCCTGAAAGAGATCAAAACCCAAATTGAAAACTTCAATACAAATTTATAAGTCATGCCTAAGAGTCAGTTTATAGATCCCCGAGAAGTCCGCAAGGCCGGATATATCACCTTTGACAAGATTCCTGTCAACCAGTACAAGAAAACTCTGGAGCAGGAAAGAGCAAACTATTCAGACCAGGACCTTGTGCGCATCTACCATGATATGCAGATGATCCGGGAGTTTGAGACCATGTTGAACCAAATCAAGATCGCCAACGAGTACCAGGGCGTGAAGTATAACCATCCCGGACCCGCCCACCTGTCCATTGGCCAGGAAGCTGCAGCGGTGGGGATGGCTTACACTCTGGGTGTGGATGACTACATCTTTGGATCACACCGGAGTCACGGTGAGATATTGGCCAAGGGTTTGTCGGCGATTGCCAAACTCAACGATCAGGAATTGATGTCTGTCATGGAAAATTTCATGGGCGGCAGCACCCTTCGTGTGGTTGAGAAAGGCTTCAAGGGCTCCGTCAAGGAACTGGCGGTCAATTTTCTTGTTTACGGTACCATGGCCGAGATTTTTGCCCGTTCCACTGGTTTCAACCGGGGGTTGGGCGGGTCCATGCACGCTTTCTTCACTCCCTTTGGCGTGTTTCCCAACAATGCTATCGTAGGGGGTTCAGGGGATATTTCTGTGGGAGCAGCCCTGTACAAAAAAGCCAACCTCAAAAAAGGCATTGTCGTCTGCAATATCGGGGATGCTTCCATGGCCTGTGGTCCGGTTTGGGAAGGACTTTCCTTTGCTGCTATGGACCAGTTCCGCCAGTTGTGGGAAGGTGAGTACCAGGGAGGACTGCCCATCATCTTCAACATCATGAACAACCAGTACGGGATGGGTGGACAGACCCGGGGCGAGACCATGGGTTATGACATGGTTGCCCGGATTGGGGCCGGAGTGAATCCCGAGATGATGCATGCCGAGCGGGTGGACGGATACAATCCTCTGGCTGTCATTGATGCCTATCGCCGCAAACGGCAGATTCTTGAAGACAAGAACGGCCCTGTGCTGCTCGATGTGCTCACCTACCGCATCAGTGGCCACTCTCCCTCGGATGCTTCTTCGTACCGTAGCCCTGAAGAGATTGAAGCCTGGAAACGCGAAGACAGTATTCAGGCATTTGGCAAGCAACTCATTAAGGGTAAGGTTGCAACCGAGGCTCAACTGGAAGAAATCTGTGCTTCCATCACTGAAAAGATTGTGTCCATCCTCAAGATGGCTGTGGACTTCGAAGTGTCGCCCCTGCTGGATGTTGTCAGCAATAGGGGGGCGATTGGGGAAATGATGTTCTCCAATAGTTCCGTGGATAAGATGGAGGACCGCCCAGTGGTGGTGAATCATCCCATGGAGGAAAACCCCAGGGTGAAGCAGCTACGTACCAAGGAACGCTTCTATCTGGACAAGGACGGCAAGCCTGTGTCCAAGATGAAGATGTATCAATTGCGCGATGGCATCTTTGAGGCCATTATTGACCGCTTCTACAAAGACCCCACCCTGATTGCCTACGGGGAAGAAAATCGTGACTGGGGCGGAGCTTTTGCTGTGTACCGGGGCCTCACGGAAGCCCTTCCGTACAACCGGCTGTTCAATTCTCCCATTTCGGAAGCCAGTATCGTGGGAACCGCCATTGGTTACGGCATGTGTGGCGGCCGTGCCCTTGTGGAGATTATGTACTGTGATTTCCTGGGACGTTGCGGGGATGAGGTGTTCAACCAATTACCCAAATGGCAGGCCATGAGTGGTAATGTCATCAAGATGCCGGTGGTGATCAGGGTTTCTGTTGGGTCTAAATACGGAGCCCAGCACTCTCAGGATTGGTCGTCGCTGGTGGCCCATATCCCGGGCATCAAGGTCGTCTTCCCTGTAACGCCCTATGATGCCAAGGGTTTGATGGCTTCTGCTCTTCAGGGTACCGACCCGGTAGTGTTCTTCGAAAGTCAGCGTATTTACGATGTGGGTGAGATGTTCCACGAAGGCGGAGTCCCCGAAGGGTATTACGAGATTCCCCTGGGAGCACCCGATATCAAACGCAAGGGCAAGGATGTAACCATCCTCACCATTGGTTCCACACTTTATACTGCCATTCAGGCTGCCGAAGAACTCAGCAGCAAATATGGCGTGGAAGCGGAAATTATTGATGCCCGCTCTATTGTGCCCTTTGACTATGCTCTGGTACTGGAATCGGTGAAGAAGACCGGACGGATTGTACTGGCCAGTGATGCCAATGCCCGTGGTTCCTTCCTGAACGATATGGCTCAGAATATCACTCAACTGGCCTTTGACGATTTGGATGCACCCCCTGTGGTCGTTGGCTCCCGCAACTGGATTACTCCTGCCTATGAGTTGGAAAAAGCCTTCTTCCCGCAGCCGGATTGGATTGTGGACGCCATTCATACCCGCATAATGCCCTTGCCCGGGCACACCGTAAGCGGCAATGACTGGACGGATGCTGAATTGCTTGCGCGCCACCAAAAAGGGATCTAAGTTTTTCACAGAATTGATCAGGGGTATCCGGTTTATTTCGGGTGCCCCTTTTTTCGTATCTTCGCATCCGATAAATCGGAAATACCATGCTGAAGAAAATGCTGATACGGTGGTGGCTGCTGCTGGTTCCGGGGTTGCTGGCTTATTCCTGTACCCGGAGTGTGGAGGATCTCAGGGAAACCCTCTCTCACTTTGAATCTGCTCCCGTTGTGGACTATCAGGTATCCCGGTTGCAGGTTCGCAACGGGGATTCCCTGCCTGTTCAGAACATTTCTCTGCTGTTTGTTCCCCAGCAGGAGGAGCCTGTATATCCCTACTATTTTCGGATCGAAGCGGCAGGGGATGCTATCGGGTTGTTTTGCCCCGGGCATTATGTAGAAACCAATCCGCTCACCCGGGTGGCCACGGCCTTTGCTCTGGCTGAGGACAGTCTATACCGCAATGCCCTGATTTCCTTTCCTTATCTGGAGCACAATCTGCCCGAAGTCATGGATTGCTACGCCCGTGGCCTGCAATCCGAATCGGTTCGCCGTCTTTCTGATTCCCTCATCGGGGACACCCGGGTGCGCCGTTATCTGGTGGGTTTCCACAATGCTCTTTTCTTTTCCAGAAGTCAGGGATGGTATCAGTTGTGTGTGGACCCTGAAACGGCTCTTCCGGTGGAATACTCTGCCCATTTCCGTACGGACATCGGAGTGTCCTATAAAAACGAAGATATCACCTACAGGATAGACTCTCTGAGGCTTTCCGGCGCACCATCCGACCCTCCCGGCCTGAACAACCTGCCTGGGGACTATACCATCAGAAAGTTTCGGCCGGATATTCAAATTGGACAAGATGTGTACCTTTAAAGCCAAAATACATCCGTGAAATTCACTCTCACCCAGACTGATCCGCTCTCCCGGGCCCGAGCCGGGACCATGGAAACAGCGCACGGAGTCATCCATACTCCGGTCTTTATGCCCGTGGGCACTCAGGGAACCGTGAAAGGCACCAATCAGCGCGATTTGGCCCATGACGTGAAGGCGCAGATTATCCTGGGCAATACCTATCATTTGTATCTGCGTCCCGGTACGAAGGTCATACGTGGGGCGGGTGGCCTGCACCGGTTTATTGGCTGGGAGCGTCCCATGCTCACCGACAGCGGGGGGTACCAGGTCTTTTCCCTTTCGGATATCCGCAAGCTGCGCGAGGAAGGAGCTGAATTTCGCTCCCATCATGATGGCTCCAAACATATCTTTACTCCCGAGAGTGTGGTGGATATCCAAAGGGTTATCGGAGCGGATATCGTGATGGCCTTTGATGAGTGCACCCCTTACCCGGCTACCCGTGATTATGCACGAAACTCCATGGACATGACCCATCGCTGGCTGGACAGAGGACTCAAACGCTTCAGGGAAACCCAGCCGGAGTATGGCTACGAGCAGTCTTTTTTCCCCATCGTACAAGGTAGCGTATATTCTGACATGCGGCTTGCCTCTGCTGAGAAAATCGCATCTGCCGGATGTGAGGGCAATGCCATCGGGGGGCTTGCCGTTGGAGAGCCGGCGGAGGAAATGTACCGCATCATTGAATTGGTGAACACTGTGTTGCCCAACGACCGACCGAGATACCTGATGGGCGTCGGTACCCCCGTGAATATCCTGGAGGCTATCGCTCTGGGGGTTGATATGTTCGATTGTGTGATGCCCACGCGAAACGGGCGCAATGGGGGGCTTTTCACCCGTAACGGGATGATCAATATCAAGAACGAGAAGTGGAAGTTTGATTATTCTCCTATAGAGGAGGGCGGAGCTTCCTATGTGGATGAGATGTATTCCAAGGCTTATCTGCGGCATCTGATCTATGCCAAGGAAATCTTAGGTGCCCAAATCGCAACTTTGCATAATTTAGCATTTTATTTGTGGCTTACGGGTGAGGCCCGCAGACACATCCTCGAAGGGGACTTCCTTCCCTGGAAGGAACGTATGGTGAAGCAATTGTCTCAGAAATTATGATGGACAAACTCAAGTTAAAGATTCTGGATTACTACATCATCAGGAAATTCCTGGGGACCTTTTTTTTCTCCATTATGCTCATTGTGACCATCGCGGTCATTTTTGATATCTCCGAGAAGATTGATGACTTTCTGGAGAAGGGGGCACCCCTGAATGCCATTATTTTTGACTATTACCTTAACTTCATTCCCTACTTTGCCTCTTTGTTCAGTCCCTTGTTCATTTTTATCTCGGTGATTTACTTCACCTCCAAGATGGCCTCCGACACAGAGATTATCGCCATCCTGAGCAGTGGGGTGAGTTTTTTGAGATTGATGTATCCCTATTTTATCGGGGCTCTGCTTTTGACCGTGTTCTTTTTCGTGCTCAACGATGCCATCATTCCTCATGCCAATCTGGTGCGTTACGAGTTTGAGGACCAATATCTAAAGAAGAAAAAGGTTACCTCCCGGGCTAATGTGCACAAGCAGGTTGAGCCCGGTTTGTTTGTCTATATGCAGTCGTTCAACAGTGACAACAATGTGGGGCGCAATTTCACTCTGGAGCGCATAGAAGATGGTCGTCTGGTCTCCAAATTAAGTGCTGACGTCGTGCGTTGGGACAGTATTCGTCAAATATGGACCGTGAGTAACTACCGTGTTCGGAACATTGACGGGTTGCGTGAGCAGATCTATACAGGAAGGCGTTTGGACACCACTCTGAATATGGACCCGGCAGAGTTCCGACGGCGGGACGACTTTGAGCAGACCATGGGCGTGCTTGAACTCAATCGCTATATCAATCATCTGCAGATGCAGGGAGCTGACAATATCAATTATTACAGAAATGCCCTTCACAAACGCGTTGCCACCCCATTCTCGGCATTCATCCTTACCCTCATCGGAGTTACCCTTTCGTCCAGGAAGGTGCGCGGAGGCATTGGGTTGCATATTGCCATCGGGATTGTTCTGAGTTTTTCCTACATCCTGTTTTTGCAGTTCTCCTCCCAATTTGCCGCCAAAGGGACGCTGAGTCCGCTGGTGGCGGCATGGATTCCGAATGTGTTGTTTTTTTCCATCGGTATCTATTTGTATTACAAGGCCCCCAAGTGAAAGGCCCAAGGTTGTCATTACGAAACTTTGTCATTAGTGTCTATTAAT
>DFUR01000074.1 GCA_002380425.1 Bacteroidales bacterium UBA4181
ACCCATTGTTATCCTATTGGCACACATCAGTTGGGATAGCAATAACGGTGATTTAATCCGTCTCGGATACATTTACGACAAAAAGGATTTCATGAATCCCCTTATCGAGAACTTGAATCACAAAATCTATTTCACCTGCGTCTCCGAGGTTGACTTCGAAAAAAAGCATCATTTTAGTGTGATCACCATCGGGGACTCCTTTTCCGAACAAGCCTACTATGGATATAAAAATTTTGTGGCAATGAACCACGAGATTAACCTTTTGCATTATGATAGAAATCTACATGACAATCCCCTTCAAACCCTTACCGGCATTGTTAATGGTGATCTTCTGGACAGTCTAAAAATTGATTTCGTAGTTCTTGAGTTAGTCGAAAGAGCATGCACTTCGTGGGCACAAAACATCATCACAACAGACACCATTGATATAAAAAAAATTCAGGCCATGATTAGTAGTTGGAGAACACGGCCAACAAAAAACAAGAATCCCAAAGCCCTTTTCACAGATAAAACTTTTAAGATACTTAGGTCAAATATCCAATACACACAACATTACAAACCCACCTATTCAAGTACATACAAGGTACCAACAAGAGAATCTCTGTTTAGTCACCCCAAAAAGCAGCTTCTATTCTTTGAGGGAGATCTGGATAATTTGGTCAACAATAACAATATTGATTCTGTAAGGAAGCTTAATGATCACTTGAACTATTTGTCGTTCAAACTGAAGGAAAAGGGCAAAACATTGGTTTTTCTTCCAGCAGCGGACAAATATGACTTCTACTATGAGCATATTGCTGTCGGTCAGTTTCCAAAGCCCCAGTTCTTTGACCATTTAGAAGCGATGCAAAAACATTACGCGTGGATTAATTCAAAAGATATTTTAAAGGGCCTTGGCTCCAAGCAAAAAGACATCTACTTTTATGGAGACACACATTGGGCTCCAATTGCATCAATGAGAATTGCGGAGGCTATTGTTCAAACAATCACTGAGATGACTAAATTTCAAGATTGCTCATCAATTACAGGTGTGTCATCGAATAATGGAGCCGGTAAGTGAATGGAAATCCTCAGAGTTTTATTAGCCATTTCGGTGGTGCTGGCACATTCCACACCCATACTGGGGTGCTCTCTGGTGGGTGGCCCAGTCGCAGTGCAGGTGTTTTATATCATCTCAGGTTTTTATATGTCCCTCATTCTGAATGAGAAGTACATCAACCAGAACAATTCCTACCGCCTGTTTCTCTCCAACCGGTTTCTGCGATTGTTCCCGGTTTATTTGGTTGTACTGCTCCTGGTTTTGTTGACTTCTGTGGCCGTACTCTGTCTGTACGGGGACACACACAAGAATCCCCTCCATGCCTATTTCGAATATTCCGGGTCTCTGAGTCCGGGGAGTTTCATTTTTTTGGTTTTCACCAATATCTTCATATTCTTTCAGGATGTGGTGATGTTTCTGGGTATTGACATCTCAACGGGGCACCTGTTCTTCACGGAGAACTTCCAGAACCACAGCCCTGCCCTGCACCAGTTTTTACTCATCCCTCAGGCATGGACCATTGGGGTAGAGTTGACTTTTTACCTGTTGGCACCCTTCATTGTCCGGCGCAAGCTGTTTCTGGTGGGCATATTGATGCTCTTATCCTTAGCTCTGAGGCTGATTCTATATCGTTCGGGATTGAATCATGACCCGTGGACCTATCGCTTCTTCCCCACAGAACTGGTCTTTTTCCTGATGGGGAACGTCTCCTACCGCATATACCAAAAGTTGAAGAACATTCAGATAAAGCCGCTACTCACGAAGGGAATTCTCCTTGGTTTGCTCTCTTGTACCTTGTTGTACGACCGGGTGGATGGGCCTTTCAAAATGTACGTCTATTTTCTTCTCAGCATCCTCGCCTTACCCTTCATTTTCCGCTTGACCAAGAACTGGAAATGGGATGCACACATCGGCGAATTAAGCTACCCTATATACATCTGTCACATCTTTGTGCTGTTCTGCATCACCCGTTTTCACATTCCGCTCATTCACGGCAATCTGGGGTTTACACTAACCCTATGGACAATAGTGCTTTCAATTCTTCTGAATTACTTTGTTGCCCGACGGATCGAAGCCTACCGGCAAAAGAGGGTGGTGGTGCAAACACTTCGTTTCCAATCAAGCGAAATGAACTAAAAATCATGCAGGAGAAGAAAGTCGGCAATATGTTTGTGATGGACTCCCTCAAGAGAGGTTTGCCAGGTTTCATCCATAGATACTACATATTTGGGGTAGTTGTCCCTGATTTGGAGCAAGGGTGAGAATTCCCGGTCAATCACTGATTGTTCCGTTATCTTCCAGGCAACCTGAACGTAAACCTTATCGGGAGATTTCTCTGCAATGAAATCAATCTCTTTGTCTCCTATCTTGCCGACAAATACCCGATATCCCCTTCTGATGAGTTCCAGAAGCACAACATTTTCCAATATCCCCGATATCATTCGTTGCTGAAAACCCATCACGGAATAGAGTAAGGCCGGATCACCCGTAAAATACTTCTCGTTGGTCTTGAGGACTTCTTTCCCTTTAACATCGTAACGTGATATGCGGTAAATGATAAACGCATGCTCCAGTGCGTTCAGATAGTTGTACACCGTATTGATATCAACTTTACGGAACTGGCTCTTGAAATAATCTGCCACATTCTTTGCAGAGAAGGTGTTGCCAACGTTATCAAAAACATATTTTACCACCCGCTCTAATAGTTCCACATCCCGGATGTTGTGGCGCTGAACGGTATCACGGAGAATGGCCGAAGAATAAATGTCGTACACCACCTTATAGGCGAGTTCCTGGCTGTACTCCGAAGTATGGAGTACCGGGAATCCACCCAATCGCAGAAACTGGTCAAACTCTTTGTACGTGTCGATAGCATCGGTGTGCGTCCATGCCTTTTTAAACAACAAATATTCGGAGAATGAAAGGGTCTGAACATGTATCTCCACATAACGTCCGGTGAGATATGTGGACAATTCCGAAGACAGCAACCGTGAATTCGACCCGGTGATATACACATCTGCTTCGAAATCAACCAAAAAAGAATTCACAGCCTTTTCCCAGGAACGCACCTCCTGAACTTCATCGAGCAAAATATAATGGCGCTGTTTATGAATCACTTTACGCTGCACATAGGCATACAACTTCTGTGCATCCACCAGTTCGATGTTCTCAAAACTCTCAAAATTGAGGTACGTAATGTTTTCCCGGGGCACACCCCTCTTCAACAACTCATCACGCAACATCTTCAGGATTACCGATTTGCCACTTCTTCGAAGGCCATTGATTACTTTGACAAAAGGCTTATCGATTAAATCAAAAAGCAGGTTCATATAACGGTCTCGACAAATCATATAAGTCTATTATTGGTTACAACCACAAAAATAAATAATTTTGAACACTTTTTATGGTTATAACCACAAAAACTTGAAATTCATTGCGAATGTATTCGCAATCAACCTTTGAGGCATGCAACATTTGGTTCTGGAGGCCAAGGGGCATTCCGGTTTTTTGCTTATCTTTGCGGCCAAACATGGTGGATAGATTTGGACTGCTTGCAACCACAATAAAAAATGCTAAAAGGTAGGTTCCTTTTGGCGCGGTCCACCCCTCTCTGCCCATAATACAACCAATATGGCTTATTTGTTTACTTCAGAATCGGTTTCGGAGGGACACCCAGATAAAGTGGCCGATCAGATCTCAGATGCTTTGCTCGATGAGTTCATCGCGCTGGATCCCAATTCCAAGGTGGCTTGTGAAACCCTAGTGACTACCGGACAGGTAGTGTTGGCCGGGGAAGTTAAATCGGCTGCTTATGTGGACGTGCAGGATGTGGCCCGCCGTGTGATTGCCGAGATTGGCTACACCAAGAGTGAATATCAGTTTGAAGCCCGCTCCTGCGGAGTCCTCTCGGCCATTCACGAACAAAGTGCCGATATCAACCGGGGTGTGGAACGTGAGGACCCGCTCAACCAGGGCGCTGGTGATCAGGGCATGATGTTTGGCTACGCCACCGCGGAAACCGCCAATTATATGCCGCTGGCTCTGGAACTGGCCCATGAGCTGCTCCGCGAACTGGCCTCCATCCGCAAACAACAGCCTGAACTGATGCCTTATCTGCGGCCCGATGCCAAATCGCAGGTGACCATCGAATACAGCGACCAGGGGCTTCCCCTGAGGATTGACACCATCGTAGTGTCCACCCAGCACGACGATTTCATTGCCCCGCAAAACAACACCCCCAAGGCCCAGCTGGAAGCCGATGCACTGATGCTCAACAAAATCCGGGAGGATGTCATCAGCATCCTCATTCCCCGGGTAAAAGCAAAACAATCCCAGGCAGTGCAGGCATTGTTCAACGACCAGATTATCTACCATGTGAACCCTACCGGAAAGTTTGTGATCGGCGGTCCCCACGGAGATACCGGGCTGACCGGCCGGAAGATCATCGTGGACACCTACGGGGGCAAGGGTGCCCATGGCGGGGGGGCTTTCTCCGGAAAGGATCCCTCCAAAGTGGACCGCTCGGCCGCCTATGCGGCCCGGCACATCGCCAAGAATCTGGTGGCTGCAGGCATCTGCGACGAAGTCCTGGTACAGGTAGCGTACGCCATCGGGGTGGCAAAACCCATGAATATTTTTGTGAACACCTACGGCACTGCCAAAGTGTCCCTCTCCGATGGAGCAATCGCCCAAAGAGTGAGCGAAATTTTTGACATGCGTCCCAAGGCCATTGAGGACCGGCTCAAACTGCGTAACCCCATCTACCAGGAGACAGCCTCCTACGGACACATGGGCCGCGAACCCCGCACGGTCACCAAGACCTTTGCTTGCAGATACCTGCCCGAACCCGTGGTGCGCCAGGTGGAATTGTTCACCTGGGAGAAAACCGACTATGTGGACATCATCCGCAAACACTTCGGTGTACACTGATGACCTCCGGAGCCAAACCTCAGCCCGGGCATTGATGAAGGACTGGCAAGGCTCCCGGAATATAACCTTATGTGAAACCGTATTGAAACCCAATCCAAGCCGTGAACATATTATTTTCTGATTTGCCCTATAAAGTAGCTGACCTGTCCCTGGCCGATTTTGGACGCCGGGAAATGGAGCTGGCTGAAATCGAGATGCCGGGCCTGATGGCTCTGAGAGAGAAATATGGCCCCTCCCAGCCTCTGCGCGGGGCGCGGATTACCGGATCGCTCCACATGACCATCCAGACTGCAGTACTGATTGAGACCCTGCAGGCGCTGGGCGCCCAGGTGCGCTGGGCCAGTTGCAATATCTATTCCACCCAGGACCATGCGGCAGCGGCTATTGCGGCCAAAGGCACCCCGGTGTTTGCCTGGAAGGGCGAGACCCTGGCCGAATACTGGTGGTGTACCCTGCAGGCCCTGAATTTCGGGGACGGCATGGGGCCCAATATGCTGGTGGACGACGGAGGGGATGCCACCCTGATGATTCATCTGGGCGTGGCCGGCGAAAAAGACATGAAAGCCATCTCCTACGACTCGGACAGTGAAGATGAACGGGAATTGCTGACCATCCTGCGCCAGTGCGTGGCCGCCGATGCCACATACTTCACCCGCAACAGCAAACAAATCAAGGGTGTTTCGGAAGAAACCACTACCGGGGTCCATCGTCTGTACCAGATGCTGGAGCGGGGCGAACTGCTCTTCCCGGCCTTCAACGTGAACGACTCGGTGACCAAGTCGAAGTTCGACAACCTCTATGGTTGCAGGGAATCCCTGGCCGATGGCATCAAGCGGGCCACCGATGTGATGATCGCCGGCAAGGTTGTGGTGGTTTGCGGTTACGGGGATGTGGGCAAGGGATGCGCACATTCCATGCGTTCTTACGGGGCCCGGGTACTTATCACCGAGATCGACCCTATTTGCGCCCTTCAGGCGGCGATGGAGGGTTTTGAAGTGGTCCGGATTGAGGACGCCTTGCCTGTGGGCGATGTGTATGTGACCACCACCGGGAATGTGGATGTGATCACTCTGGAGCACATGGAGCGGATGAAGGATGCCGCCATCGTGTGCAACATCGGGCATTTTGACAATGAAATACAGGTTGACCGGCTCAAGAAGTATCCCGGCATCCGCCATCAGAACATCAAGCCTCAGGTCGACCGCTATTTCTTCCCCGATGGCCATTCTCTGATTTTGCTGGCCGATGGTCGCCTCGTCAACCTGGGGTGTGCCACGGGACATCCCTCTTTTGTAATGAGCAATTCCTTCTCCAACCAGACGCTGGCTCAGATTGAGCTATTCACTAAGGAGCATGCTGTCGGGGTTTATGTGCTGCCCAAGAAGCTGGATGAGGAAGTAGCACGGCTACATCTGGACAAACTGGGTGTGAAGCTCACCAAACTCACACCCCGGCAAGCCGAGTATATCGGTGTCCCGGTGGACGGCCCCTATAAATCGGAAATATACAGATACTAAGCCCATGAAAAAAGTGCTCTCGGTCGGAAACGCTCTGGTGGATGTGCTGGTAGAGTTGCAGGATGATGTCTTGCTCTCTGAACTGAAGCTTCCCAAAGGCAGTATGCAACTGGTGGACCGGGATACACTCAACAGCATCAGGATACGCCTCAGGAATACCCCCACGGCCATGGCCAGTGGGGGTTCTACGGCCAATGCCGCTTGTGGCATGGGCCGGCTGGGCATGGACGCCGGCTACATCGGCAAGGTGGGCCAGGATGCCATTGGGGATTTCTTCATTGCCGACTTGCAGAAGAATGGGGTTACCCCCCATGTGCGCAAGGAGCCGACGCTAACCGGGGTTGCAACAGCCTTCGTTTCCTCCGACGGAGAGCGGACCTTTGCTACCTGCCTGGGTGCCGCAGTGAACCTCTCGGCGGCCGATCTCTTTCCCATATCCTTCGGGGGATACCACATGGTGTTCATCGAAGGGTATCTCGTCAACAATCCGCCTCTGGCTCGGGCTATTGTACAGGCAGCCAGGAAAATGCATCTATCCGTGGCCATTGACCTGGCCAGCTATAATGTGGTGGAAAGCCACCGTGATATCTTCGCCGAGATCCTGCCTTCATGCCACATTGTTTTTGCTAACGAGACAGAAGCCAAAGCTTTCACCGGGCTGGACCCGGAGGCAGCAGCCCGAAAGCTGGCCGAAACCTGTAGCACAGCGGTGGTCAAGATCGGCCCTGAAGGTTCGCTGGTGGCCACTCCCTCTACCCTGGAACACATTGCGCCCATCGCAGCCCAGTGCACAGACACTACGGGTGCAGGAGACTTGTATGCTGCCGGCTTCCTGTATGGCTGGGCCAACGATGCCTCCCTGAGCACATGCGGCAGGATGGGCTCTCTTTTGTCCGGCAAGGTGGTGGAGGTCCTGGGAGCAAAAATGGACGACAACCGGTGGAAGACCATCCGCAGCGAAGTGAACAGCTACTAATATCAACCGCACATGAGGGTTACAGACATTTTTAAGGAAAAGGAACGCACCTACTCCTTTGAATTCTTCCCGCCCAGGGATGAAATCTCGGCGGTGGACTTTGGCATCAATGTGGGCCAGTTGCTGGGCCTGGACCCTTCGTTCGTCACGGTGACCTACGGAGCCGGTGGTTCTACGCGTGACCGCACCTTTGCCCTTGTAGAATATCTCAACAACCGCATCGGCATCCCCACCGTGGCACACTATACCTGTGTACAGGCAGACAGAGAGAAGATTGTACGGGACTTGTCCTGGCTGCAGCAGACAGGCATTGAGAATCTGTTCGTACTTCGGGGGGATCCTCCCAAGGGCGAAGCAACATTTGTCCCCGCCGAAGGAGGGTTTCAGTACGCCTCACAGCTCACTTCGTTTGTGCGGGAGCAGTTTGACTTCTGTCTTGGCGGAGCAGCTTACCCGGATATTCACCCCGAAGCCCCCAATGCTTTCAGCGATGTGCTGAATCTAAAGAAAAAGGTGGATGCCGGGCTGGACTTCCTCACCACCCAGTTGTTTTTTGACAACCAAAAATATTTTGATCTGGTTCGGCGGGCACGGGCCGCGGGCATTGCATGCCGCATCATCCCGGGCATCATCCCGCTCACTCAGTTCAGCCAGCTGGAACGCTTCACCCGCATGAGCCAGGCCTCCATCCCTGAGGCCCTGACAGAACTCACGGAACGTTTCAAGGACCAGCCCTCAAAGCTGTATCAGGCAGGCATGGACTACGCCATCGCACAGTGCCGGGAACTGCTGGAGCAGGGCGCCCCCGGACTGCATTTTTACACACTCAATAAGTCACGGGCCACCATCGAGATCTACCAAACCCTCCTGGGATAGCGTTCTCCACACCAACGACAGAAAGTTTTTAGTACCTTTGGATGTTCCCTTTGGGTGTTCACACAGCAACTATGGACAACAGCGGCTTATATCCCCTGAAATTCTTCCCCATCCTGATGCCCAAGGTGTGGGGCGGCCACCGCCTTTCGGAGGCTTGGAACAAACCCGCGACCGATTCGGTTGGCATTGGTGAAAGCTGGGAGCTTTCGGGGGTTCCTGGCCGGGTTTCTTATGTGTGCGAAGGCCCGCTGAAAGGCACTGACCTCAAATCCTTAATGAATGAACGGGCGGAGGATATACTGGGGGCCACTTTACACGCCCGTTTCGGGACACATTTTCCCCTGCTGATCAAGCTCATTGATGCGGCTCAGATGCTCTCGGTCCAGGTGCATCCCGGTGATGACTATGCCCGGGAACATCACGGCTGCCCGGGAAAAACCGAGATGTGGTACATCCTCGAAGCTGGTCAAGAGGCCTCCATCATTGACGGCTTCAACCGTTCACTTACCCGCAACGAGATAAGCCGGCTCATTGAATCAGGACTGGTACGCGAAGTGTTGCGCAGCGTCCGCCCCGCACCCGGAGATGTGTTTTATATCCCCGGAGGAAGGGTGCATGCCATCGGTCAGAACGTTGTTCTTGCGGAAATTCAGGAAACCTCGGACATCACCTACCGCATCTATGACTGGGACCGGAATGAACCCAACCGGCCCCTGCATGTGGACGATGCCCTGGAGGTGATGGACCTTACCCCGAACGGAGGACCGGTATCTGTTTTTTCCCCGGCTACAGAGGGGGGACTCAATGCGTCCCATGATTCGGAGGGGAAGACAACGACATCCCCAGGCACAGCCGAAGCTCCATATAGCGACTTCGCCGGCTCCGGATTACGAAACCTGGTGGCTTCTGCTCATTTTACGACCAATCTGCTCCAGTTGGAGGGCAGGCTCGAACGCAACCTGGCGGATGCCGGAACGGATTCCTTTGTGATCTACCTCTGTACCGGGGGCGAAGCCACATTGGTCTGCCCCGGAGTGGAACAGCAAGTGCGGCTTGGTAAGGGTGAGACTGTGCTGGTACCGGCATGCTTCCCTGTGTACAGTTTGCACACAAATGTTCCATCTACCCTGCTGGAAGTTTATATTAACGCTTAATCTGTAAGGACATGGCTAAAATTCTGGTGACCGGTTCTGCCGGTTTTATTGGTTTTCACCTCACCCGACATCTGCTGGGTGAAGGTCACGAGGTAGTGGGCCTGGACAACCTGAATGACTACTATGAGGTGCGCCTCAAGTTCGCCAGGCTGGAGGCTTCGGGCATCCTGCACGAAGCTGTCTCAGGGGGCGCTATGGCCCAAAGCCACACCTGTCCGGGATACCGGTTTATCCAAACCTCTCTGGAAAGCCAGGAAAGCCTGGGACACCTCTTTGACCGGGAGCAAGGTTTTGACTACATTGTGCATCTGGCTGCCCAGGCAGGAGTGCGCTACAGTCTGGAACATCCGGAGGTGTACGTCCAGAGCAATGTGGCCGGAACCCTGAATATTCTGGAACAGTGCCGCCGCTACCCGGTGAAACATCTGGTGTTTGCCTCTTCATCTTCGGTGTACGGTGACCAGACTACCGGCCCGCGGTCCGAGCAAGAACGGGTGGACTTCCCGGTGAGTCTTTATGCCGCCACCAAGAAATCCACAGAGTTGATGGCCCATGCCTACAGCCATCTGTTCGGCATCCCGGCAACCGGTTTGAGGTATTTCACGGTGTATGGCCCCTGGGGCCGGCCGGATATGTCCCCCATCCTGTTTGCCCGCGCCATCGCGCAGAACGAGCCCATCCAAGTGTTCAACAACGGACTTATGGAGCGTGACTTCACCTACATTGACGACATCGTGGAAGGGACCGCACGGGTACTCGCCATTCCGCCTGCAGGAGCCGGGCCTGATGGACAAAAAGCTCCGGCTTTCAGGGTGTTGAACATCGGGTATGGACAGCCTTCGGCATTGATGGACTTTATCGGGCTGATGGAGAAACATATGGGAAAGAAGTCGCTCAGGGAGATGCTGCCAATGCAACCGGGGGATGTGCTGCGCACCTGGGCAGACACTTCGGCTTTGCAGGCCCTCACCGGCTACAAACCCCGCATCGCACTCGATGAGGGCATCGCCCGGTTTGTGTACTGGTTCAGGCAGTACTACTTCTGCTGATAGATGCGCTCAATGATGTCCACCACGGACAGTCCTTCCTGCCCGGTGGTGGTGGTTGAGGCCCGGCCGTTCAGCGTCTGCACCACATTGTCGATCACATAGTTGTGGTTCTGAGCAGAACCCTTGTAGGCTCCGTAGTCATTGCCGGGATTGGTGGGGGCCAGAACCGGCATCTGGTAATCGCGCACATGGCAGTATTCCACCTCATTCATATACTGACCGCCAATCTTGACACTACCATTCTCTGCCACGATCATCATGCTGCTCTCCAGGTTCCGGTCCCAAACAGAGGTGGAATAGTTCAGCACCCCCATGCCTCCGCATCCGAGTTCAAAGGTTACCAGGCCGGAGTCTTCAAAATCCGTCAGACCAGCATGGTTAAAATCGGCAAACCGGGCGTGAATCTTCCGGATATCTCCAAACAGCCAGAACATGATGTCTATGAAGTGCGAAAACTGCGTAAACAGAGTGCCTCCGTCGAGCAGGGCATTCCCATGCCAGCCCCCGGGTTTGTAGTAACGGGCATCGCGGTTCCAGTAACAATTCAGTTGCACCATGTAGATCTGCCCCAGCCGTCCGGAGGTGATCATGTCCTTGATCCACACCGATGGGGGAGAATAGCGGTTCTGCATCACGCAGAACACTTCCAATCCCTGCCCGGAGGCAGTATCCAGCACCAGACGGGCATCCGCCGTGTGCAGGGCCATGGGTTTCTCAATCACCACATGCCGCCCGCTCTGTAATGCCTTCACTGCCATGGGGGCATGAAGCCCGTTGGGGGTGCAGACATTCACCACATCCATCGGTACCGGAGCGCAGAGCATCTCTTCCAAAGAGGCATAAAACGGCACCGGAAAAGCATCAGCACCAGTGTCGGCGGCACTGCGTGTATCGCACAAAGCAACCAACTCAGCATGAGGGTCGCGCATGATCATTTCTGCGTGGCGCTTGCCGATATGTCCGCAACCCACTACTCCAAACCGAATCTTCTTCATTATGATTTATTCACTGAAATCAACAATATGCCGGGCGACCTCCTCCTGCTGTGCTTCGGTAAGCTCTGTGTGCATGGGCAACGAAAGCACCCTGCGACACAATTGGGCAGCGACATCCAACGACCCGGAGGGTCGTGCAATAGAGCGAAAAGCCTGTTGTTCCTGAAGCGGCAGAGGATAGTAAATCATCGAGGGAATCTGCCGGGCTGCCAGGTATTCCTTAAGGGCGTCCCTCCTCCCCCCCGCTACCTGAAGCGTGTATTGGTGAAACACATGGGTGGACCAGGGCGAACGCCAGGGCAACATCACTCCGGGAACATCCCGGAGCAAGGCATCATAGCGCTCCGCAGCCAGAGCCCGGTTCCTGGCATACTGGTCCAGATACTTCAGCTTTACATTCAGAACGGCCGCCTGAAGGGTATCCAGCCGGGAGTTACATCCTATAAGGCTATGGTGGTATTTCTGCTCCTGTCCGTGATTGGCTATGCTCCGGCACAGGCGGGCGAGTTCCGGGTCATCGGTCATCATGGCCCCGCCATCCCCAAAACATCCCAGGTTCTTGGAAGGAAAGAACGAGGTACAGCCAATATGGCCCATGGTTCCTGTGTGCCGGCGGGTCCCATCGGGGAAGGAATAGACAGTACCCAGAGCCTGAGCATTGTCCTCCACCACAAACAAGCCATGCTGACGGGCAAAATCCAGAATGGGCGCCATATCGCAGCTTTGCCCAAACAAATGCACGGGCACGATGGCACGGGTACGCGGGGTCAGGGCCTGCTCCAGAACCTCAACTGTCATATTGAAGGTATGCGGATCCACATCGGTCATCACCGGAACCAGATGCAGCAAACCAATCACTTCAGCAGTAGCCACATAGGTAAAGGCCGGCACAATCACCTCATCTCCTGGCTGAAGTCCCAAAGCCATCAGGGAGATCTGTAGCGCATCGGTACCGTTAGCACAGGGAATGACATACTTAGCTCCGGTATAGGCTGCCAGAGCCTGGGCAAATGCTTCCACCTGAGGCCCGTTGATAAAGGCAGACTGATCTATCACTTGCTGGATGGCAGCATCTACCTCCCCGCGAATATGCAGGTACTGTGTATGCAAATCAACCATTCGGATGTGGGACATACTACAAACTCCAGTAAGTGAATCCTTCGCTCTGTTCCCTAAGGATACCCTTGATATCCACCAGCAAACCTCCGGGGACCAGCAATTGCTGCAGGTCTGACCGGGTAAGGGCACGGTACGGCTGATGAGCAACTGCCACCACCACTGCATCGTACAGACCGGTGGGGGCGTTAGACACCTGCAATCCATACTCGGTCATCACCTCCTGAGGGTCACAGCATGGGTCCACAATCTCCAGACCCACATGATACGTCTGCAATTCCTGCACAATCTGGGCCACCTTGCTGTTGCGGATGTCCGATACATTCTCTTTGAAGGTGAAACCCATCACCAATACCCGGGAATCATGCAGATTCTTACCGGCAGCAAGCAGTTTTTTGACGGTTTGCTTGGCGATATACCCGCCCATACTGTCATTCACGAATCGTCCGGCATCGATCATCTGGGCATGATAACCCAGTTGACTGGCCTTGTAGGTAAGATAGTAGGGGTCCACCCCGATGCAGTGGCCACCCACAAGACCGGGATGAAAGGACAGAAAATTCCACTTGGTGCCGGCAGCACGGATCACATCAAAGGTATTGATGCCCATCCTCCCGAAGATGATGGACAGTTCGTTCATCAAGGCAATATTGATGTCGCGCTGCGTGTTCTCCACAATCTTTGCGGCCTCGGCCACCTTGATGGCGGGAGCCCGGTGGACACCGTTTTCCAGCACAGATTCGTACACAGCAGCTACCCGTTCCAGCGTAGGCTGATCGCATCCGGAAACAATCTTCACTGTGTTCACCAGGGTATGTACCCGGTCGCCCGGATTGATTCGTTCCGGAGAGTACCCCACTTGAAAATCCTGAGGAAACTTCAGGCCACTGGCTTCTTCAAGCACCGGGACACAGTCCTCCTCGGTGCATCCGGGATACACGGTAGATTCATACACCACCACATCCCCGGGGGAAAGGGCCTTTCCGACAGTCTGGGAGGCACCCAGCAGGGGTTTCAGGTTGGGATGGTTGTGCTCATCTACCGGAGTGGGCACAGCAACAATAAAAAAATTGCACCCCTTGAGCGCTTCAGGGTCAGAAGTGCAATACAGCCCCGGCTTCCCTGAAGGCACCGGATGTTCCGGAACCAGAACGGCACGCAGCAGTTGGTTGTCCAGTTCCTGAGTGATGTCAACGCCCTGATTGAGTTGTTGCACCCGCTCCTGTTTGAGGTCAAAACCCACCACCGGATACCGGGTGGCCAGAAGCCTGGCCAGCGGAAGGCCCACGTAGCCCAGCCCGATGACGGCAATATATGTATTCATGGTTGCGTATTTGAAACGCAAATATCGGGAATTTTTTGATTTTCCGGACCTGTAGGGGGATTCTGTTGCAGAGAGGCATCAAAAACAATACGGCCGGATACTACCGGCCGTTGCAAGGACACTTAGGAAGCCCCTGAGGGAGCTAAACGCACCCGGAATCGCTACGAGATGTCGATGGTCCGGGCGGGTTTCACCTTGGCTTCCTCGCGTTTAGGCAGCGTAACCGTCAGGACACCATTTTTGTGGGTGGCCGAGATCTTGTCGGAATCAACCGATTCGGGAAGCGTGAAGGACCTGCGGAACGAAGAGTAGTTGAACTCCCGGCGCAAAACCTTGTTTTTGTTGGTTTCGGTGCTTGTCTTCTTCTCAGCCGAGATCTCCAGCACGCGATTCTCCACATGAATCTTCAAATCATCTCGCTCCAGACCGGGAGCGGCAAGCTCTACGGAGAAGTCATTGTCCGATTCGGCAATATTCACTGCCGGATTCAGGCTCCACTCCACATCTTCTCCCAAAAAACGATTCAGAAAATCATCAGCCCAGAAACTCCCCGTGGCAGGGACATAACTAGTGCTTCTTTTGAAAACAGGTAACATAACCAATCCTCCTATAATTAAAGTGAGACATTTCTTTTTATGAGTCCGATGCCATCATCGGGCCCGATAAATGATTTTCAATCCTTGTACCAAAAAACGCCAGAACACCCGACAATAGCGTCAAATCACTGTATATCTGCACAATAAGTAAAATGCCCAAATATCAGGAAATGCCACAATGGCAGTAATCTAAGATAAGTAGACTGTCAATCTGGCAAATTCCGAACTTGTTTTTCTGTTATATTTGCGGTAAAGCATTGGATATGGGCTCGCATCCGTCCCACTCTCACAGAAAATATCATCGCACCCTTCTCTGGGCAACCGTGTTTGCCATTGTCTGCCTGTTTCCCATAGAACCCGATCTGGCTCCGCAGGCATTTCCCGGGCTAGACAAGTTGGCGCATTTTGGCTTCTCGGCGGTACTGGGCTGCCTGCTGTGTATGGACTTGGGCTGGCATCCCGCACTGACATTAGCGGCCGGAACCAGCTTCGGCGGCCTGATCGAAGTGGCCCAGGGCACACTCACCCGGTCCCGCTCCGCCGAGTGGGGTGATTTAGCGGCCGATGCGGTGGGTATTCTGATGGGTGCCGGCATCGCCTGGCTGGTGGTAAAATTGCGGGATGGCCATAGGCCCGGCAAGGAATCATAACCGAATAATTGTACCTTTGCAGCATGGGAAAAATCAAGGACTATCTCAAGAATGATATCCGGATGGAGGAAGGCCTGGTAGCCTGCATCCAGTGCGGCACCTGCACGGCCATCTGTCCGGCGGCAGAGTTCTACAATTACGATCCCCGGAAAATCGCCAATATCGTTCAGAGTCAGGATGAAGACCAGATTGAGCAACTCTTGCGCAGCGACACCATCTGGTACTGCGGGGAATGTATGTCCTGTGTTACCCGTTGTCCCCGCTCCAATGCGCCGGGCATGCTGATTCAGGTGTTGCGTGCCGCTTCGCAGGACCTGGGCTACTTTACCGATTCCGAAAAAGGGCGGCAGCAACTGGCCCTGAAGCGCACCGTGGGAACCTGGATTGTGGAGCACGGCTATTGCATCTACCCACGCAAACTCTCCTACGAAAACCACCCCGAAGCGGGCCTGATATGGAAATGGGAACAGGAACATCTGGATGAAGTCCACGAGCGGCTGGGTTCCAACTTCGATGGAGAGGGTCCCGGGGTACTGCGTAAGATTCCGCAGGAATCATTGGATGAATTGCAGCGTATCTTTGACATTACCGGAGCCACGGAGCGGTTCCGCAAAATAGAGGAGGACTCCGCCCGCAAGGCCCGCGAGATGGGCCTGAGCGATGAGGAGTACTTTCACAAGGTTTACACCGAAAACAGTGGCAAACACGGGAGGGACCCTCAATGAAACTGGCAGGCAAAAAACGCATCTGGGCTGATTATCAAAAGGAAATCCCCCAGGACAATTACTTCTACGTTCGCAGTTGCATCCGACAGAACTTCTTCCCGGCCTCCGAAGTGACCTTTCTGCGCATTCTGCGCCAGGAGCTGGGCAAGGATATCTACGAGCATATACACCACACCACCTGCAGCGGCATTGGCTATCATTCCGATGTGATTCCTCTGGAAACGACCATGACCGTGGTGGCCAGGCAGTTTGCCCTGATGACCGAGGCTGGCTACGAGAACTACGCTTGTTCGTGCATCACTTCTTTTGGGCTGTACTCCGAGATTCTGGAAACCTGGAAGCATTTCCCCGAAGTCCTCGAAAAGGTGCGCCGGGATTTGAAAGCCGCTACCGGACGGGAATTTGAGGTACCCAAACACCTGGCTCATGCCAGCGACATCATCTACAAGATGCGGCATGAGATTGCCTCCCGGGCCCGCTACAAACTGGTGAACCGCTACACCGGGCAGCCGCTCAGGGTGGTGGAACACATCGGGTGCCATTATTCCAAGATGTTTCCCTCCAAGGGCGTCGGTGGTGCCGAGTATCCCTATGTGCTGGCCGGAATGGTGGAAGCATGGGGTGGAGAAGTAGTGGATTATCCCGAACGTCGGCACTGTTGCGGATTCGGGTTCCGGCAATATCTGGTTCAGGCCAACCGGGGCTACTCCGTGGCCAATACCCAAAAGAAATTCGAGTCCATGGCCCCCTTCAAGCCAGACATGATCATCACCAACTGCCCGGGCTGTCCCTATTTTCTGGACCGCTGGCAGTACGTCATCGCTGAGATGGAGGGCAAAACCTACGGAGAGAATGGTTTTGGCATTCCGGTGTTCACCTACGAGGAGGTGGCAGGGCTTGTCCTGGGGTACGATCCCTGGGATCTGGGCCTGCAGGTGCACCAGACTGCCGTAGAGCCTATTCTGGATAAAATGGGTGTCGCCTACAATCCCGAAAAAAAATATCTGGGGAAGGACGGCCAGAATCTGGGCCATCCCGAAACCCCTGCCTATTCAAAAGTGTATTGATTTATGGCAACAGACGGTCAGAAGAAGGTGGTGGTCATCGGCGGCGGTATTGCCGGAATGGAAGCGGCAGCCCAACTCGCAAGGATGGGCTACGACACTACCATCGTGGAAAAGCAGGCACGGACGGGTGGAAATGTGGCCAACTGGGATCATCTGTTCCCCGAAGGTCGTCTTGCCGGTGAAGTAGTGCAGCAACTGTATCAAAAACTCAGCCCGGTGCGTATCATCACGGGGAGTTCCGTCAAAAAGGCCGACATGCTGGAGGGCCAGTATATTCTTACCCTGGCAGACGGCTCGGTGCTCACTACGGATGCCCTGGTGGTTTCCACAGGATTCCGAACCTTTGATGCCCACCGCAAGGAAGAATATGGCTACGGCATCTACGACCGGGTGATCACTTCGGCCGACCTGGAAGGGATGCTGAACGAACACCAGCCGCTGTTTCCGGGCCGGCACAAGGGGCCCAGAAGGGTGGCATTCATCCACTGTGTAGGCTCCCGGGATGAGAAGGTAGGCAACCGTTACTGCTCCAAAGCCTGTTGTGCCATGGCCGTAAAACAGGCCAGCAAGGTCAAGGAGTTGTATCCCGATGCCGAGGTGTATTGCTTCTATATGGACCTGCGGATGTTCGACAGACGTTACGAGCAGATGTATCTGGATGCCCAGGCCAAATCGGGGGTTAACTTTATCCGTGGCCGTCTTTCTGAAGCCTCTGAGGACTTGCAGGGACGTCTGGTCATCAAGGCCGAAGATACCCTGATGAGCAAACCTCTGAAGATGACTGTGGACATGCTGGTACTGATGGTGGGCATGGAGCCTGCTTCCGGAGCCCGCTCCGTGGCTGAAATGCTCAAAATCCCGGTGGGACACGATGGTTTTTTCAATGCCACCAATGAACTTCTGGAGGCCAATTGCTCGGGTACCCCTGGAGTCTTCCTGGCCGGAACTTGCACCGGCCCCAAGACCATTCCGGAAACCATCGCCGATGCCCGGGCGGCCGCAACGGCCGCAGATGCTTATCTGCGCAAAAAATCCTGACCATGGCTGTTCAGTTTGGCTATTCCATCAATAAAAGCAACACCATTGACATGGACACCGCCCCAAGGGCGATGGAATCCTATCTGCTGCTGCACGAACCCTCTTTTGCCCGCTGTATCGGTTGTGGTTGCTGTACTGCCACCTGCTCCAGCGGCGTGTTTACCCAGCTAAATCTAAGACAGATACAACTCCGCATCCGCAGGGGAGAAACGCAAGGCCTGCTACCGGAGATTCAAAAGTGTATGCTCTGCGGAAAGTGCCAGATGGTGTGTCCCCGGGGCGTAAGTACCCGCAATGTGGTGCTGAGCATTCAGCGTGCCCTGCAACTCCTTTCATAATCGGCGATGTTCAGAGAACGATTCAGCTACGACCCTCTGGTGCTGCCCTTCCTTCTGGGGCTGATATTCATCGTCACCTACCTTGCTCTGGGAGCCATCCGGATGATTAAGAACCTGCCTGCGGAGGACAAAATTCGCCTGGGCAAAAGTTTCTTCAGCAAACAAATCTTGCTCTCTATCCGGGAAATATTCAATGAATGCCTGCTGCACCTGAGAATATTCAAAAAGAATCCGGTGCTGGGCTACATGCATATGAGCATCGCTCTGGGCTGGTTTATGATGATCGTGCTGGCGCACGTGGAAGTGAAGCTATACGCGCCCAGCCGCTTCAACCTGCCGTACTACCCAATCTTTTTCAGGTATTTTGTCCGCGAAACGCAGGAAACCCTCGACGGGGCTGTGTTTTTCTTCCTGATGGACTTCTTCTTGCTCATGGTGCTCTCCGGTGTGGGTATCGCTATGTACAAGCGCTTTAACTCCAAGGCAACGGGCCTGAGGCGTACCACCCGGCTGAAGTGGAACGATCGCATCGCGCTCTACGCCTTGTGGTCCATTTTTCCGTTGCGGCTGCTGGCCGAGAGCTTCACCTCGGGCATCTCCGGGGGGAGTTTTCTCACCAGAGGGTTCGGGATGGTCTTCGAAACCTTTGTTTCCAACGACCTGCATGTCCGGCCTACGTGGTGGGCCTATTCCCTGGCCCTGGGGACATTTTTCTTTACCCTGCCCTTCTCGCGCTTCATGCACATTCCTACCGAGATGCTGCTGATATTGTTCCGCAACGCAGGCATCAAACACCGCACAACCGGCACCGGAATTGCCCAGACTGAGATCTATTCCTGCTCCCGGTGTGGTATCTGCATTGATGCCTGTCAGATGGTCTCAGCGGCCCGTTTGGAGAACAAGGCTACGGTGTATTTTATCAGGGAGCTGCGCGAAGGGGGGCGGCACAATGCCTGGGATATGGCCTCCGCCTGCCTGATGTGCCGGCGGTGTGTGGAAGCATGCCCGGTGAAGATTGAATCCACCCTTATCCGCTCGGCACTGCGCCAGGACTGGAAGATGCTGCGCCGGGAGCCACTGAGTTTCCTGCCCGTGAACCACACCGGCCCGGCCCGGGTGATTTATTTCGCCGGCTGTATGTCGCATCTCACCCCCGGGATTGAGCAATCTATGGTGCGAATATTTGAGAAGACCGGGACCGACTTCACCTTCATGGACCGTGAAGGAGGCATTTGCTGCGGAAGACCGATGATGCTCGCAGGCGAAACCAGGGCAGCACGGGAACTGATAGACCGGAACAAAAAAATCATCCTGCACTCTGGAGCGGACACCTTGGTGACTTCCTGCCCCATCTGCTACCGGGTGTTCGCCGAAGAGTATCAGCTTCCGCTCAAGGTGCAGCACCATTCGCAGTTTATCCTGCAGATGATGGAACAGGGCAAAATCTCCCCTGAATTCCGGGAAGGAACCCGGGTGGTGTACCATGACCCCTGCGAACTGGGCCGAAACTCAGGCATTTACGAAGAACCCCGCAAGGTGATAGCTGCCATGGCCAGGATAGAGCCTGTCGCCGAGGAGCGGGAGATGGGCCTTTGCTGCGGAGGGCATGTGGGCAGCATTTCCCTTACCCACCATCAGCGCAGGCGCATCGCCGTCCAGGCATGCAACATTCTGCTGGCTCCGTCCCCGGATGCCATCGTCACAGCCTGTCCCCTGTGCAAAAAAACCCTGATGGATGCGACTGCAGAGGTTCCTGTAGTGGACATCGCACAGATGGTAGACAACCCGGAACTGCTCAGGAAACATCCCAATCCCGTACTCCAATGACCGAACGCGTGATCTACCTCGAAGGGATTGACCCCCTTCAGTTCTTTGGCGTGAACAATGCCTTGTTTGAGAAATTTGCCCGGGCCTTTCCTAAGGTGAAAGCCGTCGGCCGGGGGCAAGAGATCAAGGTTTTCGGAGAAGCTACCGAGGTGGCGGATTTTGAGGAACGGCTGGACGTGTGCCTGCAGTACATCCAGAAGTTCAACCGCCTGACAGAAGAAGATATGGCCATGATTCTGGAGAACCCTGTGGACGCAGCCATGCAGCTCTCTCTGGAGGAAGAGGACATCATCCTTTACGGGAACAACGGCAAGTCCATCCGGGCCCGAACCGTCAACCAGCGCAAACTGATTGAAGAGGCGCTGCACAACGACCTGCTCTTTGCCATCGGACCTGCCGGAACAGGCAAGACCTACACAGCCATCGCACTGGCAGTGAAAGCATTCAAAAACAAGGCTGTCAAGAAAATTATACTGACCCGTCCCGCTGTTGAGGCAGGGGAAAAACTGGGTTTTCTCCCCGGAGACATGAAGGAAAAGCTGGACCCTTACCTGCAGCCACTATACGATGCTCTGGATGATATGATTCCTGCCCGCAAGCTGGAAGGACACATCACCGAAGGCACCATCCAGATTGCTCCGCTGGCGTATATGCGCGGCCGTACCCTCGACCACGCCTTTGT
>DFUR01000027.1 GCA_002380425.1 Bacteroidales bacterium UBA4181
CCCTCCGGTTTCATGGTCCGCTGTGACCACCACCAGAGTGCCGGGATTGGCCTTGGCAAAAGCCAGCACAACCCCGATGGCATCGTCAAAATCAATCATTTCGTGAAAAATATCGGGACTCTCGTTGGTGTGGCCTTCAAAGTCTATCTGAGAACATTCAATCATCATAAAAAAACCCCGGGGGGAGGGTGCCAGCAGACGTAGGGCTGCATCAACGGAGCGGGGAAGCATATCCTTTCGCTCCGCAACTGGGGGCATGTGTTCTTCGGCCAGCAACCCTGCCAGTTTTGGAGAGCGGGCAATCTGGACTTCGGCAAGCGAGTAGGCAACTTGATAGCCCTTGCTCCGCAAGTCCACCAGCAAATCGCGTTTATCCTTCCGGGAGGTGAAATGCTTCCAACCCCCGCCAATCATCACTTCTATGTCTGAGGCCAGAATGTCGAGGGCAATCTCTTCGTACATATCCCGCTTTTCCTGATGGGCAACGAAGCTTGCGGGAGTGGCATGGGTGATGGCACTGGTGACTACTATGCCTGTGTGCTTTCCTACGGACTCAGCAATACTCACCAGGCTGGGAACCGGTTTTTTCAGAGCATCCAGACCGATCGCCCCGTTGTACGTCTTGACCCCACAGGCCAGAGCAGTGCCGGCTGCCGCTGAGTCCGTGATATAATTATCGGCAGATTGGGTTGTTGCCAGGCCGGAGACAGGGAATTGTTGCAGAAACAGAGGAGCCTTGTGTACGGTCATGGCTCCGGTTATGTGGGACACGCCCATCCCGTCCCCGATCATGAGAATCACGTTTCGTACCCGTGTCGGAAGCATTTGGGCTGTGACCGTCACAGAGAAAAGTAATAGAATCGCGGCCAGAGAGAGGGTGTGCTTGAATTTCATGGGCTTTTTACTGCAATGATAAGGATTCTGTGCCAATTGACCGGTAGCAGTGTCGAATAATTGATACATTAGCAGAAATTTTCAGTCTTATTCCTATGAGTTATCGGTCATGGAATCTCTGGCTTGGCTGGGGGGTGTTTGTCCTTTCGTTGATTCTTTATCTCTGTACCCTCGAATCCAGTGCCAGTTTCTGGGACTGCGGGGAGTTTATTCTTGCCTCCCATAAACTGCAGGTGGGGCATTCCCCGGGTGCTCCTCTGTACCTGTTGCTGGCGCGTATATTCTCTCTCGCCTCGGGTGATGTCGCAACGGTGGCCGTATGGGTNNAATGCGTTCTCGGGCTTGTGCAGTGCTCTGACGGTGATGTTTCTCTTTTGGACCATCACCTATTTTGCCCGCAGAATCTTGAGCAAATGCGGGATTGCCTTCAAAGAAGCCTCGCATCATGCCGGAGATGAGCTCGTCGGTTGGAGCCTTTGGATGGTGCTTGGGGCCGGATTAGTGGGTGCGTTGACCTATGCCGTATCGGATACTTTCTGGTTCTCCGCTGTGGAAGGGGAGGTGTATGCCCTCTCTTCACTGTTTACTGCAGTCGTTTTTTGGTCCATATTGCGCTGGGAAGCTCAGGCTGACAGCCCTGATGCCAACCGTTGGCTGATGCTCATTGCTTTCTTGGTTGGCCTTTCCATCGGGGTCCATCTGCTCAATCTGCTGGCTGTGCCGGCCATGATTTGGGTGTATTACTACCGGAAATATGTTTTTTCCAGATTCGGATTTTTCAAAGCCACTCTTGTGGCTGTGGGCCTTTTGGCAGTCATCCTGTTCGGGATTATCCCCGGAACGATTCAGGGGGCTATCTGGTCGGAACTGCTCTTTGTCAACGGCTTTGGATTCCCCTTTCACACCGGAGTTTGGGCGTGGTCCCTGGGGCTCTCTGCTTTCCTGATTCTGGGTACCGTGATTACCTATCGCAAACGAAAACGTCTCTTGCACCACCTGTTCCTGGGAACGTTGCTGATACTGCTGGGTTATGGCTCCTATGCGCTTGTTGTCATTCGTTCTTTCGCCAATCCGCCAATGGATCAGAATGATCCTGAAGATGTTTTCAGCCTGCAAGGCTACCTCAATCGCTCACAGTATGGCGACCGGCCTCTTTGGCGCGGAGCTTGGTATAACGCTCCTCTTACGGACCGGCAGCCGGGGGAACCGCTGTATGGCAAGAACAATGGACGCTATGAGATCACGGGCTATTATGTGGATGATGTGTATGCTCCCGAGTTCATTACGTTTTTCCCCAGAATGTACAGCCGTGAGCCGGCTCATGCAGAATCTTATCGTTCCTGGACAAAAGGAAGGGGAGCCCCGGTGACCTTCCGCGACGGAAACGGGCAGTTGCGCCGGGAACTGCGTCTGGATTTTGTCAACAATCTGGAGTTCTTCTTTGGCTATCAACTGGGTCATATGTATCTGCGTTATTTCTTGTGGAATTTTTCCGGACGACAGGACGATATGCAGGGATACGGTGGTGTGCTTCACGGAAACTGGATTACGGGCATTCCCTTTCTGGATGCCTGGCGCACCGGGCCTGCGGTCCGCCCCGAGTCCCTGCAGAGCAGAGGATACAACCGGTATTTTGCCTTACCCTTGATTCTAGGGCTTATGGGTTTCTTTTTTCAGTGGCGCCGTTCCCGTGCGGATGGATCCGTTGTTTTGGCCTTATTTGTGATGACTGGGATTGCCATTGTGGTGTAT
>DFUR01000096.1 GCA_002380425.1 Bacteroidales bacterium UBA4181
ACCGGAGACAATGCGGGAGCCCCCTCGCCCTACGATTTTGCTCTTGGCGGTGCCGGGATGCATCCTTCGTTGCCCATAGGTCAGAACGGTACGGTTTTGAAACCCGGACAAACCATTATGTTTGATATGGGTGGAAATTTTACCGGGTATATGACCGATATGTCCCGGGTGTTTGCCATTGGCCATGTACCTTCGGAAGCACTCAGGGCACACCAGGTGTCCATGGAGATTCATCAGGCCTTATCAGAATCGGGTAAGCCGGGGAAGAGTGGGGAGGCTTTGTACGATCTGGCCATGGATATGGTTTCAGCCGCCGGGCTGTCGGACTATTTTATGGGGCTTTCCCAAAAAGCACGGTTCGTGGGTCATGGAGTAGGGCTGGTAGTGAATGAACTTCCGGTACTCGGGGCCAAATCGCGGGATGTGCTTGAAGAAGGTATGTGTATTGCTGTGGAGCCTAAGTTTGTGCTGCCTTCCATTGGGGCGGTAGGCCCGGAGGACACTTATATTGTCCGGTCCTGGGGTATGGAACGCATCACCCCCGGAAATCAGGAGATTGTGGTTATTTGAACGCAGCGATGCGGTTGTTGTCATAGTCCGGGTCGCCAGTGACCTCGCGGATAAGTTGCAGGAACGGAGGGAACGGGACATGTGCCCCCTCCTCGTCGGTTTCACATTCCAGCAAGGTGAATCCGGTTTTGGGCTGCACAAATCGATCCAGTTCATAGTATCTGGACTCGTAAACAAAGCAGGTGCGCTTCTTGACAATTTGTCCCAGAATTTGATGCCCCGGGTGATTCAGATGGTAGTCAAATGCTTCAGCAGTGATTTTTTCCTCGGTTTCCATGCGCTTCCCCGGAGCAATATCGGCTTTACGGGTGAGGGTGTATATCCAGGCTTCGTCCTGTCCTCTCTTGCGAATGCGCCAGAAGTTTCCGGCATCGTCCCCCAGATAATACTGCTCGATGTCCACGGTACAAGAAGGCATCGGGATATCTTCAGGAGCCATGTCTTTCACCAAAAACTTCCGCTCAAATTCTATGGGTTCAGGAATGCCTACCAGATGTTCGGCCGCGCGAATTACTTTGGCAATTTTTTCGGGGAAGGTACACTGATTGTCAAAAACCCTCAGGTGTGGATGCCCGGTCCAGAGTCGCAGCTGGATGTCGTCAATCCTGATGGCCTCATCGGGAGACTCATTGCGAAAGGCATGGGTTGCTTGCCGAAAGGCTTCCGGAGCTCCCAGAGCAGAGGTAACCAGGTGGAATACGGCATCGTATCTTCCGTCCCGGAGTTCCGTCAGGGACAGACCTTCTTGTTGCAGCACTGTATGTCTGAAGGCTTCCTCCATGTAAGCCAGGGCATCCATTCCGCCACGGTCGCTGATCAGTAGTACCGGACGTTCGGACAATTGGGAGAGCGCTTCAAATCTTTTCTCCAGGTCCCTCTGTATCAACAGAATGTTTCGTTGAAGCTCCGGAATCCTGTCAGGGGGCATCTGTTTGAAATGAATGCCCGATTGGTGAATCATGGAAGCCACCTCGCGGATGAGGTGGACCTCAAATCCTAGTTTTCGGAAGTGTTCGTAAAGTGCCTTCTGGGCAAGGGTTTTGCCCGCGCAGGGTGCGCCACTGAGGACGATGCTCTTATAATACATGAATCCTTGGTTATTGGGTGAGACTGATTCGGAACAGCCACTGTGTACTCAGGGTGTGTTCTCTGGGTATGTAGGACATCCGGATACCGGTTTGGACCGGAAAGATGATGCGCAGGATGTGAACATCGGCCATCAAGTCAGCTCCGTAACTACGAAGATGTTCTCTGAAGGTTTGGTTCCATCCGAACACGCTTTTGGGCGGGTCCCATGCGTTTCGTGCCCCGTCCAGGAACCCTCCAATCCAGATTCTTTTGATGTACCCACCAAAACCCAGACTCCAGTCGGGGCAGACCAAAGGCAGTGCATAGTCCAGACTCCAGGTGATGAGACGGGTACTGAGGTGTTCGGGGTAGCCTCGCGGAAAGTCCAGTTCCGACCTGTAGAATGCCTTTCGGGCATGTTGGTATTGTCCGCCCAGGGTAAGCCGGAAACTGTGGTGCTTGCCCAATCCGGGAAGAAATACCTGTCCGGAAACAAATCCGATAGAGCCAAAGTCCTCGTCATCGAAGGGATTGTGTGTCCATCGGGCGTTCAGAGTCCATCCCGCACGAGGGAACAGGTCGCGGGGTGCCTGTTTGCGCATCATGATGGCCTGGAATCCGTAGCTGACCTCAAGATGTCCCCGGTGGAAGTTTTGGTCGTCGATGTGGTACGTGTATCCATCCTTGAATGCCAAGCTTGCCAGCGGTGTCCATCCGAAACGATACTGGCCACGGCTGTATGTCCACGGGATGTATCCAAGTAACTTCATCTCCAGTCTGCGGTGGTCGGGCAGGGAGCTTGGCGTTTGCGTGAATGCCGTAAACAGGGGGGGATCCCCCCCATATTCCACCGAAAACTTCCATACAGGATATCCTCCTTTCAGGGTGATTCCTGCGAACAGATGGTGCTCTTGCTGTTCGTATTTCCATCCGGCTGAGATCAGTGTCGTTTCCAGCAGGTCCTGAGAGGTCAGGCTGACCCCGGGAAAGCCAGCATCATTCAGGTCCTGATAATCTACAAACACAGGGGCCCAACTGTGGATGTTCAGGGCATGGCCCCATTTGGAATATCGGGTGATGCAGTCTTTCCTCGGTGGGATGCTGTCTTGCTGGACGTTCCACTGTTCTTGCTCTGAGAGCATCCGGGAGCTTCCGTATTCAATGTGCCGGGTTATTGAAGCGGGCGTCCAGTTCTGGGGCGACAAATCATTTATGGCAAGAGAGGCCCCATCTGATGTATAAATGTTGTAGATGAGTTTGCCTTCCCGTAAGTCTGCATCGCTCACTCCGGATGCGCCTCCAAGGGTTACATAGAGCCTTTGGTCCCGAACATGAAGGGCATACAGTGCCGGCTGGTCCTGATGACTTCCGTTGAAAAACAGCCATCCTTCGGCAAGATGCATGCCGCTGAGGTTCATATAGGTATCTGGAATCAGAACCCGCCAGGTATCTGTTCCCAGATGGTAGTTCTCTATGCGTTTCCCGTGATCCCCAGTAATTATCAGGTAGATTGAGGAGTCTGTGCTGTCCCATACCGGACACTGTGCAAACAGATTCTGTGGGGTAGGGATGTGTCGGAGTACCCGCCCTGTTTCGGCATCTAGGATTTCCAATGCGTATTCCAGCGTGGGCGTGGCTGAAATCACGGCAAGTTTCTGTCCGTCCTGTGAGAATGAGGGATCATAATGGCGGGTTTTCCTGGTAAGGGTACGGACGCGTCCAGTTTTCAAGTCGCCGATGCGTACCACTGAGTAGGATTCATGCGCCCACCTTGCATCGTTGATGAGTTCCGTCCAGACCCACCGGTCGGCACGAACATCAAAATGATCCGAGTAAGTGGGGCCAGTGGTGTGCAGCACTTGCTCCTGGCCCAGAGTATCCATCAGTACGAACTTTCGCAAATCCCCGGGGCCTTCTTTCCAGCACAGGATGGAATTCCTGGCCACAAACCTTGGGGAAAGATAGTCGGTGTAGGTGGCTGATCTGCGGCTTATCAGATGCTGGCGGGCTGCTAAAGCGGTGTCCCGAGGGGCGGATGCCCAAACTTCGCGAAGGGAATCGAGCGTTTCCCGGTAAAGCTCTCTGGAGTTTTTCCCGGTGATTTTCTTCAGGCCCAGATGGAAGGGAAACAATTGGTAAAATCTCCGGGATGTGTGTTCCACATTCAGCGCTAATATCTCGGGGCCGTATTTCTGCCGTATGTGAGCTACCATATGATATCCCAGCACGTACGGGTCCGGGGTCCAGTCCCTGAAGGAACCCATAGTAGCTTTTTCATAGTGGAACAGGTCCGGGCTCTGGATGGTAAGCGCTCTGAGCCGGAGATCGAATAAAGGATCCCGCCCTCTTCCTGACGATGATAGTGCTGTTTCGGCAGCAACGGCATCCCCTTCCAGATACCATCTGGGGAGCAGCCCGGAAATAATGCCAGGGGCCTGCTGACCCAGCATCCATTTCAGAGGCTTCGGAATTGCCTGGTTCATCCGGTCCATTTGCACTACATGCCTCATTTCGTGTATGGCCAGACTTTGAAGCCGGTCTTGTGCGTGTTGACCGGGAGCGGGGAGGGTGTAGAGCTCCATCCGCCGGGGTGCCCAGGTGACAAAACCGTTGGATTGCGCCTCAAGGTTATGCAGCACAACAGAAATCGGACGGTTTTCGGCCGAAAGAGACCGGGAGGGCCGGTTGGCGAGGTAGTGAAGGGTGTTGGTCAACTCCTGTGCCCGGGCCTCAAAGCCCTCCGGGAACATTACCTGCACTTGCTCTGTCCGGATTTGTTTCCAGCGTAGTGAGGCGGGGTCATTTCCGGTAAGGTAAAACTGCGCGTGTACGTGGACAATGTTGCCAAGAGACAGGAACAGGGAGGTAAGAAGGCCAAGTCGGTACAGGTAATGCATGATGAGGGGTATTTCCGGATCGAGCAGGGTAAAGATGCGGATTCTTTTCACAAGGACCATGCTTCGGGAGAAAAAAGAAGATACTTTTGTGGGGTGTGCAAAAAATCAGCTTTGAGATATTTTATCGAGATATCGTACAACGGATCTTCTTTCTGCGGCTGGCAGATTCAGCCCAATGGCCCATCTGTGCAGCAGGAACTGGAAACGGCTCTGGGTGCCCGCCTCAGGGAGCAGATTGCTCTGACCGGAGCAGGGCGAACCGATGCCGGGGTTCATGCCCTCAGATTCTTTGCCCATTTTGACTCAGTGCATGAGGACCTGGCTTCTGATCCGGGATGGGTGGACCAGTTGAACAGGATGTTGCACCGCCATATCCGGGTGCATGCCATTCATCGGGTAGCAGAGCAGTCGCATGCCCGCTTTGATGCGGTGTCCCGTTCCTATCTTTATCGGCTCGCCCGGAGCCGGGACCCGTTTACTTGCGACCTGGCGTATCATTTCTATTTTCCGCTTGACTGGAGTGCCATGCAGAAGGCTTCGCAATTGCTGATGACCATTCAGGATTTCACCAGTTTTGCCAAACTGCACACAGATGTTAAGACCAATAACTGTGCTGTATTCGAAGCATATTGGGAAGAAGTGGGCACGGAATGGCATTTTCATATCTCAGCCGATCGTTTTCTGCGCAACATGGTTCGAGCGGTTGTGGGTACGCTCCTCGATATCGGACGCGGCAAGATGCCTCCCGAAGATATCCTCTGTATTGCATCCCTGATGGACCGGGGGGCTGCTGGAACTTCGGTTCCGGCACATGGTTTGTACCTTGTTGATATTCGTTACCCCCTTGGCGTGTTTATATGATGTACGTTCGTTGTATTCTGGCAGCAATGCTGCTTACGCTTCCTTCCCTGCTTCCGGCAAAGCCTCTGGATGCACGGTCTGGCCCCATTCTTAACGCCTTGGCTACCCGCTATCGTTCCTATACTTCTTTTTCAGCCGAGGTGCGTACCTATATGGTTCAGGAGGGTACGCAGAATCCTCCCCTTCAGACGGGCAAAGTGCAGTACCAGGGCAATAAATACCGGGTTACACTGCCCGGGATGGAATTGATTTGTGACGGACAAAAGATATACCAATATCTTCCTCAGGTCAAGGAGGTCAATGTGAGCCTGGTGTCGCAGGGAGACCCTGGGGGCAGTCTACTGATGTCCAGCCCTATGGAATTCATTGCCCGCTCCACTCGGGACTTTGACACCCGTCTGCTCAAAACGTATCAGGAAGCGGGTCGTAATATGCTGGAGCTGGAGTTGACTCCGGCTTCCGGGGCATCTCCATCAGTGGAATCCGCATCATCCAACATTACAAAGGTTGTTCTCAAGGTGGACCAACAGCGTATTCAGGTGCTTTCCATGAATGCTTTGATGCAGAACGGAGTGCGATTTTATGTGGAATTTTCCCGCATTCAGGTGAATCTTCCCATCAAGGATACGGAATTCTTGTTCAGGCCACAAGATCATCCAGGGGTGGAAGTTATTGATCTGACCTATTAAGAAAAACCAGACAGGAACTGGTTTGTATCAAAAAAACCGTATATTTGCAGCCTCAAAAATGACTCCGTAGCTCAGTTGGTAGAGCAATTGACTCTTAATCAATGGGTCGAGAGTTCGAGCCTCTCCGGGGTCACAGCGGAAATCCCGCAAAACAAGGGCCTCCCAGCAATGGGGGGCTTTTTTGTTGAGGTTTACTGAGCCCGGGAATGTCCCATGGCATCGGCGGCGATCATCGCATCAAGCACAGCCTGGTCAGTGATGACGCCTGCTTCGTGGTGCATGCCCTCGCCAGGAGCGCAGGCCTTGCGTGCTGCTTCCATCAGGCGGTGCCGGCTGGTGTCACGGATGCCGAGTGCCCCGAAAGTGGTTGGCAGACCGATATTTTCGCAGAAGGCATAGACCGTGTCCATTTCGGAGGGAAGGGCACCGGTGAGGTGGAGGCCGGCGAGGACGCCGAAAGCCACTTTCTCACCGTGATAAAAGGCATGGGTTTCTTCGAGTGCGGTGAGCCCGTTGTGAATGGAGTGGGCTGCAGCCAGTCCTGAACTCTCAAACCCGATGCCGCTCAGCAGGATGTTGGTTTCAATAATGCGGTTGAGGGCCGGGGTGATAATTTGTTGCTCGTTGGCTTGTTTCGCAGCGGCACCATACTCCAGGAGTGTTTCATAGCAAAGTTTGGCAATCCCAAGTCCGGCCATGGTGCTGAAACCGCCACATTCGTTCTGGGAACAGGTGCGCTCACAGGAACGCGCCTCGAACCATGTTGCCAGGGCGTCTCCCATCCCTGAAACCAGGAACCGCACCGGGGCTGATGCCAGGATGCGGGTGTCCGCAAGCACCACCTGAGGATTCATTCTTTGGTAATACACCGATTCAAAAACGCCCTCTTCGGAATAGACTACGGCACACCCGCTGCACGGAGCATCGGTGGAGGCGATGGTGGGAATGATGATCACCGGGATCCCGGCTTTGTCGGCGACTATCTTGGCTGTGTCCAGCGTCTTGCCCCCTCCCATGCCTGCAACCACCCCGATATTCTTTGTTCTGGTGATTTCCAGAAGACGGTCCGTCTCCTTACGGGAGCATTCCCCTCCGAATTCTTCCACCTGGAACTGCTTTAAGGTGGTGTCATTCAGATATGATGGGAGGATTGTTTTATTTGCGGTCGGAGAAGCCAGGATCATTCCGTTGTTGCCCAGGCGATGCATCAATTCGGGGAGGGCCCTGATGGCTCCAGCTCCCTGGATATACTTTCCGGGGAAGGCTGCTGTGTAATGTCTGGCTGAAGATTCGTTGCTCATGTTGGTATGGTAATGTATGACAGGAAGTAAAGGTACAAACAAATATTCTTGGATAGACCATCTGCCAAGGTACCCTGTGATTGATGAATGATTTTTTTTATACCTTTAGCTTCATAACGAATGTCCCGGACCCCTAAGAATGATCTAAGTTCAGCCCGTTTATGAATAAACTGCCTGCTCCGGGATGGCGTAAGAATCCCATCCTGATTATTTTTCCGTTTGTGGTGCTGCTGATTGTCAGCTTTCTGCTTCTCTTCCTGAAGAAGGAACATCATACATTCTTTCAGGAAAAACAAGTGCATTTTGAGTCCGTTTCACAGCCCATTGTGAACCGTCTTTCTGATTGGTACCTCGATGAGTTGCAAGATGCCGGCGTGATAGCCCGCCATTTCTTTCTGGATGATTTGATATTACGGTTTATGAACTCGGGCCGGGCTGAAGATCGTGATCGGGTGCTCCGCTTTATGCACTCCATTCAGGAGGAACATGATTACGATGAGGTGATGCTTTTCTTCCCTGACGGGAGCAACTTCTTTTCCACGGCAGAGGTCGCGCGTTATGATGACCAATCCATCAGACCTGTGGTCGAGGAGGTGTTTCGATGCGGCAAATCCCTCACTACTGATCTGTATTATGACCAGGAGCAGCAAAAAGTGCTGATTGATTTCATCGCGCCTGTTCCGGACGAAGAGGGAAACCTTGTTGCTGCCATTGCATTGCAGATGGACCCCCGTGATTATTTGTTTCCATTGCTGCAGTCCTGGCCTTCCCCGGGAGCCAGTTCGGAGATGTATCTCTTTCGTGATGAGGGGGACTCCCTCAGGGTGTTGACTCCCTTGAGATTTTGGAATCAATCTGCACTCACTCCCGTCTTTTCTGCATCCGCTCCGTCTTTTGCTATGGGGCGGGCCCGGACAGAATCCGGGCTCATTCGCGCGCTCAACTACCAGGGGAAGAAGGTCTATGCCTATCTCGCAAAAGTTCCCGGGACTCCGTGGTTTTTTATTGCCGAAGCAGATCAGAAGGAGATGGAATCGGATCTGAAAGGCCTGGTCTGGGCAACGGCTGTGTTTGCTTTGCTGTTGGTGGTGGTATTTGGGACAGGGAGTCTGTGGATATACAATGCCCGGCGCAAAAGATATTACAGAGATCTGTATGCTTCCCAGCAGGCGTTCCGGGATCTGTTTATGAAGCATCCGGCTGTGAAGCTCATTTTCGATCCTTCTTCGGGAGAGATTCTGGATGCCAATCCGGCTGCTGAGAGATATTACGGATGGCCGGCAGAGGAGATTAAGGGTATGCATGTCAGCAGACTTTTTGTGGGAACGGATGAGGAACTTCGGGATATGATCCGGTTGATTTGCGGAGGCGAGCGTAACTTTTTCTCCAGAAAGCAACGTCTCGCTGACGGGACACTGCGCAGTGTGGACGTGTTCTGCAGTTGTCTGGAGTTGAATGCACAACCCTGCATCCACTGCATCATGCACGACGTTACCGAAAGAAAAATGGCAGAGGAAAAGCTGAAATTGCTCAGTCAATCTGTGGAGCATAGCCCTGTTTCTGTGGTGATCACCGATCCGCAGGGGAATATTGAGTATGTGAATTCATACTTCACTCAAACCAGTGGATACGAGTTATCCGAAGTCATGGGACAGAATCCCAGGATGATGAATTCCGGAAAGACCCCTAAAGGCATCTATGAACAATTGTGGAAGACCATTCTCTCCGGTCAGAATTGGACTGGAGAATTGCTCAACCGCCGAAAGGACGGAAGTGAGTATTGGGAACATCTGGACATTTCGAGTATTGTGGATGAGGAGGGTGTGATTACTCATTTTGTGTGTGTACGCGACGACGTGTCCCGTGAAAAGCAGATGATTCAGGAACTGGTGGAGGCCAAAACTCAGGCCGAGGAGGGAGAGCGGGTCAAAACGGCATTTCTGCAGAACATGTCGCACGAAATCAGGACTCCGTTGAATGGAATCTTGGGATTTGCCGATCTTCTGCTCCTGGGGAGTCTGCCTGAGGGGAAGGTGGAACAGTATGCCCGGATTATTCTCAGCAGTGGCCGTCGCCTCAAGGAGTTACTGGACAACATCATTGATTATTCCCGGCTGGAGGCTGGAACTCTTGAACTTAATATGGCGGATTTTATCCCCTGCAAACTGATGCAGCATGTTCAGGAGGGTTATGCCGATTATTCTGCCAAGTCGGGAATTGAGGTGAGGCTGGTCTGTTCCGCGGAAACCCAGGGAAAAACCTTCCGGGGAGATGAGACCAAATTGCGCCAGGTATTTGATAATCTGGTGGGCAACTCCTTTAAATTCTCCAAAAAGGGGTCCATCATACTGTCATGCAATAAGCAGGAGTCGGAGTTGGTTTTTTCTGTCGAAGATATGGGGTGTGGCATCCCGGCGGAACAGATGAGCCATATTTTCGACAGGTTTTATCAGGTGGACATTGCGCTTAATCGAGGGTTTGAGGGTGCTGGGATGGGCCTGGCCATCTGTCGTGCTCTGTTGACGCTGATGGGTGGACGAATCTGGGCGGAGTCCGAGGTCGGGAAGGGGACGGTGGTATACTTCAGCATCCCTTGTCTGCCTGTTGATATGGGAGAATCAAAGTTTGTTCCCAGTCCGGTGGGTGATGCTCCCACCGAAGCCGGTTTGGGTGTCATTCTGGTAGCTGAGGACGATCATGCCGGATGGGCCTATTTTGAAGCCGTCCTATCTTCAGAGGGATACAAACCCATCCGAGTGTCAAACGGGATGGATGCAGTGGAAGCTTGTCAGAGCAATGAGCAGATTTGTTTGGTGCTTATGGATCTGAAGATGCCGGTGCTGGATGGAATTGAGGCTACCCGCAGGATCAAGGCCTTGCGTCCCGGGCTTCCGGTTGTGGCCCAGACTGCATTTGCGTTCGATGCAGAGAAACAACTGGCTGTGGATGCAGGATGTGACGAATATCTGGTGAAACCTATACGCAGAGATGTGTTGGTCCGGACTATTGTTCGTTTCCTGAAATAATGCAATCTACACCGTTGTTGCGTTAAACTTTTGGCGGGTGGCTCCGTCTAAAAAAGGTATTGTGCAAAATTTCAACTATTGCTCTATGAACTTCTTTTCACATTCACGCCGTATTCTTATGGCCTTGGGGGCCTTGTGCTGCATTTTGGGCAGTGCATCCGCCCAGTACGCCCTCGAAATGAAACCACAATCTCTCAAAGTGTATCTGCTGAAAAGCGAAGGTGTGCATGCGGTAAAACAGACTACTGCCAATTCTGAGAACATCACCTCTCAGGTAATCAACGTCGGCATTTTGATGCAGACCATTGTTTCCAAGCCAGACGGTTCGGTTTTTCAGTTGGCGTTCAAGGATATTGAGACCACACTCCAGGGACCGATCGCCAATGTTACCTACAATTCGGCGAAACCCGACAGCCTCTCTTCCCTGGCCCATCAGGTGATGTCCCGGTTTTTTGAGAAGGTCAGGCGGATGCGCCCTGTGGTTACTTTTGCTGCAGATGGGAGTGTGGCTGCCCTCACCGGCTTTGACAGTATTTCCTTTGAATTGGAAAAGACATTTCCGGATGAGGCCGCCATCATCGCTCTGGTGACGCAGTCCTATACCATGTTTACCCCAAAAGGGTTCAAAGAGTTTCTGGAGATGCAATTCAAGGTGCTTCCCTCATCTCCTGTGAAGGCAAAGGGATCGTGGAAAAGTGATGTGTCAGGTTCCGTAATGGGGATTGCCAGTGAGGCCAAGAACACGTATAAGGTTGTCACGGTCGAAGGAGACAAGATCACCACAGAGGTTTCGACCAATCTTAGGATGAAACTGCCTCAGGCTTTGATCGCAACCAGTGGTGGTCGTGGAGGTCGGGGTGGTATGATGGGTATGGGCATGCCTGGTGGCATGGGTGGAGGTATGCCTGGTGGCATGCCTGGTGGCATGGGTGGTGGACGCGGCGGCATGGGTGGCATGGGCGGTGGTATGCGCGGAGGCATGGGTGGCATGGGCGGTGGTATGCGCGGAGGCATGGGCGGTGGCTTTTTCCCCGGTGGCGGAGGTTTCTCGATGATGCCCCCTTCCGAAGAGCAGATGATTTTTGTGCAGGGCATGATGGAACAAGGTGGATTTGGACCTGAGGTCCTGGAGGCCCTGAGGCTTCGTATGGAGCAGGCTGCTGCATCAAATCAGCAGGCTCAGGCCTCGCAGGCCGCCCAGGCGGGTCAGCCTTTGACCCGAGCAGACTCTTTGTTGCAAATCAGAGCAGACTCTGTTTTGAGGGTAGCCAATCAAAAATTGAGGATTCAGAATCAGATAAATTCACTCAAGACCAATACCTACGACTTGCGAGGAAAACAGTCGGGGACCATGGTTTTCGATCTTCAGACGGGTTTCCCCGTGTCTTCAGACCTTAGCCTCCAGGCAAAAGGGAACATGGGCATTGAAGCTACAGCCCTCCCCGTGGAGTACTTCGGTACGCTCAAGAATTCTTTTGGAGAATATCGTCCATAAGTCCAAACTGGTTTTTATGAAACGTTTGTCCTGGTTCGTTTTTTTCGCTGTGACTTTCTCATTTTTCTCAGGGCGTGTTTTCGCGCAGAATGCTTCGGTGCCTTCGCAGATAACCCAGCAGGGGGTGGTGTACAAAAAGGCCCCGAAACCTTTGTTTCGTGATCCGGTTTTTGACGGAGCGGCTGACCCGGTGGTGGTGTACAATCTGCAGGCAGGGAAATGGTTTATGTATTATACCAATCGCAGAGCCAATATCGCGGATCCCAACGGGGTCGCCTGGGTGCACGGAACCCGGATAGGGATTGCCGAGTCGTCTGACGGAGCCACCTGGACTTACCGGGATACCTGTAATATTGATTACCGCCCCCACTCTGGCTATACCCACTGGGCTCCCGAAGTGATAGAGGTTGACGGAATGTACCATATGTTCCTGACTTATGTTCCGGGCATCTTCACGGACTGGAATCACCCCCGGGAGATTGTGCATCTTACCAGCAAAGACGGTATCAACTGGGTCCGTCCCAACCCGCTGAAATTATTCACCGACAAAGTCATTGATGCCTGTGTGTTGCGGCTTCCCGGAGGATCCTGGCGAATGTGGTACAACAATGAGCGGGACGGAAAATCGGTGTATTACGCGGACAGCCCCGATCTGTATTCCTGGACGGACAAGGGCAAGGCCAATATGTCCACACGGGGGGAAGGCCCCAAGGCATTTGTGTGGCATGGGCAGTACTGGATGGTTGTGGATGCCTGGAGAGGTTTGCTGGTGTATCGTTCTCCTGATGCCCTGAACTGGACGTTGCAGGAAGAACTGTTGCTGGATGTACCCGGGACAGGCCTGGATGACGGGGTTATCGGGGGACATCCCGATGTGGTGGTGAATCAGGGAAAGGTGTACCTTTTTTACTTTACTCATCCCGGAAGAAGGCCTGGCGCACCCGCCGGTCAGACCGAGCAGCGACGCAGCAGCATTCAGGTGGTGGAACTACGCTATGAGAATGGGCGTGTGCTGTGCAACCGGGATGCTCCCACCTATATCCGGCTTATGCCCGAGTAGCGTCTGGCAGGCTGAAGCACATAAACCTGCTGGGGTGGAAGGTCTGTGAGGGTTTCTCCGTCTCCTTGTCCTGAGCGTTGTACAAAAATGTTCAGGATTTTTTTTCGTTGCCACAGTTCGGTATCATAGGTGGGTTCCCACGAATCGACCGGGAAGCCGGTCAGGTCGGTGACTTGCCATTGTCCGGATGCCAGACTGGATGTGGAATACACGGACACGCGGCTGCCCCGCTCTACATCTCTGAAGATATAACCAATGCTTATATGCTTTCCTCTGCGGGATACAACTACCCTTGGTCGTGCTATCGGAATCTTCTTTGTTCCGGCTCCACTGAGGCTGAAGGGGGTGGTGCGCTGGCTTACCTGGCTGGCATGCCAGGTGGACCCATCAAAATAGACCAGGAAATACTGAGGGACATTGGTGCCCTCAGGACGCCAGTAGGTGGCAATGTAGGGCATCCCCCTGTCGTCGCAGGTCATGGATGTCTGGTTGATTAGTTCGCTCTTTTGAGGAATTCTCCAAATATACTCAGCATTTGCGGCCCGGATGGGCAGGGTGTAGGTTGACCCGTCTGAGCGTTTCCAGGTGCGACCCTCATCGGGAGAATAGGCATAGCAAAGATCATGGTTGGTAGCCACATCGCTGGTTTCACGCCACACCCAGGAGCAATGTATTCCGCCGAGAGGGTCCACGCACAACTGCCAATACGCATTCCTTTGTCTTTCCCCGTCAATGAGGACCTCCTGGACCCGGACCCACCGGCGTGCTTTCAGGTCATACCGGTTCATGACCATATTTCCGTTTCCGGACCCTCCTGCCCGGTACACAAACAAAAGATTGCCTCCGGGAAGGCGGTAAAATTCAGGATATGTTACATTGTCCTCATTCCTTCCGGTCATATTTTCTGGCGGGCCAAGATCCAGTGAACCAGGAGTTTTCCCGCGCGCATAGCGCAGGGTGTCTCCGTGGTGATCCCAGGCAACGTGAACATAACCATCCCCGTCCAGCATGATGCTGATCACATTGTGGGCATCGTTACACCGCCCTTTGAAAGGCGTGCGTTGCAGTGTCCACCGGGACGATCCGCTGCGTCTTTTGCCCAGAACCACATATTGCTCCGCATCGTAGTAGGCAATATATTGCGTTTCCAGATGCGTCACCAGAGCATTGTTCCGGAAGACTGTGGTATTGATGGTATTCCGGGCCCATCCTTCGCCCACAGGCAGCAGGCGAGGGGCGGCAACCGCGCATAGAACCGTGCATAACGCTGCGGTGCTAAACAAAAAGCGAAAGCGATGAGCAGCCATGGCTATTCAGTCCGGAATGGAGATGCCGGAAGGCCATCCTTGTTGTACAAACTGGTGACAGGGTTTCGTGCCCAGCCGTAGCGGACAGCAGCCGGCCTGGAGATGTCGGGGTGGGTGACCACAACCGCATTTCCCTCGATTCTGGCCTGGCCCCAGTGATATATCCGGTCTTGCCCCGCTATGGCAAATCCTTTTAGTCCATCCCGGGCCATGAGTCCTTTTCCGGTGTGTTTGAAGAACAGACGGGCCTCATTGCCTTTGATTTCCACGTGCGAGAAAACCGGCCCCATGTACTCCAGGTTTTTTTCTCCGTAGGCCAGAGCACGAGCGGCAAGGGCCAGCCGGTACCCGATGGTCGCTTTGTCCTTGGGATGCACATTCCGTAAATCCTCAGGGTCTGCATTGTCTATGGCCACAGCCATCGCCGTGTGCGGAACAGACAGATTACGGAGTTGCGCTTCACGGACAAATAATTCGTACGGGCCCTCGTTGCCTTGGTGAGGCTCCCGTTGCACACTGTCTATATTGGCCAGTTGGACATACAGAAACGGGAAGTCACCCTGTCCCCAGGCTCTGCGCCAGTCCCGAATCAGCGTTTCCATCAATTGCTGATACACATGACGCGAAGGTCCATTGGACTCCCCCTGATACCAAATAGCCCCCCTGATGCCGAAGGGTACCAGCGGCTGAATCATGGCATTCCAGAGAACGCTGGGGCTGTGCTGGTCTTCGTGGGGATTCCGGATCCGCGCCGGACGGGGCGGTTGACGGAGTTGTTTCAGTCTGGCTGCAGCAGTATCCCTGTTCGACTCCGGGCAGGTGATGCATTCCCTGATGGAGGTCAGGAAATTGATGTCATCCATGACCTTCCGGGAAATAACAGACCAGGCCTCGGTGGCTGCATCCATCTCTTTCTGGGCTTCCCCGCTGTCCCAGCGCCGGGCAGCTTCATCGTAATTGTTCACCAGATAGGCCACCTGGCCGTTTTGCTCCAAAGCTTCCCTTCTGGTCCAGGCTTCAGCGGTACTTGCTCCGTAGGCGGAGGTGAGCAAACCAACAGCCACTTTTTGAGTCTTCAGAATTTCTCTGGCAAAGAAGTAGGCTGCTGCGGACATATGTCCAACAGTTTGGGGAGACACTACTTCCCATGTTCCGGAGCAGAATTCCTGAGGGGTATCCCGGGTGGAAAACGCCACATCGAAGAACCGGATCAAGGGATATTTGGCAGCAGCCACTTCCTGTTCCTCATGGAGCACTCCGCACCAGTACCTGTCTTCGCGGGCCACCGTCATATCCATATTCGACTGGCCGGAACACAACCAGACCTCTCCGATGTAAACATCCTGGAAGGTGATGGTATTGTCGCCCTGGATGGTGATTTTCAGGGGGCCTGCTGCTGGCATGGCAGGGAGCCGCAGTGACCATTTTCCCGAAGGTTCCGCAACGGTGCTAACCTCTGTGTTGTTGAGAGTGACGCTCACTTTTTCTCCGGGGTCAGCCCGCCCCCATATGGGTATGGGTTGGTTTCTCTGAAGCACCATATGGTCTCCGAATGGGCTTCCGGGAACAACTTTAGCTCTGAGTAGTGCCGATCCCGGGCCGGCTATGGTGATAACAATCAGCAGTAGTCTGATCAGGCTGATGTACTTCATAACTTCAGTTTGTTTTTATAATCTTCCATGTTTTCTGCTCATAGTCTGTACTCATCCGCACCAGATACACCCCCGCCGGTTGGGCAGAGATGTTCACCTCAATCCGTCCTGTGTGCCCCGCAATGGAAGTTCGGTACACAACCCGGCCGTTGATGCTCTCAACACTGAGCGTCCTGAGTCCGGACCAACCAGCCAAATTTACGTAAAATACTCCGTTGTTGGGGTTGGGATAGAGTATATTTTCCGTCTCCGGTTCGTCCAGTCCTGTGATGTAGAAGGCTACAGGGTTGGACTGGCCGCTGGTCCCGTTGAAAAAGGTGACGTTTACGGTGTAGGTGCCTGACTGTGCCGGGGTGTATCGCTCCGAGGTGATTCCTGCAATCAGGACTCCGTTGCGGAACCATCGGTAGGTGGTGATGCCTGAGCCAGTGACCACCAGTTCCGGGCCCGATTGGGACAGAACGGGAGCGGGCATTTGGGCTGCACTTACTCCCAGAACGCCCTCAGTATAGAGTCGTGACAGATCCCATTCATATCCTGATGCGGGCAATGCTGGTACTATGGCTGAGAAGGTACCCTGAATCTGTTCTGCTTGCAGCAGGGTGAACTGATCGTTGGCTGCATAGTTTCCAGAAAGCCTTCGGATTTCAAGTGTGCCGTTGGCGGTGAAGGTTCCTCCGGCAATCACCTTGTCGGAGGTGGTTGTGCTACTTCCGGAAACCTCTGCAATCAGTCTTCCTGTCGCAGTGATCTGAACCTGGTTTGCAAACTGAATGGTCCCCACGGAAAGGCCCGGTTCCAGGGTTCCGGAGATGCTCACGGCTCCGCTGATGGTGCCGTTTCCGGAAAGGATGCCCTGGGTGCCTACCTGAACGGGCCCGGTCCCGGTTGCACTTCCTGATGTGTTGTTCACAATCAGCCTTCCTTCAAGAATCTGGGTGGAACCGGAGTATGTGCTTGCGCCTCGAAGCGTCCAGTCTGCGGTCCCCCTCTTGATAATGCTCAGAGCACCTCCTCCGTCAGCGATGGTTCCTTCAAAAACTGCATCGGTGTTTCTTGTGCCAACCACCCAGGTGTGGGCCGAGTTGGCGCCCCGCAGGGATGATCCGGGGGCACCTGCAAGAGCACCGATGGAAAGGCTGGAGCCTGAGTTGACGGAGAACAAAGAGGTGCCTGCTGACAGATGAAAATCAGCCTGAGGATATCCGTAGTTGTTCTTTACCCGGAAATCTCCCCCGTCTCCGTCTCCGTCATGAACCAGAGAAATCGTGCCCTCAAAGCCTGACCAGTTGCCCTCAAAATCAGAGCGAACATAGGGAATCATGATGGTGAGATTGCCTTTTCCGGTCAGCATTCCGGCCATCCTCCATCGCGAAGGTACTTCCCACCGGGCCGTCGCTCCCTCCGGAACCTCGACATTCCAGTATGAGGGGCCGGTGTAGCTGGTGGTATTGATTTCGAACATTCTCAGAGTGCCTCCTTCGAACCGGAGCGATCCCCTGCCCGGGTTGTCTGCTGGGTTGGCACTGTTGCCCAGACCGAAGATATTGGCTTCACGGGTACCCAGCAATATGGTGCCGGCCTGGAGGGTTGTGTTGCCGGAATAGGTATTGGAGGCGCCCAGAGTGACCTGTCCGGATCCTTTCTTTATGAGTTGACCGCTCCCTGAGATCGATCCGTTCAAGACAGTGTATGAAGAGGCTGGAATCTCCAGAGTGACATTCCCCTCCAGAACCAATGACCGGTCGGTAGCGCCCTTGGATGCAATCTCAAGTATGCTGTTTGTCAGGGCGATGGGCTCTGTGGACGAACCCAGCGAGGAGGGCTGTCCAGAAAAATCCAGCGATTCAATGCGTACCGTGCCTCCCTCAATGCGGGTGGTGCCCAGAAAGGTGTGTTCCCGGGATGCGATGGTGAGGGTGTTGGCCCCTCTTTTAGTTAGGCCTCCCGGCCCGCTGATGAGCCCAGCCCCACCCAGCTGGTAGTCATCAACAGCATCGAACAGCATGTGTGCTACCGGAAGGACATCATTCACCACAACGCTTTTCCGGGAGGCGCTTTGGTCAAAGATGACCGAGTCTCCCGGAACAAACAGGGTGTTCAGTGACCCGGAGACAAAATTTGTGCGTTCGAAATCCCAGATGTTGTCGGTCCCGCCTTTCCAGATGACCGTGCCGCTGGGGCGGGAAGCATCTATCTGGATTTTTATTTCGTTGCCCTCCATAAGGATGCGTTTGGGAATGCCATCAAGACCTTTGATGACAAAGTTCGAAGGGGTGGCCGACAGCGTTCCAAAGCTCTTGAGAAGGGTATATGTGCCCGGTTGCGGGTTGGCTGTACCGAACCGGACAAAAAGGGTGTTCTGACCAGTGACGGTGACATTTCCTGTAACGACTATCGAATCGTTGGCAGGTAAGGAGCCCGGAACGATATCAAAATCCAGTGTGTTGTTTCCGGGGACCGACAAATCTCCCTGAATGAACATGGTGCCTGTTTGTCCGGTGCCGGAGCCCGAGCCGGGTTGTAACCTTCCGCCTTCGGTGTTCAACCCTTTTTCCAGAGTCACTCCTCCGGAGAGGGTTCCCGTGCCTCCAAGGGTTCCACGCGCCATTACCTGAACCGTACTGGTCAGGCTGCCGTCAAGAATGAGGGAACCATCGGAGATGACGGTTGCTCCGGAATAGAGATGGGTTCCCTGAAGCGTCAACGTTCCCTGGGCTGTTTTGATGAGTTCCATGGGTCCGTTCAGGGATCCTGGTCCGCTCACCCTGAAATGAGTCCCCACGGGTGCGACAAACAGTACCTTCCCTGGGGAAAGATCTTCGGAAAGACTGATTTCTGTTTCCTGTCCTCTGAGGTCGAACAACACGGTGTCTCCATCGGCAAACAGGACAGGGACGTCATTGGCTGTCAGTTTCCAGGACGCAGTGGATTTATCCCAGCCAGAGGCGGAGCCTGCCCAGTATTTTTTGGCAGTTTGTACCGGAGGGACCGGTGGCGTGGGCATATCGGTTCCCAGGTAGTAATCGGGCAGGGGCGTCTGGTAATACCCTCTGGCCGTGGCTTGCATCCGGTATGCCGGGTTCTGCATCAGGCAATAGATGCCGTAGGGCGATTCGTCCCAGGTGGAGATGATGCCGAAGCCGGAGCGGTCTGTGCGCTCCAGTACCAATTCTTCGCGCCAGTCTCCCAGGATGTCCCCCCAAAAGGGAGCTCTGGCTGCTGTTTCGGTGTGGATGTAATAAGGAGTTTTTTCGTTGTAGAGGGTGACCAGCCGGCCGTATGCATAAGTAGTGGTGCTGATCTTGCTCAGTACCGGGTTGAATCCGTTGCCGTCTGCTGAGCCAATAACCTCGCGCAGCAGGTCGCCGTCCCACCACAGCCCTTCATAGGGGAAGGGGGCACTGCCCGAAGTGATTTGATGCCCCTGTGCATCGTATATGCCACCCATGGTGGAGAACATTTCGAGTCCCCTGTGATCGGGATGGAATTCAATGGCTTCACCCCGGCCCACGTCACCTACCCCAGACTGGTACCAGCGACGGAGCATCTCACCGGTAGCCGCATCGTACAGAGCCATACCCAGGGTGGTAGGATTGTTCTGCTGAATGGCAAAGGTTTCCAGTCCGGGCCGATCCGGGTCAATGTCGGTGGTTCTGTGGCGGTCGCCGTGTACCAGGTCGGTCCCAAACAGGGGGGTGCCATCGTGATCCAGCACAAATCCTCCCTCAATCATTTCATCCTTTCCATCTCCATCCACATCGGCAATACGAATCTGGTGAAAGTCATTGTAGATACCTCCGGGATTCACCCAGTTGAACCTTTCGGTGAGTTGTCCGTTCCGGAAGTCCCATGCGGTAACAAAATTGTTGAACGATTTGTCGCTGTTTCGGTTGGAATACTCAAAGATCAGGCTGGGGCGGATGCCGTCCAGATAGGCAATGCCAAAATGTCCGTTGTGGTTGTTGTAATTGCCCCCAAAGAGGTCGGCTTTGTCCCGCCACGTCTTGTTGGGCATCTCTATCCGGGCCATCTCCACCCCGGTCATACCGTTTACTACCGAGATATAATGCGGCGCCACGGTGGTCAGAGTTCGGTAGTCAGTGACGGTGCCGCTGACGGGGTTCAGAATGGTTGTCCCGTCGGCAAATACAGTGCCTTCACTGGTTTTCATCAGTACCTCGGCGTGGTTATCTCCGTCCATGTCATAAGCGGTGACCATGTCATCGTGTCCCGAACAGATCTTGACGTTTGGCCCCATGTCAATGCGCCACAGAAAGGTGCCGTCCCGGCGGTACGCCTCCACTTTCGGGGTCAGATAGTGTGTGTCCGAAGCATCTCCCTCTTCGGCAGATGTTTGGTAGGCCTGCCGGTCAACAACAAAATCGTATTCTCCGTCTCCGTCCAGGTCTGCAGGCCAGCAAAATTTCATGGAGAAACCGGCATCCCCCCCGGGGTCCCCCGGAATGGCCCGGAAATCAATCTCTTTCACAATCCGGTGGGCAGGTGCCTGGGCCGGTATGGACCAGGGTAGGGAGGGCTGACCTTCGGTTCCGCCGGAAATGGCTGTTACATATATATTCTGTGCTGAGGTGTTGGGCAAGGAGACCAGGAGGTTGGTTTTTTCTGTGACCGGGGTGCTGTTCAGCCGAACTGGACTGCCACCGGAGGACACAGAGTACACATTAAAAGCAATGTTTTCCGGGTCGGAGGCCAGAAGGCGCCAACTCACCAGGGCCACGCCGCCGCCTTTGGGGACGGCGACGACCCCCCGGTTGAGGTATTCGGTCTGCCTCTGAGCGCCTACGGTCAGGGACAGGAGGACGAAGCACAAAAGAATGCTGTATCGGGTCATTGCAAATGCAGGTAATAAGGGTATCCTTGTGCAAGTTAGCCTTTTTTTATTTCGGTCGTGGTTTGGTGTATTCAAAATGCTATTTTTGTTATCGAGTGTGTCGGCCTATGTGGTGATGGTTCTGATTTTCTTTTATTCTGACCTGTTATGAAAAGCGCTGCCAATTTTGTCCTGTTTCTCTTGCTGACGGTATCCTGCCGGTGTGCGGTACGTTCCGAAGTGGTTACAGTTGCCGGGCTTGGCTCAGATTCCGGTACGCTCCAGGTGCAACCTTCGGCGTCGGTCTCTGAATGGTCACAAGTGGTGACGGGAGCCAATACTTTTGCGCTAAACTTGTACAGAAATCTCTCCTCATCGGCGGACCTTGCGGGAAAGAATATCTTTGTGTCTCCTTTCAGTCTTTCTTCTGCTCTGGCGATGACCTATGCCGGGGCTCGTTCCGAAACTCAGGCTCAGATGGCGCGGACGATGCACTATGACCTTGCGGGTGAGGGCTTGCATCCCGGGTTTGAAGCGTTGACACAATCTTTGCAACAACAAGAGAGCGCTTTTTATGTTGCCAACCGTTTGTGGCCACAGAAGGATTACGTTTTTCTGGATGATTTTACTCGTACTTCTACTCGCTTTTACAATGCCTCCCTCCGGACGGTTGACTATATCCACAACACCGAAGCCAGCCGCAGGGAGATCAATGACTGGGTGGCTGCTGCGACACAGCAAAAAATCCGTGAGCTCATACCCTCGGGAGTTCTCAACGAATTAACCCGTCTGGTGCTGACCAACGCGGTGTATTTCAAGGGCAGTTGGGATACCCGTTTTGATCCGGCCCGTACCCGTCAGGCGGATTTTCATATTTCGGACCTCCGGTCGGTGCAGGTACCTATGATGTTGCAGACCATACAGGCGCCCTACGGGGAGAATGAATTGTGTCAGTGGATTGAGCTGCCATATCAGGGGAAGCAAATGTCCATGATGTTCCTACTTCCCGGGCGTGAAGTGGCTCTGGACAGACTGGAGGCAGCACTTTCCCCTGAAAAACTTGATTCCTGGGTGGAGGGTTCTGCATCAGAGAAAGTCCTGGTGTCTGTACCCCGGTTCCGAATGAGTTTTTTCAGCTCCATGGCCCCGGTGCTTGCCCGCATGGGTATGCCGGATGCCTTTGATGAGAACCGTGCGGACTTCTCGGGAATGACAGGACGAAAGGAACTCTACCTGTCGCATGTCTTGCACAAGGCCTTTGTTGAGATAAACGAGGAGGGTACCGAGGCGGCCGCTGCAACGGCTGTGGTGGTTGCCACCAAGAGCGCGGTCCTCTCACAACAATTTATTGCCGACCGGCCCTTTGTGTTCCTGATCCGGGACCGGAAAACCGGTTGCATTCTTTTTGTCGGGCGGCTGGCAGATCCTGCCTCCGATGGGTCCTGAACTCGGGCAATGTTTCAACTCAATGTCGACTAACCACTTAATTGTCTATTTATGATTTTACCGTTTGTTCTGAGTGCTTCATGCCGAAACACATTCTTTAGGTATTCATGGTTATTCTTATTTATCTGGATAACCATAGATGTCTCTCCGACTTTTGCCCAAGGTCTTGGGACAGTAGTGGACGCTGATGCTGGGAAAAGTGTCCGGATGGAGCCCGGATTAAGTCAGGACATTCATCTGGAGGAGCATCCTGACCAGCAGCCGATGTATCCAGGAGGGATAAGCCGGATGATGGGCTTTGTGAGGGAGCATCTCCGCTTCCCGGCGACTGCATTGCGACCCACTGGAGAGGCGCCGCGGGATGTGGTCGTGGAATGCATAGTGCTCCCCGATGGGGCTCTCTTGAACCTGCGGGTAGTCAGTGCAACCAGTCCTGGCTTTTCACGTGAGGCTATGCGTGTTGTGGGCCTGATGCCTCGCTGGATTCCCGGGAAAAAAGAGGGTAAGGAAGTGGCTGTGAAAGTAGTGATTCCTGTCAGTTTCACAGGGAAGGAACCCCTGATGTCGCCTGCTGATTCCCTGTTGGTCCCGTCCTGGACCCATGGTGCTGTCAATACGCCTGAAGTTAATTCCATGCCTGAATTCCCCGGGGGGGCATCCAAGTTTTATGAGTTTCTGAACAAGAATCTCAAGTATCCCGAGTCTTCACGCTCCAGGAAAATTCAGGGCACTGTTGTGCTTGTTTTTGTTGTGGGTGTGGATGGTATGATCGAGCGTATCCGGGTTGCCAAGTCAGTGTCTCCAGAACTGGATGCAGAGGCTGTTCGTGTTGCGCAGCAAATGCCTCCATGGAAGCCGGGCGTACAGGATGGCGTTCCTGTAGAAGTGCATTACACGCTTCCTGTAAAATTCACTATCAAGCCATCACCTCCATCGGTAAGAGGTTTCTAAAAATCGGCAAGGATTTTTTTCAAAAAAAATATAATGAAAAAATTAGTTGTTTATCTAAAAATTTAGTTGTAGATTTGTGCAGAAGTTCATTTTGCATCAAACCGATTGGATATGAAAGAGCTTACCCGTGCTGAAGAGCAAATTATGCAGGTTCTGTGGAAGCTGCAAAGGGCAGTGGTGCATGACATCATTGAGCGGCTTCCTGAACCCAGACCCGCCTACACCACCGTTTCGACGATTGTACGTATCCTGGAGCAGAAGGGATTTGTGGGACATAAGGCTTATGGCCGGACCCATGAGTATTTTCCTCTGGTCGAAAAGGAATCCTATTCCCGCGACTTTCTCCGGCATTTTGCCCGTAATTATTTTGGGAATTCCTATCAGGCACTGGTGTCCTTTTTCGCACACCGGGACGACCTCAATTTGAAGGAGCTGGAGGAGATACGGCGGCTTCTGGATGAAACCATTCAATCAAAAAAATCACGAAAATGAATCCCTGGTCGCTTTTCTGCTTTCTGAATGTGGTGGCTTTGGGCGTGGTGTATGCCTGCTACATGATGTTCTTACGTCGGGAGCATAGTTTTATGCTGAACCGGGGCTATCTTCTCTCAGGTGTTTTGGTTTCCTTCCTGATTCCCTGGGCTGGCGTTTCGGGCCTTCTTCCGGATGTGCATGGTTTATTGTTCCCGGTCTCGGCCCATCAGGGCGTGTTCTGGCAGGTGCTTCTTCCCGTCTCAACGGTTGGATTAGCCGCACCCCTTCAAACGGGCTGGACCTGGACAGATAGTTTTAAGCTATTTTACTTTCTGGTGACGGGTTTGATGTTGCTCCGATTCTTGCTTCGGCTGGCGAGGCTCTGGCTGCTCAAACGTCGTGCCCGTCCGGGCGTGTATGCCGGCTCCCGTGTTTTTTTTGTACCGGGTTCTGGTCCGTCGTTCTCATTTTTCGGTTGCATCTTTCTTTCGGAGCAGTTGGAACAGGAACCCGGGGGGGAGGTGATTGTGATGCACGAGCTGGCTCATATTCGTGGGTGGCATACTTTGGATGTGTTGCTGCTCGAGAGTCTCAAAGTGTTCTTCTGGATGAATCCGTTTTTGTTCCTCGCAGATCGTTTGCTTCGTGAAACCCACGAATTTCAGGCCGATGCCGTGGTACTGCAGAATGGAACGGATACAGACCAGTATCGTAAATTGCTGCTATTTCAAATGGGAGGGACGCCGTTGTTGCTTTCCCATTCTTTTAACTACTCACTAACCAAAAGGAGGCTAAACATGTGTGCTCAAAGATGTACCCAAAGGGGATGGTGGAAACCTGTAACAGCCATTGTGCTGTCCACCGCTGCTGTTTTCATGTGTGTGTCAGTTGCCAATGCGCGGATACTGACCGGAACTGCTCAGACGTCCGGGCAGAGCCAATCTGTTGATTACCCATCTTCTGTTGCTCAGATCGTTTTGGACCAACCTTCCTCTGCATCTCCAGCGTCAGGAGCGGGTGTCGTTTTAACAGCCGATGTGATGCCTCAATTTCCCGGAGGTACTTCCAAGTTGTTTGAATTTCTTCAGAAGAACCTCCGGTATCCTCAGGTGGCCAGGGACAACAATATTCAGGGAACCGTGGTGATTTCCTTTGTTGTGGAGACGGATGGTTCCATTGGTGACATTCGGGTCTCCCGGTCGCTTTCGCCTGATTGTGATGCCGAGGCGGTGCGTGTGGTTTCCGTAATGCCCCGATGGACTCCGGGAGAGCAAGACGGGAAGCTTGTTCGGGTTCAGTATGTACTGCCTGTCAAGTTTGCACTTTCGCAGAACGCTCCTGCATCTGCCAGGGCTTTGTCTGATTCCGCCTCCCGGTCAAAAAAAATAGGCATACCTGTTGCGGCAGGCCCATCTCCTGAAGACGGAGTGATGATGATGGTGGAAGAAATGGCCTCCTTTCCCGGCGGCCCCCGAAAAATGTATGAATACCTCAATCAGAACCTTAAGTATCCCGAGGCGGACAGGGATAGAAGAATTCAGGGGACGGTGGCGCTGACCTTTGTGGTCGAAACCGATGGGTCCATTAAGAATATTCAGGTAGCCCGGTCGTTGTCACCTGGTTGTGATGCTGAGGCGGTACGTGTGGCTTCCATGATGCCCAAGTGGACTCCGGGCAAGCACAAAGGAGAGGTTGTCAGGGTTCAGTATGTTTTGCCTGTCAAGTTTACCATTACCGCTCAATAAAGATTATGGTAAAAATGGCTTATTCGTGAGGACCCGGTGTAATGGCATTGCTTTTGTGGCTATATTAGCAGTTTGCACATGATACTGACTTCCTATGAATGCCTCTTTTTTGATGTCTCTTTCCGTAGCGTGGTTGCGATTTCTTTGTACGATACCCGCCTTTGTGCTGAGTGTTGCTTTGGCTAAGGCTCAACCTGCCCCCGCCAGCATGATATTGCTTAACCCGCAGACCATGCAGCAGGATTCCTTGCCGTCTTTTCCAGGAGGCCAGGAGGCCCTAAACCGTTATTTGGAGCAGAATGTTGTGTTTCCTGAGGCAGCCCTGGGAAAAGGCATTGAGGGCTCGGTGTGGGTTTCCTTTGTCGTGACCGAGGAGGGCGTGGTTTTGTCGCCATCGGTGGAGAAGGGCCTTTTGCCCGAAATGGATGCGGAGGCAGTAAGGGTCATCCGGTCTATGCCTCGTTGGAAGCCAGCCTTGGTTGACGGCAGACCAGTCAGGCGGGGAAGGACTCTGACCATTGAGTTTCGCTCGGCTCAGGATGTGGATCCAGTAGTGTCCAAGCCTGAGGTAATGCCCGAATTTCCCAAGGGAGAGAAGGGTTTGAGAAGATTCCTCTCCGAGACCTTATGGTATCCGGATGATGCCCGCGCTGGTTTGGTGGAGGGCTCTGTAGGGGTTCAATTTATCGTGGAGAAGGATGGTGCTGCTACGCATCCCAAGGTGGTCCGTTCCCTTGATCCGGCCTGCGATGAAGAGGCCCTGCGCGTGATTCGGATGATGCCCAAATGGAAACCCGGCACGGTGGGTGGAAAACCGGTCCGGGTTCAAATGGGACTCTCGTTGAGGTTCTCGGTGTTGTAGCCTGGTTTTATTCGGCCAGCAGTACTTCCTGAATGGCTTTGCGCAGGGTCTCTTTGGGGAGTGCTCCCTGAGCCATCTGTGGTTGTTTTTTCATAGGCACAAACAGCAGGCTTGGGATGCTCCGGATGCCGAAGGCAGCCGCGAGGTTCTGCTCTTTTTCGGTGTTGACCTTGTACACGTATATCTGTCCGGCATATTCGGTGGCGATGTCCTCCAGAATGGGTGCGATGGCTTTACAGGGGCCGCACCAGTCTGCGTAGAAATCTATCAGGCATGGTTTGTCTCCAAGATAGGCCCATTCTTCGGGGTTTTCCTTATAGTTGACTACTTTCGACAGAAATTCCTGTTCTGTCAGGTTGATGGTTGCTTTCATGGTTGGTGATTTTTTTGGTGAAACAGTGGATGTTGTTTGTCCGGTTGCGGTTACCTGATTGTCCGTGTTTGCGCAGGCTGGAAGGGCAAACAGCAGAAGCAGGGCCACAAGAGTCTCTCGGTTCTTCATGGGTGTTATAGTTTCATTTTTTTGATGTTTCTGGTGACAGGATGTTTACCCGCTTGCCCGGTTGAGCAACCTGAGGTTCCCATAAAGGGACAGCCATAATTGATCACAACCAGAAAGAGCAAAAAAGCGGTGAAGGCAAAAATCCAGTAATGGCCAGACCACAGGGCATAAACAACTGTAGCTGCGGCCAGGATGAGTCGTATGATCCGTGGCAGGGGCCAGTGAGAAAAGTTGATTTTCATGGTGCTATTGTTTTGTGATATAAATATTTCATATTGAGAAATAAAAGGTAAAAAAATTTAAAAACAGGCGATGATTTGGTTCTGAAGCAGGTGAATGTCCACAGGCACCGTAATGATCTCCTGGTATTTTTGTTTCCCGGCTTCAGTCAGCACAAAGAACATGAGTCGTTTGTCTTCCTTGCCGATCCGGCGCACCAGCCACCCTTTGCGTTCCATGTCGTTGATGATCTTGGAAACGCGGGAATTGGAAAGCCCTACGTGTTTGCATACCTCACCGGCTGTATGGGTGTCACCGCTGCAAAGCAGGCACAGCACCATAGCCTCATTGACCGTCAGGCCATTTTTTTGGTGAAAAGATTTTTCGAACGCATAGAGCGTATGATACACATCCTTGATTTTGCAGATCTTGTGTTCCATAAACGAATTACTTTTTACGCAAAGATAGGAGAAATATTTCATATCGCGAAATATTTCTCCTATCTTTTTTGGAAAAATTCTAATGGGCAGCGCTCAACTCAACAGATGTCCCTTTGAGCCACTGAGCACTGAAACTGATGGTGCTGTTCTCGCTCGTGGTTCCTTTGCGGATATACACACTCAGACGGCCATTATAAACTCTTTGCCGGTTGTCCCGATAATCGCCCATGTCTGTGGGATTGCTGGCCTCCATACCCATCAGCCGGGCGGAGCCAGTCACGCTGCAGGTAATCTCGTTGTCCGAGAGCAATACGGGTTTGTTGTCTTCATCCACAATCTGAAGGTCAATCTGCACAATATTGTCTTCGGGGTTCAATATCCGGGCCTTTATCGCGTGGGGCTGTTTGCTGGTTTGCAGTGCATACCGGGCAGCTTCCTGTCCGTTGTTCAAACCGATGACTTCGAGTTTTCCAGGCTGGTAGGGAAGGTCCCAGGAAATGATACCGTTTTGATCATCATAGGGCTTGGGTTCCCCGATTTTCTGACCGTTCAGGAGTAGTTGAGCCTGCTGGCAATTGGTGTAACACACCACCCGGACATTGGTTCCCTGTTCGTAATTCCATTGAGGAAGGGCATCCATGGAAAGACCGCCCCGGGTACCTCTGCTTATGCTGGTGCCCAGATAGGCCATGGGTTTGTCTGACCACAGGCTCTCGCGGAACCAGGCCCTGGGTTTTTTGAATCCGGTAAGATCCAGCAGTCCGGAAACAAATCCTCGTGAGGGCCATGCGTAAGCCTCTCCCAAATAATCAATCCCTGTCCACAGGAACTGTCCAAAAATATACTCTTGATCTCGAACGGCCTTCCAGGCACTCATCGCATGGTTGGTTTCACTCCCGTAGAAGATTCTGTCCGGATAAGTAGCATGGTCCTGGGCGTAGCGGTTCTCGGTATAGTTATATCCCACAACATCAAGCGCACCGGGATATTCGGTTTCGTTGGACATTACCGGTCCGGCAAGGCCAGCTGTGACGGGGCGGCTGGGGTCAACCTGACGTACCACGGCGGCCAGCCGTTTGGCGATACCGCCGAGCCGGTCTGCATGAGGCTGGTTGGGTAGATACCCTTTTACAGCCTGTTGTCCTATTCCTTCTTTATCCAGGACGGGGTGGGAGTAGGGATCATTGGGATAATCCACTTCGTTCCCGATGCTCCACATGAACACGCTGGGATGGTTGCGGTCGCGCCGCACCATATCTCTCAGGTCTGTTTCCCCCCATTCTTCAAAATACTCAAAGGTGCCGTCGAAAGTAGGGGTGCCGGCATTCCAGCCTTCCACCCATTTTTTCTTGGCAAACTCCCACTCGTCAAAGGCTTCGTTCATCACCAGCAGGCCCAGTTCGTCACAAAGATCATACAGAATCGGTGCCTGTGGGTTGTGGCTGGTACGGATGGCATTGCATCCGAGCTCTTTGAGTGCTTTCAGGCGGAGTTTCCATATTTCGGCAGGAACCGCGGCACCCAGAACCCCTGCATCGTGGTGGATGCATACCCCTTTGACTTTCATCGAGGTTCCGTTCAGGAAGAATCCTTTATTGGCATCAAATTTCAGGGTACGGATGCCGAATTTCTGAAGAGTCTGGTCCACCACCTTACCTGCTACCATAATCCGGGTGCGCAGCCGGTACATATTGGGGGTTTGGGTTGACCATAGCATGGGCTGTTTCAGCTTCATGCTCTGGACCAGAGTGTGGGTATTGCTGGCATCCAGAGATATCTTTCCTGAGCCGCTGGCCAGGACTTTGTCCCCTTCGCCCAGAACCTCCTGAGTAATGGTAACAGAGGTCGCAGCCTGGGTTGTGTTTTCGACAGTGGTTTCAATCTGGATGGTCGCTTGTTTGGGGGTTACTTCCGGGGTGGTGATATACACGCCCCACTGGGCAATATGGACGGGATTGGCGTAAACCAGATACACATCCCGGTATATACCCGAACCTGTGTACCAGCGTGAGTCGTTGAATTTGGTGTGATCCACCCGGACCGAAAGAATGTTCTTTTCTCCGAAGCGGATATAAGGGGTGAGTTCGTACATGTAGGATGCATATCCACTCGGACGCATACCCAGAGGGCTTCCGTTGATGAATATCTCCCCGTTCCGGTACACTCCTTCGAAATATATGTACACCTTCTGACCAGCCCTGGAGGCAGGAATTTCCAGGCTCTTGCGGTACCACCCGATGCCCCCGGGCAGGTAACCTGTTGCACTCGCGAACGCTGTGCTCAAAGGACTCTCAACGCTCCAGTCGTGAGGCAGGTCGAGTGTCCGCCATCGGTTGTCAGCGAATTCGGGTTGGGCGGCTTCGGGAACATCTCCTTTCTGGAACTTCCAGCCGGAATTGATCAACTGAGGTTCTCCAAAGGATACCTGAGCATATGCATTGCCCATGAATGCGAGGAGTAAGGAAAACAGAATGATTTTTCTCATAGGATTATTTTGTCAATGGGAAGGCAAATATAAAAAAATTCAATCCGGCGGAGCGGAGTGGAATGAAATATTTCCGTTATTTGTTGCATGGAAATAGTGCCCAAATATTTTGGGTTTTCTTTTGGATATAATGTTCACTAATTCGATAGACATAATTGACATAAAGTCCTGGAAGGTATCTTTTTTCTGGAAACTGCCTCTGTGCCTGAGTTTATGTATGGTGTGGGCCGTATCGGGATGTCAGAGCGGAGCGGAGCATGCATCTTCGGACAAAGCCCGTGCGTCAAGGGTGTCTTCACTCAGGGGCAGAATTTCTGTGTCTGGTGCTTTTGCCTTGTATCCCCTGATGGTTCGTTGGTCGGAGGAATTTCGGGCATTGCACCCCAAAGTACGCATTGATATCTCGGCCGGTGGAGCAGGAAAGGGAATTACCGATGTGCTCTCGGGAATGGTGGATTTAGGGATGGTCTCCAGGGAGATCTATCCTGAGGAGCTTGCCCGGGGTATTGTGCCGGTTGCCGTGGCTTTGGACGCTGTTGTGGTTGCTACCAGTGCGTCCAATCCGGTGCTGGATGAATTAATGATCCGGGGCATCTCACGCCAAGCAGCTACTGACCTTTGGGTAAGGGGTGCTTCCAAAACCTGGGGGGATGTGCTACATTCCGAGGCGATCGCGCCAGTCCATGTATATTCCCGGAGCGATGCGTGTGGTGCGGCAGAAACCTGGGCGCATTTTCTGGGCGTTCGTCAGGAAGATCTTCGGGGTGTGGGGGTTTTTGGTGATCCCGGAGCAGCTTCGGCCGTGCTGAAGGACCCGGTAAGCCTGGGTTACAACAATATGGCCTATGTCTATGACCCTGATACCCGCCGGCCCTATCCGGGGATGGCCGTGGTCCCCTTGGATCTGGACGGAAATGGATCGATCGGCCCGGAAGAGCGTAGCTATGATTCCCTCGATTCCCTGATGTCTGCCATCTCTTCGGGCAGGTATCCCTCCCCGCCGGCCCGGGCGTTGTATTTGGTGATGAAGGGGGTGCCTCGGGACACTGCGCTCCGGACTTTTCTGAGATTCTTGCTCACCCAAGGCCAGAAATATGCCCCTGAAACGGGTTTTGTGCCCCTTGCCCAATCTGTGGCTGAACAACAGCTTAGAATATTGGAGGACAAGCGATGAACAGGACATCTGTGCGTGTGTTCCTTAGCCGGGCCGCCGGCGGCTATATGTTTCTGGCCACGATGCTGGCCCTGATGTTGCTGCTGGTGATTGCCTCGGGCCTCTTTGTCAAGGCTTATCCCATTCTCAAACAATCATCCCTCTGGAGCCTGCTGACCGGAGCCGTGTGGGCTCCCATCCGCGGGTTTTTTGGATTTCTTCCGTTTATCTCCGGTACCCTTTGGGTGACCGGTATCGCGATTGTCCTGGCCTTGCCTGTGTCCCTTTTGACGGGAATTTATCTGTCGGAGTATGCCCCGTCATCCGTTCGAAAGATTGCTTTTTCGGCACTGGATATTCTTTCCGGAATACCTCCGGTGGTATATGGCGCCTGGGGAGTGCTGGTCGTTGTCCCGTTTATCGCGGAATGGGTTGCTCCTTACTTTGTGGAATACTCATCGGGCTATAGTGTCCTCTCGGCAGGAATTGTTTTGGGTATCATGATTATTCCCTTGTTGGTGAGTCTTTTTGGAGAAGTTTTTTCAACCGTGCCCAAGGAAATCCGGGATTCAGCCCTCTCTCTTGGGGCTACTTCGTGGCAAACTACCAAGAAAGTGGTGCTGAAAAGTTCCTTGCCTGGCATCTTTGCGGCTACCGTGCTGGCCATCTCACGTGCGCTGGGAGAAACCATTGCAGTGCTCATGGTGTGTGGTAATGTGGTGCAAATCCCTGCTTCGCTGCTGGATGCGGGGTATCCTCTTCCAGCCCTGATTGCCAATAATTACGGCGAGATGGCTTCTCTGCCAGGCTATGAGGCTGCGTTAATGCTGGCTGCCTTGATATTGCTGGGAATTGTTATTGTGTTCAACACCCTCTCGCGCATCCTTCTATTGCGCATTGGACGGAAATATGCATTGCAGCCATGAGACTGAAGTTGTTGGAACAGAAAATATTCAGGATTCTGATGATTGGTGCTTCCTGTCTGGTGCTGGGGGTATTGCTGATGATTGTGTATGCCTTGCTCAGGCGGGGTCTGCCAGCTCTTAGCTGGGAGATGATCACAACCGTTCCTGGCGGTGGTTTTTATTTGGGCAAAGAGGGCGGCTTGCTTAATGCCATCGTGGGGTCCCTGATGATTATGGCGGGGGCAACCATCCTGAGTCTGGCTCTGTCTGTTCCGGTGGTGATGTTTCTGAACCTGTATCTGGACAAAACTTCCAGGCTGGCCTATCTGGTGCGGCTTTCTTTCGATGTGCTGCTGGGCGTCCCTTCCATTGTTTACGGGGCTTTCGGGTTTATGGTCATGGTTTTTCTTGGCTTGAGAGCTTCACTGACAGGAGGAATGATTGTGGTGTCCTTGCTGATATTTCCCATCATGGCCCGGGCCATGGATGAAGTAGCTGCGATGTTTCCCAAGGAGATGAAGGAAGCAACGCTTTCTCTGGGTGCCACCAAATTTGAAATGGTTCGGGTAGTGCTACGTCAGATTGCTCCGGGGATTGCCACAGCTTGTCTGCTTTCGGTGGGCCGCGCCATTGGCGATGCCGCTGCCGTGTTGTTCACGGCAGGCTATACCGACAGTATTCCCACTTCTCCTGGTCAGCCGGCTGCCACGTTGCCCCTGGCCATCTTTTTCCAACTCAGCAGTCCGGTGCCGCAGGTGCAGGACAGGGCCTATGCGGCTGCTTTGATTCTGACCATTATTGTTTTGGTGCTGAGTGTGCTTTCGCGTTGGTTTGCACATAAATATCAAAAAAACAAGGTTTCATGATTGCCACGTCTCTTTCGTCCGTTCTGCTTCGGGAGGAAGTATCCGCCCCGCTGGAACTGCTCCATGCTCCGAACATGGATGCGGCTACGCTCAAAGTCAGAAATCTGAATGTGCACATTGGGGAACAATCTATTCTCAGAGATGTCCATGTGCATATTCCGTCTCACAAAATTACCTGTATCATTGGGCCTTCGGGTTGTGGAAAATCTACTCTGCTGAAAACATTCAACCGTTTGCTCGAAACCCAGCCAGGGGCCAGGATTACGGGGGAGTTGCTGCTCAATGGCGAGAACATATACCGGGAGGGTGTTGAGGTGATTGATGTGCGCAAGCGGATGGGACTTTTGTCGCAGCGTCCCTGCCCGCTGCCAATGTCAGTCTATGAGAATATTGCCTTTGGATGCCGCCTTCATGGTACCCGTGGACGCCGGAAGGTGATGCGGAAGGTGGTACACTATTTGCAAGCCACCGGCTTGTGGGATGAGGTAAGGGATCGTTTGCACACGCCGGCCAGCAGGCTTTCTATCGGCCAGCAACAACGCCTTTGTCTGGCCCGCGGATTGGCAGTGGAACCCGAGATAATTCTGGCCGATGAGGCGACCTCAGCACTGGATCCTATCTCGAGCCGCATCATCGAAGACTTGTTTCTCAGGCTTCGTCAGCAGTACACCATCATCATGGTTACCCATACTCTGAGTCAGGCTGTGCGCATAGCCGATCATGTGATATTTATGTATCTGGGCCGGGTGGTGGAGGAAGGACCTGCTTCGGAGGTGTTGCACCATCCCAAGCATAAGCTCACTCAGGAGTATTTGTCAGGAAGTTTTAGTTAATGGAATATATGAATCATAGTACACGGTCGCATCTTAGGGAACTCGAAGCCGAATCCATTTTTGTCTTACGTGAGGTGGCTGCTCAATTTGAACGTCCTGCTCTGCTTTTTTCCGGGGGCAAGGACTCCATCGTCATGACCTGGCTCGCCCTCAAGGCGTTTTATCCGGCCCGTCTGCCTTTCCCTCTGGTACATATTGACACAGGTCATAATTTCCCGGAAACCATTCACTATCGGGATGCTCTGGTAGAACAGACCGGAGCCCGGCTTATCGTCGGTTCGGTGCAGGACTCCATTGATCGGGGCCGTGTTGTGGAAGAGAAGGGCTTTCACGCCAGTCGGAATATGCTACAGACGGTGACATTGCTGGATACCATTGCGCAGCATGGTCTGGACTGTTGCATGGGGGGGGCACGCAGGGATGAGGAGAAGGCGCGTGCCAAAGAGCGGTTTTTTTCCCACAGAGATGAGTTTGGACAGTGGGACCCTCGGAATCAGCGGCCGGAACTCTGGAATCTCTTTAACGGCCGCAAGCATATGGGAGAGCATTTCAGGGTATTTCCGCTGAGTAACTGGACAGAAATGGACATTTGGCAGTATATTTTGTTGGAGGGAATCGAGATGCCCTCGCTGTATTTCACCCACGAGCGCGAAGTGTTCTGCCGTGACGGGGTATGGCTTGCTGCGCTGCCCTGTATTCCCCGCAGGGATAGCGAGTCTGTTGAGGTTCACCGGGTGCGCTGCCGCACCATCGGGGACATCACCTGCACCGGATTGACGCTTTCTGAGGCGAATTCGCTGGAGGATATCATCTGCGAGATTGCTGCCACCCGTGTCACGGAGCGAGGCGGAAGAGCCGATGACAAACGCTCGGAATCGGCTATGGAGGACAGAAAAAAAGAAGGTTATTTTTAAGCACTTGGTATGGAACTGGCATCAAACGGATATCTGGATATGGAACTGCTCCGCTTCACGACAGCGGGAAGTGTGGATGACGGAAAGAGTACTCTGATCGGTCGGTTGCTCTACGACAGTAAGTCAATTTTTGAGGATCAGATGGAGGCTGTGCGTCAGGCCAGCATGGTCCGGGGCCATGAGGAGGTGAATCTGGCCCTGCTCACCGATGGGCTTCGGGCGGAGCGGGAGCAGGGGATAACCATTGATGTGGCCTACCGGTATTTTGCTACACCCAGGAGGAAGTTTATTATTGCCGACACTCCCGGACACATCCAATACACCCGCAATATGGTTACAGGAGCTTCAACGGCTCATGCTGCTCTGATTCTGGTGGATGCCCGTCAGGGGGTGCTGGAACAGACATTGCGTCATGCCTACATTGCTTCATTGCTCCGAATCCCTCATGTGGTGTTTTGCATCAACAAGATGGATTTGGCCGGCTTTGGTCAGAATGTGTTCAGCGATATCACCGCTCAGTTGCGTGCGTTTGAACTGAAGCTCGGGTTGCAGTTTGTGCATTTTGTGCCGGTGTCGGCCAAGTGGGGAGATAATGTGGTGGATCGGTCGGAACGTATGCCCTGGTATGAGGGACCCACCTTGCTGGAACTGCTCGAAGAGATTCCGGTGGGTGCCGGGATCGGTCCGGGTGCCCGTTTCCCGGTACAGTATGTGGTCCGGCCCAACAGTGATGCATTTCATGATTACCGGGGGTACGCCGGCCGGGTTGCCGGGGGATGTTTCGCTGTCGGGGACAAGGTGCAGGTGCTACCCTCAGGCCAGGAGAGTGTGATCGCCAGCATTGATTTATACCGGGAGTCCCTGACGGAAACCTCAGGGGCGCAGTCCGTGACCATCCGACTCCGGGATGATGTGGATGTCAGCCGCGGAGATATGCTGGTGAAAAACGATCCGCTGCCTGTAACCGGGCAGGATATCGTGGCAATGATATGCTGGATGAACCCAAGGGCCCTCAGGCAAGGCAACAAGTACATCCTTCGCCACACCTCTGCGGAGGTGCGTTGTGTGGTGCGTACTTTGGAAAGCCGGGTGCAGATTTCCACTCTTGAGGAAGTGGTTCCGTGTGATGCTCTGGAGATGAACGGGCTGGGCAGGATTCGTCTCAGGACTACCAGGCCACTTGTGTTCGATGCCTACCGGGATAACCGGAATACCGGGAGTTTTGTATTGATTGACGAAGGTACCTTCGAGACCGTGGGTGCCGGAATGATTGTTTGCTGATGTTATGATGATTTCCTCTTTTGCTGATCAGGAGCATCGGGAGTTGCTCCGCTCTAAAGTGGCCCGCCTGTCCGAGACTCTGGACGGTTCCACTCCTGAAGCCCTGCTGGATTACTTTCTGCAGGCCTTTCCGGGCCGGATAGCCCTTGCTTCCAGCCTGGGATGTGAGGATCAGGTATTGACTCATATGCTGGCCTTCAGTGGTCATCCATACCGGATTTTTACCCTGGATACCGGCAGATTATTCCCGGAAACCTACTCGTTGATGGACACCACTAACCGCATTTACGGCTGCACTATTGAGGTGTTTTTTCCCGATACCCACCGTGTGGAGGAAATGGTTCGGGAGAAAGGTATCAATCTGTTCTATCAGAGTGTAGAGAACCGCAGGCAGTGCTGTGCAGTGCGTAAACTGGAGCCTTTGGCCAGAGCCTTTGAGGGCCTGGATGTCTGGATTTGCGGGTTGCGCCGGGAGCAGTCTGTTACCCGGTTCCAGACCGGGATGATAGAGTGGGATGAACAGAATGGCCTGATTAAACTGAACCCCTTGATATACTGGAAAGAGGGCGAGCTAAAGGACTATGTTTCGCGCCACAACGTTCCAGTGCATCCCCTGCACGAGCAGGGTTTTCCCAGTATAGGCTGTCAGCCTTGTACCCGTGCCGTCCGTCCCGGCGAAGATATTCGTGCCGGAAGATGGTGGTGGGAGGCTCCGGAGCACAAGGAGTGCGGCCTGCACCAGAGGCCGAAGCCCGGCACAACTTCAGGCTCCTGAGGGTTATTTCGGGGCGTTCCCCCCGGGAACGATGTCGGGAATCATGTTCCCCTGAGGAAGGAAGTTCTGCATGTAGGCGCGTGCAAATCTGCGCCCCAGTTCGCGTTGGCTAGCGGTGTCAAAATGCACATAATCACCCTTATGGTTCAGACCCTTTGCTGAGACAATGGTGCAGTTGCTGTCGGTTTCTGCATAGCGCCACATCTGTTGGTTCAATTCAGACCAAAGCGCCGAATCCTTCGAATATTCTCCCAATTCCCCAATCAGTACAGGCAGGGACGGGTTGCCGGCCTGTTCTCTGAATGTCGTGAATAGTTGTTGCATTTGGGCGCTATGCTCCCGGATGCCTTGCGGGTTTGCGTCCGATTCCCCCTGATGCCACAGGATGCCCCTGATGACTCCGTGTTGTTTTCCCAAAGTCATTTTTTCTGAGAAATTGGTACGCAAGGCGACGCCCCTGTGAGTGGTGTTTCTCAGCCATTGTCCTATGGAGCTTCCTCCAACGGCAGTGGGTATGAGTAGTATGGTGTCGTCCTGTGGGAGATGCGCCAGCAACTCACGTGCAAATGCCAGTCCGCAACCGGCACCCTTCATGTTGGGTTCGTAAAAGTGCAAAGGCTCCCGTGCCCTGATGACTGCTCCCTGTTGGTTGATGGTCAGGATGCGGGGGGATGTGACGGTGTCCTGTGGCTCTACAGTGCCACGGCCGGCCATATTGGACTGGCCTGCCAGTATGAATACCCAGGTATTCTGCCGGGGGAAAGAGGCGCGGTTCAGGGAATGGTTTGAATTTGTGTATTGGTTCTGGCAGAATGCCGGAGTTCCTGCCAAGACCATCCAGATGGTACAAAGCCAGAAAAGGAGGGGTGCGCCGAGGGTGTAGTTTTTCATTGGGGTCGGTGTGTTTTCACAAAGATAGTGGTTTTCTGAAGGTCTTTTCAGAGTGTGACATAGGTTGTCACATCTGAGGGTTTCCTTTGTAAGGTCATCAATATACCTTTAAGTCATGAAAACAACGCAGAAAGTATTCAATCTGATCATTCTGGATGAGAGTGGTTCGATGGAGAGTATCAAAAAGGGAATCATCAAGGGGTTTAATGAGGTGGTACAAACGGTTCAGGGGGTGGCCCAACAATACCCAGAGCAGCAGCATCTGATCACTTTGGTCACTTTCAATGGGATGGGGATAAAAACCATGCTGGAAAATGAGGATGTACAGCGACTGGAAGAGATAGACGGGGATAAATACAAGCCTGGCTCATCCACTCCGCTGTACGATGCAATGGGTGAGAGCATCCACCGTTTAAGAAAAGTCAGTGACCTGATTCCGGACAGCCACGTGCTGGTGACGATCCTGACTGATGGGGAGGAGAATGCCTCACGGGAGTACAGTGGACGGGCCATCAAGAAGCTTGTGGAAGAGCTGGAACTCAGGAACTGGACCTTTACCTACATCGGGACCAACCACGATGTAGAGAAGAGTGCTATGACGATTTCCATCAAGAATTCTATTCACTTTGTCGCCGATGATGCGGGTATGGATAAAGTGTTTGCTAGTGAGAAAAAATCCCGTCTGAGGTATAGTGAAAAGATCCGAATGAAGGAAAACACTGCTGAAGGTTATTATGAGCCCGACACTGAGGGAGAAACAAAAGATAGCGAACCTGCAACTTAAGTATAGGCTGCCAACTCAGGAGCCCTGGCGGCCCGGGATTGCCGTCTTTCAGCCGGCCATGGGATTGCCTCCCTTCGGGCGGCTTCTCCCTTTGGGGATTGCCGTCTTTCAGCCGGCCATGGAATTGCCTCCCTTCGGGCGGCTTCTCCCTTTGGGGATTGCCGTCTTTCAGCCGGCCATGGGATTGCCTCCCTTCGGGCGGCTTCCCGTTAGGGGAGATCCCAGCAAATCAGTTACCCCCTGACGGGGGTTGTGTCTTACAAACAAAACCCCCTCTTCAGGCGAGCCTGAGAGGGGGTTTCATTTGTAAGCCACACCGCTTCGCGGTGTAACTTCTTTGCGGAGAGAGAGGCTCCCGAACTTATTGTGTGTTTGAGTGCGTCTGGTTTAAATTCATATTGATTATCAATCTATTTATCAATATATTGTGACGACTCATTAAGTATAAATAAAACGAATTTAGCTTGATTAAATCAAAATTTGCATGTAATTTTGCATGACAATAAATCCAAAATAGTGCCATGAGACCTAAGTGTAGCGTGAAATTCTACCTTGAATCCCGCAAAGATTCTGAAGGGAATCTGATCACTGAGAATGTGCCCATATATCTTAGTGCCACGTTTGAGGGTAAGAGACTATTATATTATACCGGATATAGGGTGGACGCTTCAAAGTGGGATTCATCTTTGCAGAAAGTGAAAAGAAACAGGTTCAATAAGTCGGGGGATAGTGCAACGGAGATTAACGGATACTTGGTAGAACTTCAGGCAAAAACTCTGGAAATTTACAGGGAACGTAAAACACTAAGACAACCCGTATCCACATCTTACCTCCGTGACGAACTGAAAAAACGTATGGGAGAGGATTCTTCCAATACCCTCAGTTTTTTTGATGTGTTCGAACTGTTCATTACCTCGGAAAAGGAAGCCAATACATGGACCAGTGGAACGGTTACCAAGTTTAGAACCAATCTAGCCCACCTAAAAGCATTTCAGAAAAAGATTGATTTTGAAGATATCAATGAATCCTTTCTGAACCGGTACGTGTCCTTTCAGAGAAACACACTTGACCATAGAAATACCACCATAGCAAAGAATCTAAGAATTTTTAAGTGGTTCATGAACTGGGCCACCAAGAAAGGGTACAATACAAATATGTCCTACAAGGATTTTGATCCGGAGCTGAAGGGTACCACACGCAATCAGAACATCATTTTTCTTACTTGGGAAGAATTTACCCACCTCTACAATCTGGAGATTCCCAAACAATATCTGGCTCAGGTTCGTGATGTTTTTTGCTTCTGCTGTGTCACCGGGTTGCGTTATTCGGATGTGAGCAATCTGAAAAGGAGCAATATAAAATCCGATGCCATTGAATTCACTACCATCAAAACGGAAGATACCCTGAGGATTCAGCTTAACCAGTACAGCAGGGCTATTTTGGCCAAATACGCATCAATTCCCTTCAAGGATGACAAATGCCTGCCCGTAATTAGCAACCAGAAGATGAACGAATACCTGAAGGAACTGGGAAAATTCGCTCACATTGATCAGCCAGAGACCATTGTATATTACAAGGGAGCGGAACGCATTGAAAAAACCTACCAGAAATGGGAGTTACTCAGCACTCACACAGGACGTAAAACCTTTGTTACCAATGCTTTGTCTTTTGGTATCCCTGCAGAGGTGGTTATGTCCTGGACAGGCCACAAAGACCATAAGGTGATGGAGAATTATTTTAAAGTCATTGAGAAACAGCAGGTTAGTGAGATGGGCAAGTTTGATTTGAAACAGGAAAATGACAAACAGGTTTTAGGCGACGTAGATGATCTTATTGATTAGATTTGTACATTATTGTAAATCAGTAACATGCAAATTATTTTCAAAAATAATAATAAATAATACTTGAATTATTTGTTTTTTTAAATAATATTTGCTATGTTTGCACTGTTTTTATGAATGGTCGCCAGCTTTCCCGATAAGAAATCGGAAGGGTAGCCATATTGAATGTTGAGGTGGGGCATTTTTACGCTACTTCACCTCATATAAAGGATGTAGACAACTATTGCCAACGTCATCCACGTAGATTCAAAAACGAATTTTTGTTAAGCATTGCTCAGGACACCTTGTGTGCTCCTGCGTTGTGCTGGTTATTTTGTTGGTCTCACTCTCTGCCATCGAGGGTGCGGCTTGATTGTATTGATGGTTAATAATATTTAAAGATGTCAAAAAGTTATGACGTAACGATTTCTGAAATGCCCGTTTTCTCGCTGACAGTCAGTGAGTTCATGGGGATGCTCGATGCACGCATCGCAGCATTATTAAACGAGAGTAAAACTGCACCTCAGATGGTGCAGGAACCGGAGGCTCGTTATGAGTACTCCAGTAAAGCCGCAGCTGCAAGGCTGGGCGTTTCCGTGGTGACATTCCAGAACTGGAAAAACCACAAGTTATTTAGCTTCACTCAGATAAACAGGAAGTGTGTGTATGATATTCCTGCAATTAGGGAAGAGCTGAAAAAATCTACAAATGGGAGGAGGGTATCACATGAATAACCAAATCCCCCTTTCGAATCAAGAAATCCTCGAGCAGTTCGAGGGTGCTTCTGAAGTTAGTGACAATGTTATCGGCTCAATCAATGATCAGCAGATAAACGAAGAACTTTCTGTCTGTGAGACAGATGCAACTCAAGTGGAGACGGGACAGGGAATGGCGTTCCCTGTTGATGTCCTACCCTATGCACTGCAAAGGATAGTTGCGGAAACGCATCAACACCTGACATTTCCAGTGGATTATATTGCTGCATCGCTACTGTGTGCTGCTTCTATGTCCATTGGAAACACCTACAGGGTGCAATTTAAAGAAGGCTGGCAGGAGAACGCTGTTTTATATATGGCGTTAGTAGGTCGGCCTGGGATTAACAAATCCCATCCGCTCAACTTTGCATTGGCTCCCATCAGGGAGCAGGATGGTCAAACCCTTGCGCACTATGTAAGGGAAAGAGATGAATACAGAAGACTGCTGGCAACAACTCAGTCGGAAAGGGATCAAGTGGCTATCAATGAAGAACCACCAATAATCCCCGTGCCAAGAAAGGTGCTGATGGGGGATTTTACTCCGGAGGCTTTGGCTTCTGTTCATGATGAAAATCCTCGTGGACTGGGGGTTCATTGCGATGAACTGGCAGCCTGGTTCAAGAATTTTAACCGGTACAAGGCTGGTAGTGATATGGAGTTCTGGCTCAGTTCCTGGAGTGGAGCTCCCATTAGCATTGACAGGAAGCTCAGCGGGTCACTGCTGATTCCGAAACCATTTATTACTGTAGTAGGCACCATGCAGGATGGGGTGCTGCACGAGTTGGCCAAAGATAGAAGAGATCAGAATGGTTTCGTTGACAGAATCCTGTTTGTAAAACCAGTCGGTTTGCGGAAAGAGTATTGGAGTGATACCGATCTTAATCCACAAATCACAGCATTGTGGTTTCAGATTCTGACGAGGCTGTTGGATGTGCCCCTGATGGTGGACGATAATGGCTGCCCTTGTCCGAGGATACTGCCCTATACAAGAGAGGCCAGAGAGTTCCTTTTTAACTGGCAAAGGAGTAATGCCGACCACTGTAACGTCACCAAAAACGATTCAGTTAGAGGCATATACAGTAAGATCGAGGTGTATGTCCATCGGTTGGCTCTGATTCTGCAACTCCTTCAATGGGCCTGTGAAGAAGGCAATAATGCGGAAGTAGGTCTCACGGCAGTGCAGGGTGCTGCTGACCTGGCGGAATATTTTAGAGAGTCGGCCATAAGATCGTACTCGATCATTGCACCGGTGTGTCCGGTGGATCGGCTTACGCTGGACAAGAAGAGGCTTTATGATGCTCTACCCAAGGAGTTTGCCACTCCTCAAGGATTGGAAATCGCTGAGAGAATGGGTGTGCCTGAAAGGACATTTCAGCGATTTTTAACTGACACGGAGCTATTTGATCATATCTGTCGAGGAAGCTTCAAGAAGAAGTTCTAAGCAAGTTGGCGGTTGGCGGAAGTGACATTTACGGCGGAAAGGATATACCAGAAAATGCCGTTTCTGCCGCTTCCGCCACTAACGCCACTAGTAAAATTCCCCTTGGCTCACTAATCTGGTCATAATTCTATATTATGCCTGATAGTAAACTCTATTACCCTGACAGATGGACCTCTGTTGCCAGAATCATCTTGTAGTAAAACCTGGGCAGTATGTTTGAGAGCCATCTTAATAATTCTATGATTCATGGTCTTCGGCTAATTTAGAACCTTTTTTCAAAAAAAATATTTCATGCTTGACTTTTATCAACACTTTTATTAGCTTTGTTGAATTATTAGGATGTTTCATTCGAGATTCTAACTAACATTTCAAGACTGGTCTATTTAACCTAACTAAATACCTTACACACCACCAATATACAACCTATCATCTTTAAAACCAACTAGATATGAAAAAGTCTTCGTTTATTAAAATCGAATTAAATAGTCAAGAGAGATTAGCCCTTGAGAAGCCTTCGGCGAATATGTTATCTCAGATACGCGGCGTAAAATACTAACAGCTCACCCTCGTTAGCGAGTGGAAATACATAATCTATGTATTGCAGTACTCATTCGACAGGGTATCGTAAACATTCTTCATGCAAAATTATGAAAAGTCAACGGAGCCAATATTTATTTGTTTTTCTTTCACTATTTTTGTTTTTGATCGGGTCTTGCGTAAATGATCTGGATACAGAATTATCAGGCCCAGTTCCTGCCTCAGGAAAGATGGGTGTAACACAAGCTAAATCGTTCTTTGACAGCAGTGGAGGTAAGGTAGCCTTTCCGGTTATGGGTTTGCCCTCACAGGGGGTTCAGAATAAAAGTCTCACCTCTGTGGTTTCTCCTCAGTGGGACAACTATCGTCAAATCAATGCGGAATCATACCAGGCGATTCAAGTTCCTCTGGATGACGGAAATCATTATGCAGCCCGCACCTATTCTTTGGACTCTCTGGGCCGGGCCAATATGGAGAAAAGTTCCTGGCAGAGTTATCTGGTGGTTGCACGCATCGGTCAGAATAATAGGATGCGTTCTTTTGTGGTTACACTGATTCCGAGCCGTGACTACCATGAGCGAAAGAGTGGATGGAAGAGTGTAATCAACTTTTCTCCCGAGGGTAGTGATTTCACGGGGATGGTTTTGTATTCTTCCATGGAAGGGCAGTTTTATAGCGGAACTACTTTTCGGGAGGGCCGTGTTGTGGGCAGAATCCAGAGCGAGCAATGTGACAGTACCCAATGTGCTGGGGATGGTTCGTGTGAGGGCTGTCATAAACCTTCCGTGGGACTCAAACATCTTGTTCTGTGCTTGTATGGTCCTGAGGAC
>DFUR01000023.1 GCA_002380425.1 Bacteroidales bacterium UBA4181
AAAACCTTTTGTAATAAACTCTTTCAGTGTTTGTGTAGCCCAAATACGAAAATCGGTGGCACGTTTTGAGTTTACACGATAGCCAACAGCAATAATCATATCGAGGTTGTAAAAATCTATGACCTCAGGAACTTCTCCTCTAAATCCCCGATCTACGACTGTTTCCATTTTGGAAACAGTCGTATTGTCAGACAGTTCCCCTTCCTCGAAAATATTTTTAATGTGCTTGCTTATGGCAGGTACTCCAACACCAAACAATTCGGCCATCGCTTTCTGTGTTAGCCAAAGTGTTTCATCATTTACAACAACACCAATTTTAATATTTTCGTTTTGCGTTGTATATAGCAAAAATTGGAGTTCTTTATTCATTTTTATGGAGTTCCTTCGTTTATTATTCAATTCGCTTTTAGTAGCCTTCCAAGTCTGCAACAATTGCATCAATAGCCGTGCGAAGTTTATTTTGGCGTATCACAATCTCAGAAATGTCGGCATTGAGTTTTTCTATATCCACTTCTTCGGTGGTGTTCTCTTGCTCCACATAACTGCTTACAGCAATGTTGTAGTCGTTTTCGGCAATATCGCTGTTGGGCACCAGACGGGCAAAATAGTCAATACTTTTCCGTTCAATAAAGGCATTCAGAATCCGTTTCCGGTTGGGTTCACTCAACTTATTTTTGTTGCCGCCACGTACAAACTCGGCGGAGGCATCAATAAACAGGGTGGCATTGTCTTTTTTGCTCTTTTTGAGCACAATGATGCAGGTGGCAATGGTGGTACCAAAAAACAGGTCGGGTGGAAGCTGGATTACCGTGTCGATGTAGTTGTTGTCAATGAGGTATTTACGTATCTTTTGTTCCGCACCACCGCGATACAACACACCGGGGAATTCAACAATTGCAGCGGTACCCGCTGTGGCAAGCCACGATAGCATGTGCATGGTGAAGGCTAAGTCGGCCTTGCTCTTTGGTGCCAGAACGCCCGCTGGGGAAAATCGCGGGTCGTTAATCAAAAGCGGGTTCGCGTCACCTTCCCACTTAATGGAATAGGGAGGATTGGATACGATACAATCAAAAGGTTCATCGTCCCAATGCTTGGGATCTATCAAGGTATCGCCGTGGGCAATGTCGAACTTTTCGTAATTAATATCGTGCAGAAACATATTGATGCGGCACAGGTTGTAGGTGGTAATATTTACCTCCTGACCAAAGAAACCCTGTCGTACATTTTCCTTGCCCAGCACTTTAGCGAATTTCAGCAATAGCGAACCGGAACCACAGGCAGGGTCATACACTTTATTGACCTGTTTCTTCCCGACCACCGTCATTTCGGCAAGTAGTTCGGAAACTTCCTGAGGGGTAAAGAACTCACCCCCCGATTTACCAGCATTACTGGCGTACATCGTCATCAAAAATTCATAGGCATCCCCAAAAATGTCGTTGGTGTTGTCATGATAATCACCCAACTGCAACCCTCCTATAGACTCAATGATTTTGACTAACTTTTCGTTCCGTTTTTGTACCGTGGAACCCAATTTGTTGCTGTTGACGTCGATATCATCGAACAAGCCACGCAGGTCATCTTCACTATCGGTGCCTTTGGCGGAGTTTTCAATGTTCTTAAACACTGTACTCAGTGTTTCGTTGAGATTCACATCGCTTTTAGCTTTGAAGCACACATTGGCAAAGAGCTCGGAGGGAAGGATGTAAAACCCTTTTTCTTGTACCGTATCGGCCCTGCCAAATTCGGCATCACGGTCGGATATCTTGGTGTAATTGAAATTTAAGTTCCCTGTTCGATGTTCTTCCTGATTGATATAAAGGGTTAGATTCTCGGATATGAACCGGTAAAACAACATCCCCAGCACATAGGCCTTAAAATCCCAGCCATCAACACTTCCTCTTAAATCGTTGGCTATTTGCCATATGGTGCGGTGTAACTCTTCGCGTTCTTGTTCTTTAGTCATGGAATGATTATTTTTATTGACTGGGGGGTTAACCATTAGAGTTGGGTTAGGGTGAAGGATACCGAGAAAGGGTGTTACACTTGTTATTCGCCTTTTTTTGTAATAAAATCTTCAGCGATGTTCCACAGATTCTTCCCTTTCTCGTTGACCCAATGCCAATTGCCATTCACCCCGCCAGGGTCTTTATGTTCTGGATTGTTCTCCTTGAACAGAGCCCACGTTAACGCCGAAATAGCATATTCTTTGCCGTCAAAATCCCATCGTATTGAATCGCTCTGGCCCAGTTTCCCTGTGATGGTTGCGGAATATTTGGGGTTGTCTTTTTCAAATTTCATAAAAGGGGGTAACCCATTCTTTAAGAAGATCTTATCTCCTTCTTTCAATAATTTATTCTCGATCAATATCTTCATCGTTCGCTGTCTGTATCCTGTTTTCTTCTCCTGCAGTTCTTCCTTTTTTCGGATATCAATCAAATACTGTTTTGACTCCTGAAGTGGGATGATTTTGCTGGGAACAATGACCACCTGATCCCCTATCTTGTGTGGCGTTATTCTGATACACGAAATATCCAATCCCGATTGATTGAGCCAAAGCACAGTGGTGGTTATCTCCTGAGAAAAATTCTCAGAGCATAAGATGATTCTTGGGCTACTCGATAGCTCCTCGAAATTGTCTTGGTTAACGAACTCCTCAATGTTTGTTCTGGATGTATCTTTAGATGGATCTTCTTTACCAAGGTACTTCTTTTGGTATGCTATATAATAGGGAAGCAGATTATCAATCGTTAAAGAAGATACCATAGCCGCATATCGAATGGCTTGCAAATCTGCATAACCGGCATATGCATCTCTTTTGAGCTCCACGACAACAATGTTTCCCTGTCGGTCTATGGCCAACACATCTAACCTGTCGTGTGAATTCACGAACCGGTCAAATTCAATGCTAACAACCAGGAGTTCTTCTCCAAGGATCTCTGGGGCCTGTCTGATCCATTCTTGTATATGATGTCTTTCCCAAATATTTAACTCGCAAAAGCTAGTGGGTTCAATTTTTTCGAAAGACTTAAGGCCGTTTTGTACAGATAGTATCATTATACGTTATATTTTTTATGTGTGAAGCCCACCACAGCGAGTCGCCCTGTTCAATGCCAATCTCCGCAATCTCAAATCTCGCAAATATTACTGAAATGACAGCAATGTTTTTGGAATAAATATCCACAAAGTCAGAGAACGAATCGCTGATTACGGGAAATCCCACAAAAAAAAATGGACAAAACTCCGAACAGGCCACAGTCCTCCCCGAAAGAAAATCCACCGTGCATGAACGAAAGGTTCTGGAAAATCAACAGATTTTGGTATCTTTATCCAGTTGCCTCACAGCTTAGAACCCTAATCGTTCCGCACATGAATTCTTTACTGTCCACCCTCCAGAACAAGGGAATCTCACTTCCTGCCGATGCCGCTGCCATCCTGAAAAGCGGCACCCCTTTCACTGTATTCCACTCTGTAGAAGAGTTGGAACGAGCTGCCGTTAACGGGGAAAACGACACCTACACGGTGTGTTACGATATTCCCGGCCGGGGAGAAGTCTCCGAAGCGGTGGTACACAGAGTAACCAACGGCATCTCTGCCAACTACACAGAGCCCTATATGCGTCGCCGGGACCCTGACACCATGGCCATTGCAGATGATCAGCCCACCGACAAGGAGTTGTTTCGGGACAAATTTGGATATGCATTCGAAGACTTGCGCAAAGAAACCATCCAGTGGCTTCAGAGTCAGGAACTGGCCGTATTTTTCTACTTTGCCGGCAACAATGGCATCGGTTCGGGAGGCTTGGCCATTGCCCCCGCAAACGCCGGATTCTTTGCCATGGGTCTGGCCATGCTCCAGAGAATCATGCCTGTTGAACAACTCCCTGAAGGCTTTGTCGTTGACTCTGTCATCTATGTAGCACCCACGTTCAGACACACTCATTTCGACGGGAAGCAGATTGTGGTCCACAAGCGCTCTGAGGGATTGCATGAGATCTTCTCCTACAATCTCTACCCCGGGCCAAGTGCCAAGAAAGGGCTGTATGGGGCACTGCTCACCAAGGGCGAGCGCGAGGGCTGGGTAACCGCCCACTGCTCCACGGTCCAGGTGGTCAGCCCCTACGACAATATCACCACCTTCATGCACGAGGGGGCCAGCGGAGGGGGAAAGAGCGAAATGCTTCAGAATATTGTGCGTGAACCTAACGGACAGGTCCAGATTGGGCAAAATATACTTACAGGCGAGAAACGGCTGATCAATCTGCCCATATTTTGCACCTTCAACCCAGTGACCGATGACATGGCTCTGTGCCATCCCTCCCTGCAGGGAAACAATGGCAAACTCACCGTTCTGGATGCAGAGAACGCCTGGTTCATCCGGGTGGACAGCGTCACCGACTACGGGGATGACCCGTTTCTGGAAAAACTCACCATCAAGCCAAAAACGCCCCTGCTCTTCCTGAACATCAAGACGCATCCCGGCTGCACAGCCCTCATCTGGGATCATACTGAGGACAGCCCCGGCAAGAGATGCCCCAACCCCAGGGTGATTGTACCCCGGGATATCGTGCCTAATGTGGTCCATGAACCAGTCACCGTGGACATCCGCAGTTTCGGGGTACGGACTCCACCCTGCACCCGGGAAAACCCCACCTACGGAATCATTGGCCTCTTTCACATCCTTCCCCCTGCCCTCGCCTGGTTGTGGCGGCTGGTTTCTCCCAGAGGACATGCCAACCCCAGCATCGTGGACGGAGGCGGCATGGGCAGCGAGGGTGTGGGCTCCTACTGGCCCTTTGCTACCGGAAAGATGGACACCCACGCCAACCTCCTGTTGGAGCAAATTCTGGAGACGCCCCGGATACGCTACACCCTGGTTCCCAATCAGCACATCGGCGCCTGGAAGGTAGGATTCAAGCCCCAGCTACTGATGCGCGAATACCTCACCCGACGCGGCAATGCCAGGCTCCGCAGCGACCAGTATCAACCAGCCCGCTGCCCCCTGCTGGGTTTTGAACTCAATTACCTCACGATTGAGGGGGCCAAGATACCCTCACGATTCCTGCAGGTGCACAAACAGGTGGATGTGGAGACCAGCGGATATGACGCTGGGGCCGGCATCCTCTTTGACTTCTTCCGTGCTGAGCTTCCCAAGTACCTTACCCCGGAACTTTCCGCCTCCGGGAAGCAGATCATAGAAGCCTGTCTGGACGGGGCAAGTGTGGAGGACTACCTTTCCCTCATTCCCATGGAATAATCCCGAATAGTCAAACCGACCAATAACCATAACCATTTCATCTATGCGCATTACTTCGTTTATTTGTTTGGCTCTGCTGACCATGGTGGCAGCAGGCACGCTCTCCTGTGAAGAGAAAGCTCCGGCTCTGGCACCACTAATCGTTGAAGTAGATCAGACCGTTGCCCAAATTCAACCCACCATGTGGGGCATCTTTTTTGAAGACATCAATTTTGGAGCCGACGGCGGCATCTATGCCGAGCTGGTCAAGAACCGCTCCTTTGAATTTGCCATTCCCAGAATGGGATGGAGCATTCAGCAGGCCAGTGACGACTCATCGCATTTTGTCATCATCAACCGGGGGCAAACCCATCCTGAGAACCCACGGTTCATGCGGGTCAAGGTGGACGGGAACAAAGGTCCCTGGAGCATGACCAACAGCGGCTTCCGGGGCATGGGGCTCAAGCAGGGCGTACGTTACCTGTTTTCGGTTCTGGCTGCCCGCCCCGAAGGAAGCACTGTAACGATGAACCTGTCGCTGCTTGCCGAAAACGGAGAAGTCCTGGGCCAGACGACTGTTACCCCACAGAATACAGACTGGGCCTCCTGCACAGCCACGATAGAGTGTTCCCGGACGGATGCCCGGGGAAGGCTGCGCATTGAGTTTCAGGGCACCGGCCAGTTGGATCTGGACATGGTTTCTCTTTTTCCTTCGGACACCTGGAACAACCGCCAAGGTGGCCTGCGTGCCGACCTGGTCTCGCTGTTGGCTGGCCTGAAACCCGGATTCCTTCGGTTTCCCGGTGGATGCATCGTCGAAGGCCGGGAACTGGCTACCCGTTACCAGTGGAAGAAAACCATCGGGGACCCTGCCCGCCGGCAGTTGATTGTGAACCGCTGGAATACAGAATTTGCCCATAGGCCGACGCCTGATTACTTCCAAAGTTTCGGGCTGGGATTCTACGAATACTTCCAACTCGCCGAAGATATTGGAGCGGAACCCCTGCCTATTCTGAACTGCGGGATGGCCTGCCAGTTCAATACTGCGGAACTTGTCCCTATGGACCAGTTGGATGAATATGTTCAGGACGCCCTGGACCTGATTGAATTTGCCAACGGGCCTGCTGACTCTCCATGGGGAAGCATCCGTGCCACTATGGGCCATCCTGAACCCTTTGGCATGAAGTACCTCGGCATTGGCAACGAGCAGTGGGGGCCACAGTACTTTGAACGCTACGCGGTGTTTGAAAAAGCCATCCGCGATCGGTATCCGGACATTCATCTGGTTTCAGGAACCGGGCCGGCACCCTCCGAAAAACTGTTCGATTATGCCAAAGAGGAGCTAAAAAAATACACGCCCAACCTCGTGGACGAACATTACTACCGCAATCCGGAGTGGTTCCTGGAGAATGCCACCCGATATGACAACTACGACCGCAACAGCTACAAGATTTTTGCTGGGGAGTATGCCGCTCAAAGTGAGTTTACCTGCAGCCCCGACAACAAGAACAACTGGGAATGTGCTCTGGCCGAAGCCGCCTTCATGACCGGACTGGAACGCAATGCCGATGTGGTCCACATGACCTCGTACGCCCCTCTGTTCGGACATCTCGATGCCTGGCAGTGGACCCCGAACCTCATCTGGTTCGACAACCTGAATGCCTACGGCACCCCCAACTACTATGTGCAACAGATGTTCTCCCTGCACCGGGGCACCGACCTGCTCCGGGTTCTTCAGGAAGGGAAACCCCTCACCGGCCAGAACGGGATCTATGCCTCCGCCGTCTGGGATTCGACCACCCATGAGGTTATTGTCAAAGTAGTGAATGCTGCAGAGCAGGACCAAACCTGCCGGCTTACCCTGAACACTGCCCGGGAGATCCTTCCGGAAGGGGAACTCATCGTTCTGCAGAGCAAGGACAAGGAAGCTGTGAACTCTATCGCTCAACCCACACTGATTGCCCCGGAAAGCAATCCTCTGGCGCTGAACGGGAAAGACCTGGAAATCAAGCTCACTCCGCAATCCCTGACGGTTGTCAAGGTTCGCACCCGATAACCTTCGGTCCAACCGAAAATCCCATCCTCAGATGCCCCGAACACGACGCAGGCATCTGAGGATGGGGATATTTCTATTACTCTTCCTAATCTTTTGTGTCCTCCTCGTCAATATCCTGGACGCACGGCTCCAAAAGAATCCGCCCCTGACGGCACAGAAGTTAAACCAGGCACACACCCGGTTTGGGCAGCAATGGAAACAATTTCAAGAACACGAGCAACAACTCCGTGTCCTGCGACTCGGCCCTGAGCCTGCCGACCCGCAAGAGCTATTGAGATGCGCCGTTCCCATGCTTTCCATCGCCGCCCTCTGCGACAGCCTGTACCATCCGAGCCCTGCCCTCCGGCGGAGCCTCAACCGAGGCGACAGGGGCAACCACATTCCCTCCAACGCACTGCAACACACCCGGGATATACTGTATGACCGCGCACTCCGAAAGGAACTCTCCCGGTGGCAATCGTCCCGAGACACCGTCCAGACATCCCGGCTGAACCTCTCCCCTGCCACCACTGCGCTCTGGTTAAAAAATCTTCTTTTCAGACAAAAAGAACGCTTCATGGAAGCTCAGTACGAAATGATACACTCTCTGGGCCGGGCCTTCGGAATGTTTGTCGGAAGATTTGAGGGCCCCAACGACGCGGCCAAAAACGCCAGACAGCTTGCTTCCCTGCTCCGGCCACTGGACATTGTCATGATGAAATCGCCACAAAGGCTCACCGACAGATTGATTCCCGGATACTTCGGGCATGTGGCCGTATGCCTGAGTACCCCCGGAACCGACAAGGGAAACACACCGACCGATCCGGAACAAATACGGATGATCGAGGCCGTCCGTAAGTCAGGTGTACGTATCAGTTCCCTGGAAGATTTTGCCGAAGGCAAGACATTCCTGATTCTGCGCCCCGTGGGACTCACCCAAAAACAACAGCAGACAATCAGGAACAACCTGCTGAAACAGCTCAACAAGGCATACGATTTTCATTACAATGTGTTCTCTTTAGACCGCATCGCCTGCACAGAGCTCATCTATGCCGGCTTCGACCACGTGCTTTGGGAAACAGAACGCGTTGCCGGCAGGTACATCCTTTCCCCAGATGCCATCGTAACCTCGGCCCAGGCCGGGGGAATGTTTGAGACTCCTGCATTTCTGGACAATGGCTCTCTGTTGCGTGACCCCAGCTGGGACACGATTCGTAAGCACATGGCCGAAGATTAAAAAAGCGCCTCAAACCCAAGTTTGAGACGCTCTCCGTAGGCGATCCAACGAGCCTGTCAGAAGTAGAAACCCAGAGACAACGAGAAGACGCGGCCCTTGGCGTTTACATCCAGGAGATCCCCGTCGGCTACCTTGCCAAAGCCCCAGTCGTAGCGGGCTGTAAGCTGCAGCCTGTTGAAAAGATCACAACCAACGCCAATCCCTGCTCCATAATCCATTTTCTTGTAGTCGAAATCCTGAATTTCACCCTCCACATCCAGCTCACCGTCCAGAGCATAGCTCACGTAGGGCCCACCAATCACGTAGGGTTTAAGAAGTTTGGGGATGCCCGGCAGATTGACCCGGATGCTCAAAGGGAGTTCCAGATACTTCATCTTCAGAACGTCGGTACCCTTTTCAGAATAGAGCAGTTCAGGCTGCAATGCCAGTCCCAGCAACTTGAACTGGGCGAAAACACCCGCATTCCATGAGGTGCGGGATTCAAAAACACCATCCCAGTCATTCTGAATATCTACCGCCTTGTAGTCCTGGAAGGTGAGGCCTCCCTTGATGCCAAAGCGGGTTTCGGCCTGAACAGCCACAGTGGCCATACAAAGAGCCATCAACAACAAAAGTTTTCTCATAGTTTTGGTTTTAAATTATTTAATCAAAAAAACACGACGCAGGTCCTCCACCTGATCATCGCTTATCGGCACCAACTCTCCGATGGAGGCCCCCATAATCAGGGATGTAGCACTAAACTCCGCCACCTCAAGCCGGTCAAAAGTCTGTAACAATTTATCTCCGGTGATCAACACCGAATCGTTCTCAATCAGCAATGCCGGACGCCCCTTGCTCAGAGCAGCCTGGATTTCAGTACGGCCCTTGAAATGAGAACCAAAGGGCATCAACGGCACATCCTGAAGGAAGATCCAGCTCTCAGGGATGGTCCTGACATCAAAAGTCTGACGGGCAATCCCAAAGGCCATCAAATAAGGAGACTGTGTCAAAATAATGGAATTGATGTTCGGGAACTGGTTGTAGATCTCCTGATGCAGCCACACAGAGCGGCTGGGAATCTTGCCCTTCTCCCGGTGTCCGTCACGAATCTGCACGATATCAGAAGGCTGCAGATCCCAGCGGGGCACATTGGTTGGGGTGATGAGAAAATCCCCGCCCTGAAGCCGTACAGAGACCGTCCCGTAGGAACTGATCATCAGGCCCTGATCGCACGCCCGGTGGACAATGCGGCATATATCGGTTCGCTTCTCGCGCTCTTCGGAGGGATGTTCCACCTGATCCATTTCGGGCAGCAGTGCCGGAAACTGCGATTCATACTCTGATATCTGGGCATCCGAAAGGTAATTGGTCAGCCCGATGGCCTTGCTGAACAGGATGGACCGGGCACAGAATTCCAGGGTTTCAAAACGCTGAAAAGCATCCTCCAGATCCGAACCTCCAACTACCGTTCCGTGGTTCTCCATAATCACGGCCATAAAACCCTTATCGAACTCCTTGCCGATATTCTCCCCAAGAGCCTTGCTTCCGGGAACCTCGTAAGGGGCGTAACCAATGGGCCCGCAAATATGCCGCGCCTGAGAAATCACATTGGTATTGGGAATGCGGCGCACAATGCTGAAAGAGACCAGTGCCGGTGGATGGGCATGTACCACAGCCTTGATGTCGGGACGTGACTCATAGATTGCCCTATGAAAAGGATACTCCGACGAAGGCTTGTGCGGACCGATAATCTTGCCCTCCCGGGTCACACACATAATGTCCGATGGCTGGAGTGACCCTTTGTCCACTCCAGCGGGGGTAACCCAGATATCCCCGTTATCGTCAATCATGGAAACATTGCCGCCCGAGGTGGTGGTCATTCCACGTTTATATATCCGACTAATGATCAGGGTGATCTGGTCCCTGGGGTGCATCAGTTTGGTGTCCAGAAAGGAAGTCATAGCATCATGGCATAAAGTGTAACATCATGGCTCCATCCACAGGGAAGGAAACCGGTAATGGCCCGCGGGACCAAATGAGGGCTGGTACCACATATCGTAGGGATGATACCAGGAATAATATCCTCCCCGGGTGAAATTGAACTCGGCCCTGAACCGCAAGGATTCAGAAGGAATATAATCCACTGCGATTCCGTAGGCTTCTGTGGGCCCATAAAAGGGCATGCTCCAGGCAGCAGGATTGGCCCCGATATCCTTCATGGCATAAGCGGAAACAAACCATTTATCGTTGATTTGATAGCTTCCTTCGGCCCATACCCGCACCGAAGATGTCTGCTCCTTGCCCCGCACCGAGAAAGGCAAGGGCTTGAGGTCATAGTAGGTGTAGCGGGCTCCGAAGTCAAGCCTCAGACGGGGACTGATTTGTTTTCTGAAGGAAGGGGCCACAAAATAAGACGAGCCCAGTTGCGGGGAGATTGTAAAACCGGTAGTGACAGTTGTTTCCACGGGGCTCAGAGGCATCTGGAACCCTCCTGAAACACGAGCGGTATCCTGCCGGTCCAAAGCCGAAGAAGGCATCACCGACAACAGACTCCCGGCCAAACATCCCAAAATCCATTTCTGTATCGTTCTTGCCATATCCCAACAAAAAGTCATTAAAGATAACACTATTCTTTCAAATATGCACCAGCATCCGGGGAGGGGTTAACCCGCCATACCCCGGGCAACATGCTTGACTCCTTTCACCCTGCGGAGTTGCTGCATCAGCCCCTCCAGGCGGGTAAGGTCGGACACAAAAACCGTGATCGCTGCCTCAAAGAGGCCGTCATGGGTCTTGACATTGATGGAACGCATCGGGAGCTTCATCTCCCGGGAAATTACATCCGAAATCCGGCTGACAATCCCGATATCATCATTCCCTGTAACCATAATATCCGCCTGAAACACCGAAACGTCCTCACTGTCAGCCCAACGGGCAGGAAGCACCCGATACCCGAATTTCTCCAGCATTTGACGGGCATTGGGACAGTTTTCCCGATGAATCTTCACGCCCTCGTTGATGGTAACAAAGCCAAAAATCCGGTCCCCGTATATCGGATTGCAGCACTTGGCCAGCTTGTACTGCCATCCACCAGCCTCGTCAATCACAATGAGGTCCCCGGGCTGCAGATCTCTGGGACGGGCCAGCTTCACCACCGCCTGTTCATCAATCTTTTCGGGCGTTTTCTGGCGGTCTTCCTTCCCGGAAAGCACCTCCTTCATCTCCGAAACATCCATCTTGTCGGCGGCAATCATCAGGAACACCTCGGTGAAACTTTTGAGCCTGAAATGCTTCTGCAATTTGGTCAAGGCAACATCATCAAAAGGGATTTTCCAGTTGCGCAGTTTCCTTTGCAAGATTTCACGCCCCTGCTCGGACACCTTTCGTTCTTCCTCCTTAAGCAGAGCCTTGATACGGCTCCGGGCCTTGGAGGTGACCACCCAACTGAGCCAGCCTCCGTTGGGTTTCTGATTCTTGGACGTGATGATCTCCACCCTGTCACCGCTCTGCAACTCGTGGCGGAGAGGAACATTCTTCCCGTTGACCCTGCCGCCCACACAAGTTGCGCCAAGACCAGTGTGAATATCAAAAGCAAAATCCAGCACTGTCGCCCCTTTGGGGAGTTTGCGCAAGTCCCCCTGCGGGGTATAGACAAACACTTCCTTGGCGTTCAGGTTCAGTTTCAGGCTGTCCAGAACTTCGGAGGAATCTCCGTCAGGTGCCTCCAGGACTTCACGAATCTGGCCCAGCCACTCCTCCATGCCAGCCTCAGCCTGCCCCCCCTTGTATTTCCAGTGAGCGGCCAGGCCTTTCTCGGCGATTTCATCCATTCGGGCAGTACGTATCTGCACCTCCACCCATTTCCCAGCCGGTCCAATGACCGTGGCATGCAAGGATTCATAGCCGTTGGATTTGGGCACCGATATCCAGTCGCGCATGCGCAAAGGGTTGGGCTGATAAAAATCCGTTACTGTGGAATAGACGTGCCAGCAATCAGATTTCTCGTTGGTCAGTTCCGAATTCAGAATGATGCGAATGGCAAAGATGTCGTACACCTCCTCGAACTCCACGCCCTGCTTGACCATCTTGTTGTAGATGGAGTACACTGATTTCAGGCGCGCCTTGATCTCAAAATCCATCCCCTGGCGGGTAAGAGCATCCCGGATAGGCTGTACAAATTCCCGGATAAACCGGTTACGCGTCTGGCTTGTTTCAGCCAGTTTTCGACTGATGGTTTCATAGGCCTCCGGGTTGATATGCTTCAGGGAGAGGTCCTCCATCTCGGTCTTGAGGTTGTACAAACCCAGACGATGCGCCAGAGGGGCATAGAGATAAAAAGTATCGGAAGCAAAGCGGTATCGGTCCTGTTCCGGAAAGTGTTCCAGAATCCGCATCAACTTGAGCCGTTCTGCCAGTTTGATCAGGATCACCCGGACATCGGTCACCACTGTCAGGATCATGGCACGGAATGTTTCGGCCTGCTGACGGGTGTCTTTGACACTGATGGCTGATATTCCGGCCAGTTCCCGGGTCATCTCGGCAACTTTCTCTCCGAAAGCCGACTGAATATCCTCCAGAACGATAAAATTATTGGACACAAAGGGAAACAGCATACTGCTGATGACCGACACCTTGCGGAGCCCCATCTGTCCACAGGTAATCAGGGCTACATCCAGACCGAAACTTATGGCATCTTCGCCGAAAACAGTTCGGTCCACCCCCGCCCCCTGAATCATGGCAAAGGCACGCCGAAGCTCTTTCAGGTCAGCAGCGGTCAGGGATACACGCCCGGTCCGAAGCAAGCTCCGATACTTGCGGGTGGTTTCATCACTCACAAAAATCTTGTCTGAGTCAGGCCTCATAAGAAAGATTTAAGAGAAACGTTGCAAAAAATCTGCCACAAAGGGGGCCGCGGCCTCTAAATGTTCGGGACGACCAAGATCCATCCACAAACAAGCATCATCACAGACCGTCCGAAGTTCCTGAGTCGCAGCAAGCCGGATATAGCAATCCGTGAGCGAAAATGCCCCTTGCTCGGTCATCAGCGAAAACAAACGGGGGTCCACCACCTGAATACAACTGTAGGCCACCGGCAGCAATGCTTCCCCGGGACGGGAAATCCGGCGCTCTCCGGTCTGGTTGTTCTGCCAGCCACACAGCAGCCCCTGCTCATTGACCAGAAACGCCCGGGAAGTGGGGCGGTGGCTCACCAAAAGCGTTACCAGGGGGTTGTGCCTGAGATGTGCGGCATAGAGTTCAGATATATCGCTGTCACACAGCACATCAGTATTGTACACCCACAAAGGGCTGTCCCCAAAGAACCCGGCAGCTTTCTTCAACCCTCCCCCGGTATCGAGCAACTGACCCCGCTCATCGGAAATCAGTATCTCCAGTCCGAAGTTGTCCCGGGCTCTGAGATACTCCGTGATTTGCGCTCCGAAATGATGAATATTGATTACCAGCCGGCGCACCCCCGCATGACGCAACCTCAGGATGACCAGCTCCAGCATGGGTACCCCGCCAACCTTCACCAGCGCTTTGGGTTGGTGAAGGGTGTAGGGTCGAAGCCGGGTACCCAGGCCAGCAGCCAGAATCATTGCATCCATAATACCGGTTCAGGCCATCGGGGCTAGTGAAGATTCATCCCGCTGGTGGTTGCCTCATCCACACGCAAAGCGACTGGTGCCCCCGAAGGGTTGGTGAACACCAGTCCGTTGGAGTTCCAGCCTTTGGCATATTTGATGCTGCCGGCATTGGAAGTCTGGATCTTCATATTGCTGAAATGGAAGTTTTCCAGCAGAGTCTGCTCCACCCCGGCGGCAGAAATCCCGGTACGCGCCGAACCTGTGATGTTCTGTACATAGATATTCCTGAAGTGCGGAATCCCCTGGGAAGCAGGATTGGGAGGGGTCAGCATCACCCGCCAGTGCTGCGGCATGGATTCCCAGGTATATCCCTGAGGCATTGTGGTATAACTGTAGCTGGGATTCCAGTTACAGGTAGCCTCCACAGCGGTACCCACATTGTTCATTTCGATATCACGCAGATAGATGTTCTCCACGGTTCCCCCACGGGTCAGAGCCGATTTGAACCGCAAACAAACGGTCGTTCCGTAAGCCTTGATGTTGTAGGCCAAAACATTCCTGATGCCTCCCGAGGTCTCGCTGCCACAGGTGAACAGACCGCCCCCTGCACGGGAGATACAGTCGCGGATAACGATGTACTCACAAGGACGGTTTACCCGCAGGCCATCCCAGTCACGTCCCGCCTTGAGACAGAAATTATCATCATTACAGTCAATGTCGCTGTTCTGAACCAGAATCTTCGAAGAAGAGTCAATGTCAATACCGTCCGTACTGGGGCCCCGGCCTCCGATATTGTTCCGGATGGTCACCCCATCAACCGTAACATATTGAGAATAAAGAATATGAAGCGTCCAGAAACCAGGCCGCTGCATATTCAGACCCTTCACCGTGACATTGTTGCTCCCGGAGATCAGCATCAACCGGGGACGGGTGCAGTCATAGTCCACAATCCAGCGCAGTCCTTTGCGGACATAATCCATACTCATGGAGCCGTATTTACTCCAGAAAGGATTGCCCTGACCATCAATCAGACCATCTCCCGTCAGGGCCACATTTTCCTGGTTAAGCACATTGATCAGGGCCGAAGGCCACTGCATCTCGATGCCGGCTACCCGGGTAAAAATCATCGGGTAATCCTCCAGATTCTGGCTACCCAGAATCTTCACCCCCTTGTCAATCTGGAGCCGCACATTCGAAAGCACATAGATGGACCCGGTGAGATATTTGCCTGGAGCAAAGGTGACCACCCCTCCTCCCTGTGCAAAACAGGCATTGATGGCAGCCTGAATCGCGCGGGTATCCAAGGTAACACTGTCTCCCCTGGCCCCGAAATCATTCACCCGGAACTGGCGGTCACCCTCTGGCATGGTCTTGGCCCCAACATCGCGGGTCCAGGGCAGATCAGGAATCGTGAAGGGCGATGGCTGGGCCATGGAAAGTGCGGGAAACAGCCACAGAAGGCTCAGTAACAACCAGAAATTTGTTCTCATAATCAATAGTTTATATGTGATGACTCAAAAAATGTTCCCTTGCAAGATACAGATAATCCGTCAGGGAGACAAGAGTCTGAATGACAAAGGAAAAGGGAATGCAGACGAGGACAAATCAGGACACCAACGCCCCGAACAGATCGTATTCGGTTGCCGAGGTAATGCGTACATCGCAGAAGCTACCTACCCGGGTGCCAGGATCCACCGGAATCAGCACCTCGTTGTCCACTTCGGGGGAATCATACTGGGTTCGCCCCACAAAGAAATCACCCTCCTGTCGGTCAATCAATACCCTGAATACCGACCCAACCCTGCGCTGGTTGTGGTCTTCAGAAATGGCCCGTTGTAGCTCCATGATCCTTGCCGCGCGCTCAGCCTTCACATCAGAGGGAATGTCATCCCGGTAATTCAGGCCGGCGTGGGTACCTTCCTCATGGGAATAGGTAAACACCCCCAGCCGCTCGAACCTCATTTCTTGCACAAAATCGAGTAATTGCCTGAAATCATCCTCAGTCTCTCCGGGATGGCCCACCAACAGAGTGGTACGCAAGGCGATGCCGGGTACCCGCCGGCGGATTTCCCGGAGTAGTTGCAAAGTTTGCTCACGGGTGATGTTGCGCCGCATTGCCTGCAATACCGGGTCGCTGATGTGCTGCACCGGGATATCCAGATAGTGGCACAACTTTGGCTCAGAGTTCATCAGGTCCAGGACCTCCAAAGGAAAATTCCGGGGATAGGTATAGTGAAGCCTCACCCAATCAGGCCCTTCTATCCGGCACAACTGTCGGATGAGTTCGGCCAGAGCGGACTTACGGTAACGGTCATAACCATAGTAGGTAATGTCCTGTGAAATAACCAACAGTTCTTTCACCCCCTGAGAGGCCAGATAACGGGCCTCACTGGTAATTTCCTCCAGGGGACGGGAGACGTGGGGACCCCGGATCAACGGGATGGAACAAAAGGCACAGGTGCGGTCGCAACCTTCGGCAATTTTCAGGTAAGAATAATGGGCAGGGGTTGTCAGCACCCGCTCGCCCATCAGGTCCTCCCGGGCATGCAACTGCAACGCCTCAAGCACTTCGCGAATGTCCCTGGCCCCGAAATACTGGTCCACCTCGGGAATCTCGCTGAGCAACTCCTCACGGTACCGCTGGGAAAGGCACCCCATCACATACAAGAGCTCAATGCGTCCCTTCTTGCGGGCCTCCACACACTCCAGAATCATATTCACCGACTCCTCGCGGGCATCATGGATAAACCCGCAGGTATTGATGATCACACAGAACACCTTACCCACCGGGCCCTCATGCTTCACCTGGTATCCGGCAGCCGCCAGCTGGCGCATCAGCCGCTCGGAATCCACCAGGTTCTTGGAGCAACCCATGGTGATGATGTGAATTTTCTTTCTCATCGGACAATATTCATCTCACCAAGCAACCTTTCGGCACCGGCAAATTTATCCACTACAAACAACACATACCGGATATCCACACTGATAGTGCGGTTGAACGAAGGGTCGTACACCAAATCGCCCACGGCCCCCTCCCAGTTTCCATCGAAGGCAACCCCAACCAGCTCTCCTCGGGCATTCATCACCGGGCTTCCGGAATTGCCCCCGATGATATCGGTGGTCGAAAGGAAACAAACCGGAACATCTCCGTCTTCGACATAGGGGCCAAACTGCCCCTGGCGATACAGCGAGCGGAGCCGGGAAGGCACCCGGAACTCGGGATCACGGCGGCGCTCCTTATCCATCACACCGGTCAGATAGGTGTAAGGCTCCAGGGCCTCCCCGCCCGGCGGGGTATAACCATCCACATTCCCGAAAGTGAGACGCATGGTCCCGTTGGCATCCGGATAAAAAAACCGGTCTGGGTCTTGTTCCATCTGCAGGGCCATAAAACGCCGCGCAAAATCATCGAGTGGCAGACGGGTACGCGAGGACTCGACGGACATACGGACGTATTTTCGCGTGATGGCACGGGAGAGTTGTACCAGCGGGTCGGCATCCCAGGCCTCCCGGGTAGGATGAGCCAGAAAGGCCTCTCTGCGGACTTTGGAAAGGCACAGGGAATGCCGGAAAATATTCCGGATATAAGCCTTCATCCGAATGGAAGACGCTCCCATGTCTGTTGCGAGAGAATCAGGAAGATACTCCGCGGGCAACTGTTCAAACAACAATTGCAGTACCGACTGAAGGATCCTGCACTCAGCCCGTAAATCCATTCGACTGAGGGAAACATTCACATGCTCCGACCACTGCTGAAGCAGGGAATCACCCGTGCGCTGCTGGAGGGAGTGTTCCTGCCCGGAGACACCCTCCAACCTGGTCATAGCCCTGTAGAATGGTTCTCCCGAAGTGGCCAGGTCGAGCACCCCGGGAGACAACATAAATGCCTCAGCATACATCTGCAAGGCCCTGATCAGAGGACGTCGTTTCAGGACAATCTCCCTGTAATCATCCAGCAACGTCCCATAACGAGACTTGCGGACAGAATCCTGTTCCACCCACGCCCGAAGCTCCTCCTCGTAAAGCATTCGGGCCGAAACCAGATCCTCACGGCGGAAGGCCTCCAAATGAGCCTGAGAATTCTTGTAATAGTTTGCCAGAGACACGTAGGTGTCGGCATACATCAGCCTCAGGGCCGTGCTTTTGCCCATGAACCGCTCCATAATCCGGAGCCGGTCGGCACGGACGGCCACACGCACCGGATGGGTGACATCCCTAAGGTTTTCCATAACAAAAGATGGGATATAGCGGCTGGTGGAGCCTGGAAAGCCCATGATGAACACAAAATCTCCAGGCCGTGTACCACCTTGCGAAACAGACAGATACACAGGTGTATGTAGCGGAACATTCCCTGGGTTGTAGTCCGCAGGTTGTCCCTGAGGGCTTGCATACACCCTGAAAAACGAGAAATCCCCCGTATGCCGGGGCCACATCCAGTTATCGGTTTCTCCTCCGAACTTACCAATGGATGAAGGGGGAGCCCCCACCAGACGAACATCACGATAAGTCCTGTAGATACAGAGAAAAGTACGGTTACGTTCGAACATCGGGACCAGTTCGGCATGATCTCCGGCTCCGCCCCGATAGCGAGCCAGAAGCACATTCCGGGCACTCTGGCGAGCGTCTGCAGCCCGAAGAGAGTCTTCGAGGGACTTCAGACGAGCGGTGACATCTTCCATACTGACCAGGAACGACACTTCCAGTCCCGGGGCCGGGAGTTCCTCGCTGAACGAAGCAGCCCAGAATCCATCGGTGAGATAGTCGTTTTGCACGGTACTCAGCTCCTGCAGCGTGCTGTACCCGCAATGATGGTTGGTCAGCAAAAGACCCTGAGGGGAAACAATCTCCCCGGTACACCCCCCACCAAACAGCACCACGGCATCCTTCAGGGAGGGAGCGGCGGTGCTGTATATCTGCTCCGGCGCCAGAGAGGAACCCATGGAGTCCATTGCGGCAGCAATCCTATCGCGGGACCAGGACACAGGCCACATACCCTCTCCGGCCCGCAGGGAAGAGGACAGAGGTCCCGATGCAAGGACAAGCAATAAAGCAAAAATCCGGAAGGCTTTCATGGGTGCAAAGATAAGGAACGTAGTGCTCAAAACAAGACGGGCGGGGCTAGCAGAACAAAGCTGCGACGATGATGGGGGGTGATACCATGAAGCACGATGGCTCTCCGGTGAGCGGCTGTGGGATAACCCTTGTTCTGCTCCCACCCATAGGCGGGATATTCCGGGGACAAAGCCTCCATCGCCTCATCGCGGAAGGTCTTGGCCAGGATGGAAGCCGCAGCTATGGACGCAAAACGGGCATCCCCGTGCACAAGTGTCTGATGAGGAATGCCCGGGACAGGCTTAAAATAGTTCCCGTCAATGATGAGGAAGGCGGGCCGGACAGTCAACAAGGCAATGGCCCGCTGCATGGCCAGCACGGAAGCCTGCAGGATATTCAGCCGGTCAATCTCCTCAGGAGTGCATGAAGCTACTGCCCAGGACACAGCATCCCTGAGGATCTCCTCCCGCATGCGCAGCCGCTGACGATGTGTCAGTTTTTTTGAATCATCCAGCAAGGGATGCGCATATCCCGGGGGCAGAATCACAGAGGCTGCGAAGACAGGGCCTGCCAAACATCCCCTTCCGGCCTCATCACATCCGGCTTCGGGCGTCAGATCCTGAAAGGATGAAGCAAGCACTTACTTGAGATTCATGTTCCGGGTGTTCTGCGGATTCACACTCAAGGCCTGCACCTGACCAGAAGCATTGGTAAACACGAGGCCTTCGGAGTTCCAGTCGCTGGCGTAGGAAATACTGCCTGCACGCCCGGCCTGAATCCGCACATTGCTGAAGTTGAAATGCTCCAGAATGGTCTGAGCCACCCCCGAAGCGGAGATTCCGGTGCGGGCAGTACCCTGAATATTCTGCACATAAATGTTCTTAAAATGAGGAATTCCCTGTTCCTCCGGCTCGGGAGGAGTGAGCATCACCCGCCAGTGCTGGGGCATGGATTCCCAGGTATATCCCTGGGGCATCACCGAATAGCTGTAGCTGGGATTCCAGTTGCAGGTTGCTTCAAAAGCAGTACCCACATTGCTCATCTCGATATCCCGGAGATAGATATTCTCCACCGTTCCGCCCCGGGTCAGGGCCGATTTGAACCGGAGGCAAACACTGGTACCAATGGCCTTAATGTTGTATGCCAATACATTCCGGATCCCTCCGGAAGTTTCGCTTCCGCAGGTGAACAGGCCTCCCCCGGCACGGGAGATACAATCGCGTATGACGATGTATTCGCAAGGGCGGTTCACCCGCAAGCCGTCCCAGTCCCGGCCAGCCTTGAGACAGAAATTATCATCGTTGCAATCAATATCGCTGTTCTGCACCAGAATCTTCGATGAAGAGTCAATGTCTATCCCATCGGTACTGGGACCGTGCCCCCCAATGTTGTTGCGGATTACAACACCATCCACGGTAACATGGGAAGAATAGAGAATATGGAGGGTCCAGAATCCGGGACGCTGCAAACGCAATCCTTTCACAGTTACGTTGGTACTCTCGGAAATCAACATCAGCCTGGGACGGGTACAGTCGTAGTCCACAATCCAGCGAAGCCCCTTGCTCTCGTAATCACGTCTCATCGTCCAGTATTTATCCCAGAAGGGATTCCCCTGTCCATCAATCAGTCCGGATCCTGTAATGGCCACGTTATTCTGACTGAGCACGTTGATCAGTGCCGAAGGCCACTCCATCTCGATACCGGCCACACGGGTAAAAATCATTTTATAATCCTTCAGGTCCTGACTGCCCAAAAGCGTGACCCCCTGGTCCACCTGCAGGGTAACGTTCGACAGTACAAAAAGAGACCCGGTGCGATACTTGCCCGGTTGAAACGTCACCACTCCTCCACCCCGCGCATAACAGGCATCAATCGCTGATTGGATGGCAACGGTGTTGAGGGTGACACTGTCCCCCTTGGCTCCGAAATCATTTGCGGAAACCACCATCTTCGAGGTGGGTTGTGTCCGGGCACCCACATCCTGGACCCAGGGAAGCTCAGGAATCGTGAACCCGGCGGCCGGGAGCGTGGCCAGAGCAAAATACAACAGGGACGCTAACAAACAGACAATCTTTCGGAAACTCATAAGTGCAGTAATGAATGATTAAACAGAAACTGAACGCAAGATACATTTTTTGTGGTTCATAGCAAGGAACACAAACAGCACAAAAGCCCTGCCCGAATGCTTTTTACCTCGGAGCATTCGTGTCTGCCCCGGCATCGAAATACACGATAGTGCGGACAACAGAGTACTGTGGCTTTCCACCAATAATCTGGGTGCGCCGGGTCCAGTTTCCACGGGCATCATACTCATACTCCGACAGCATTCGGTAGGTCCGGGCCCGGCCGCGTCCAGAAAACACCGTTAGCACCTCTGTCTGCTCACCGCGCTGGTTGAACACACGGGTTCGGGTCATGCTCACACGACCGTTGGCATAGGCGCGGATGACCTCACGGAATCCACCGTCTTCAGTGGGTTTCCGCTCCATTCTCTCGCCGAGCCGGCCATCACCCCTGAAGAGTTCAGAGCCTTTGAGCGTTCCATCCGCGGCGTAAGCATAAACCGTTCTGGATTCCAGCGTGTCCCCGCTCCGGTAACGCAAAGCCTCCTGCATCCGGCCCTCCCTGTTATAAGTAAAAGCCTCCCGGCTGATCAGCTGATCACTGGCATCCAGGGAACGGATTCCCGTCCGCAAACCCCGCTCATCGTACTCATAAACGGTTCTGTAGTCCAGCCGGCCGTCCACAACATAAACGGTAGCCTCGGACAAAGCTCCGGATTGCTGGTAATTCCTGATTTCTTTCGAAAGCAGTTTGCCCTCCTCATTGTAGCGGTTGACTTCGGAGATATACCCCTGGGAATTAAACACTGTTTCCATCGCGTTGATCTGCACCGAACGCACCGGGCCATTGAGATGCATACGGATCAGATCTGGATCGTCAGCTTTTCCGGGAAGGTCCGCATCAGGGGCATTCCGGACACCACACCCGACCATCAGAGAAATCGAAAACAACAACAGGATGCGTTCAAACAGACACCGTTTCATGATTTGATGGATTTTTTTTGAGTTGCCACATACAGAATACACTCAAGAGTGTGCATGCCCCCCACAGGGGCCACAGCTTATGATCGGACCAGATCATTTCGGCATCCTGGGGAATCCAGCCACGAATCAGAGCAAAACCCAGCAGCACCCCGCCCAGGTTATTGACAAAATGTGCCATGACGGGAGCCCAGAGAGACCCGGTCCATACGAGCAGATATCCCAGAAACATGCCCATGACCAGACGGGGAGCGAATCCAAAAAACTGGAAGTGTACGGCTGCGAAGACAACAGAAGCCAGCAGCACTCCCGGAAAAACCTTGCGGAACACCCGAACCATAAGGCTCTGCATAATGCTCCTGAAAAACAGTTCCTCACCGATGGCTCCCAGCACGGCAACCACCAGAATATTGCCCAGCAGTCCCGCAAGCGAGGTATCCTGCATAAACAGTTGCTGAATCTGGTTTCCTCGGTCTTCGGCTTCACGCATCCACTGCTCCACCCCGCTCCAGGCATCAGGCAGAGACCAGGTTTCGTTGAGGGATGCCAGATAGTTGGCAGGGGGTATCAGAAAGATTACTGCCAGGGACGACCACAACCAAACTCTTGCCGGGGGCAGGGGCGCCAGACGCAGATAAGCCAGAGGCCGGGAGGAATACAACCAGGCCAGCAACAGGGAGGGCCCCACAAAGAGCCCAAAAGTCTGCACCACCTGAAAATACTTCAGCACAGGGCCTCTCCCGGGGTCAGACACATCCCCCATAACCCAGACCAAATCAGCAGGACTCATCGAAAAGATCACCCCACCCAAAAGCAGTCCCCCGCTGAAAAACAAAACAAACACCAGCACCACCGATGCAATCATAAAGAACAATTGCATCCAGGGGCTCGAGTTTTGAAAGGCATCGCGAACGATCATGGGAAAGCTTGGAAAAGAAATCCTAATTTTGCCCCAAATATACTAAAAATACGCCCGTGCATATCGGACCGCTCGACCTGGGCAACCGCCCCCTGTTCCTTGCCCCGATGGAAGACGTCACCGACCCTTCCTTCAGGCACATCTGCAAGCAGTATGGTGCGGATATGATGTACACTGAGTTTATTTCATCGGACGGGCTGATCCGGGATGCCCGGAAATCTCTGAAGAAACTGGAGATTCTGGACGAGGAACGCCCCATTGGTATCCAGCTGTACGGCCACCTGATGGAACCCATGATTGAGGCCGCCCGTATGGCCGAGGCTGCCCGGCCGGAAGTGATTGATCTCAACTTTGGATGCCCGGTACGCAAGATTGCTACCCGGGGTGCAGGGGCCGGAATGTTGTGCAATGTGCCTCTGATGGTATCCATGACAGAGGCCATCGTCAAGGCTGTCCGGGTGCCGGTAACGGTAAAAACACGCCTGGGATGGGACGACAGTTCCAAAAACATCGTGGACATCGCCGAACGTCTGCAGGATGCAGGCATCCAGGCACTGACCATCCACGGGCGTACCCGGGCGCAGTTGTACAGGGGAAATGCCGACTGGACACTGATCGGAGCCGTCAAAAACAACCCCCGTATGCACATCCCCATCATCGGCAACGGGGACATTGACAGTGCCGAAACCGCCCTGCATCATTTCAACACCTACGGTGTGGACGGCATCATGATTGGACGCGCCTGCTTCGGGAGGCCCTGGATCTTTCAGGAAATCAAGCACTATCTCCGAACCGGAGTCCCGGCCCCGGATCTCTCCATCCGCGAAAAGGCCACCCTGGCTCTGCAACATCTGGAAAAATCCATAGAGCACAAAGGATTGCCAAGGGGTATATATGAGATGCGGCGGCATCTGACGCATTACTTCAAGGGGTTGCCACACTTCAAGTCCATCCGGATGATTCTGGTTACCTCTTCGGAGCCGGAGGAGCTCAGGGAGACCATCGAAAGAATTGCCGAAATCTATGGGGGAGAGAAATAAAAAAGGGGTAAGCTACTTGCATCGCACCGCTACAACCGTTTACCCTTGCTGCCTTCCGACCCTGGGGGATTCAACAGGAGCTGGTCGTACAAGACTTACCCCGGCGCAAAGATAGTGTTTTCAACCAACAAAGGAATCTTTTACACCTGAAAAAGTTTGCGTACGTTTGCACTGGGAAAAACAAGCCATGAAAACATCTAAAGAAGAGTCCGATTTATTGTTTCGCAGACTGCTGACCATATCGGCCATTGCAGGAGGAGCCATGTCATTGGTAGTCCTTGGCCTGTGGGCCCTGAACAGCCTCATATCCTTATGGACTGTGGCTGTGGATGCTACCCTTTGGGCCATGATTGTCTGGGGTTTGCTTGACCTCAGGAAGCGCTCCGGGAATCAGATGCCCTTTGCCCGCGCTTTTACCTACGGCTTTCAAATCAGTTTTTTTGCTGCCTTGTTTGTAGCCCTCACCTATTTTGTGGTACTGCGATTCCTGGCACCCGGTTTTCTGGACCAATATCTGGATTGGGTAGGGGAAACGATGCGTTCGGTCATCACCAACATGTCCGAAGCGGACAGGGCTGGTTTGGAGGCGGATTTGCAACTCACCCGCGAATCCACCACCATTATGACCTTCACCTTCAGCAAACTCGTCAATTACTCCCTGTTTGGCGGCCTCTTCTCCCTGCTGGCCGCAGCCCTGCTGCGCAGCCGCAAAAAACGCCCTATGATGCCTCTCAGGGAAACGGAAACTGAAAATTAGCCGCTATGGATATCTCGGTTGTCATACCTCTGTACAACGAAGAAGAATCGCTCCCCGAACTTGTCACCTGGATTGACCGGGTGATGAAACAGAAGGAACTTCTGTATGAAATCATCCTGGTGGATGACGGAAGTGTGGATCAGTCCTGGGAAATCATCCGGCAACTCTCTGCGCAGAATACCCACATCCGGGGCATCCGGTTCCGCCGCAACTACGGCAAATCGGCTGCGCTCTTTTGCGGTTTCCGGGCAGCCCTTGGGAATGTGGTCATCACCATGGATGCCGATCTGCAGGATAGCCCCGATGAGATTCCGGAATTGTACCGGATGATCACCCAGGACGGATATGACCTGGTGTCTGGCTGGAAAAGAAAACGCTACGACCCGGTTTCGAAGACCCTGCCCAGCAAACTGTTCAATGCAACCGCCCGCAAAGCCACAGGCATCCGGCTGCACGACTTCAACTGCGGCCTCAAGGCATACCGCAAACAGGTAGTTAAGAGCATTGAAGTGTATGGAGAGATGCACCGTTATGTGCCCGTCCTGGCTCAAAAAGCAGGATTCCGCAATATCGGCGAGAAGGAAGTTCTGCACCAGGAGCGGAAATACGGCACCAGCAAGTTTGGGCTCAACCGTTTTATGAACGGTTTCCTGGATTTGCTCAGCATTCTGTTCATCGCCCGCTTTGGCAAGAAACCCATGCATTTCTTCGGAACCATCGGCACCCTGATGTTCCTGCTGGGCTCCGCTGCCATTATCTGGCTGGGTGCCGAAAAGCTCTATCATGTGTACAGCGGATCGCGCGCCCCGCTCATTACGGACAGCCCCTATTTCTACATTGCCCTGACGGCGATGATCCTGGGCACCCAACTGTTTCTGGCCGGGTTTCTGGGAGAACTCATCTCCCGTTCCGCCAGCGAACGCAACAATTACCAGATAGAAGAGGAAATCTGAGCCAGACCGCAGGTTGAACGACATCCGCATCCGACATCATTGCATTTGGAGCAGGCACCCCAAATCTGCCTTGTCATTACTTCACCTTCAGCATCCTGATAAGCGAATCGCGCACCGCCTGGAACCGGGGCATATCCTTTTCCCGGAGGGATCTGGGGGGCGGAGACTCCATCTTGAGGGGGTTGATGGGTGAACCATTCTTATATACCCGGAAATCCAGATGCGGCCCGGTTGCCAGTCCGCTGCGACCCACATAACCAATCACCTGTCCCTGCCTGACCCGGGTCCCTATGTTGATGCCGGCTGCATACCGGGAAAGGTGCATGTACGAAGTGGTGTAGGTGGCGTTGTGCTTGATATACAAATAATGACCTCCACCCGCCCGCTGGTAGGCCTTGCGGGTAACCACCCCTTCACCGATAGACCAGACCGGGGTCCCCGTGGGGGCAGCATAGTCCACTCCGTGGTGGGCCCGGAAATACTTAAGCACTGGATGGAAGCGGCTGTTGGTGAAACCCGAACTGATGCGGGAGAAGTTCAGAGGTGATTTCAGGAACGCCTTCCGAAGGCTTTGGCCGTTTTCATCAAAGAAGGTCCTGACGGTGTCCACCAGCACTACATTGCCTTTGCGCACAGAATCGATCTCCACAAAGGGAATGGCGTAATAATCCTTGCCATGATGCCTGAAGTAGGCCACATGGATGTCTCCAATCTCCCACAGCAAGGTGTCCACATAAAGCTGGTCGTATACAACGGCAAAGCTATCTCCGGCAGCAATCCCGAAGAAGTCAATCTGCCAGGCATAGATATCCGAAAGTTTCCCCGTCAATTCTGACTTGGCTTTCTGTTCCTTGACCGCATTCCACAGGCTGGAGGTAATGGCCGACCGAACCGTTCTGCGCTCCACCCGTATCTCCTTTTGCTGGTGATACACCCGAAACCGGGCGGTATCGAGGTCAAAAACAACATATTCCGCCTGAGTCTTCTCATACACCAGGTAACGAAGCGACCTGAGGGAATCGGGAGACAGCATGGCCGTATAGGGCTGCCCTGCACGGACTTTCTTTACATCGAAGATGGTGTCGGTTTCCACCACCAGGCGATGTACCATCGCAGGGGTGAACCCAAATGAGATCAGGATATCCGAGAGCGTCTGGCCCCGCTCTACCACCCCGGGAACCACCTCCAGGGAATCCACACAAATACCGAACAACAAACGGGAAGCCCTCAGGGATGCGCTGTCCACAAGTTCCGCAGTTTTATCACTGCCAGAGCCGCAGGAATACATCAGGGCCGGTAGAATACCTAACCCAAGAAACAACCAAACCGTCACCAAAGAACCCAAACCTTTCCGGAAACCACCCATTTGCTTCATATTTTTAACATAATAAATTCCACTCCTGCTGCACCCGCTCATAATCGGCGGGAACACCTATATCAATAAAATACCCGTCCTGCTCCAGACCCGCCACAGAGCCTTCACGGACCCGTTTTTCCAGGAAATCCTGTTCAAAAGAAAATTTTGTGGGCAATCCATACTCTTCCAGCAATGTCCTCCGGATGCAATACACTCCGCCATTGATGAGGCCTAATGCCAAAGGTGCCTTTTCCCGGAAGCCTGTGACCCGGCTCCCCAGGACCTCCACAGTACCATACCGGTCGGCCGGGCTGATGGTCTTCAGGGCCAAGGTTACTCCCGCACGTTCCTGCCGATGGAATCGATACAGGACATCCAGATCCACCCGGAAGAAGGTATCCCCGTTGAGCACAAACACATCCGGCTGGTCAAGCATTGCGAGCCCCTTGCGGATTCCGCCTCCGGTTCCCAGGGGTTCCTCCTCCACAGCATAGAGCAACTCCACCGAGCCAAAACGGTTGCCAAAGTATGCGCTGATGGCCTCGTGCAGATACCCCACAGAGAGTGCTACACGCGAAACCCCCTGAAGCTCCAGACGACGAAGCATCCACTCCAGAAATGGCTTGCCATGAACAGGAGCCATCGGCTTGGGGATGTCTGCGATGACCGGCCGCAACCGCGTACCCGCACCACCCGCAAGAATGACCGCCTCGAACCTCATACCGTCCAGGTTTGAAGTCCGTTCTTGGTGAACTCAAAAGGCTGAACATTACCCTGAAACTTCTCCAGAGCATGGATCACCGCATAACGGGTGGTCCCGGGACAATAGAAAAAGATATACCCGCCGCCGCCTGCTCCGGAGATTTTGCCCCCGGTTGCCCCGGCCTGCAGAGCGGCTTCGTACAAATCTTCGAACAGTCGTGTGGAGATGCCTTCGGCCATCTGTTTTTTGTAGGTCCATCCCAGATTGAGAATCTCCCCAATCTGATCCAACTGACCGCGCAAAAGGGCTTCCTTCATCCGCACCGCTTGCTCCTTTAACTGATGCATGGCCTGAACGGAACGCTCATTCTTCCCCCGGACATTTTGTTGCTGGGCCCGGATGATGGAGGCAGACTCACGGCTGATCTGGGTGTAATACAGCAGGATATTGTTAGACAATTCACTGATGACGGCACTCCGGATACGTAGCGGGTTGATGATCACCTTTTCATGCTCATAAAACTCCATGAAATTGAATCCGCCGAAGGTGGCCGCATACTGGTCCTGTTTTCCCCCGGCCATCTCCATGTCAATCCGCTCAATCCGGTAGGCGAGGTTCGCCAGGTCATACTCTCCCAGGGGAAGTTTGAGCCATTCGGCAAAAGCCCCCAGTACCGCTACCACCAGGGTGGATGAAGTTCCCAGACCCGAGCCGGGAGGGGCATCCACATGGGTGATGAGTTCAAAGGACAAGGGCGAAAGGGCATACTGTGCCACAACAGCGTTGTAGATGGCCGCCAGAAGCCCGCATCGCCCGTCGGTACCGAGCCGGGGGACAGCGGGGAACTCATACTGTTCACAACGGTCGTTGAGAGTGAACAGGATGCGCCCGTCCTCACGAGGGATAATGCTCGCATGAGCATAGAGGCTGATGGTTCCGTTGAGGATAGCCCCGCCGTAGAGGTCACTGAAGGGCGAAACATCTGTCCCGCCGCCGGCGAGCCCGATTCGAAGCGGGGCCTTACTTCTGACAACCATCGTTTTGTTTTTAAGTGACTCCCGGACAGATCTTCCGGGAAAACTTGCCTGGTGAACAAAAATAGGCGTAAATGCCCAACCATGCAACCCTTTTTGGAAGGGATTTTCCAGGGTTTTCACTTTTTATTAACAACCGCTCCCAAACAATCCAAATGTGCTAATTTTGACCTTCCAACCTCTTCGCAGCATGGCAGAACAAGCAAAATACGTGGAAACACCCCTGATGAAGCAGTACTACCACATCAAGGGAAAGCATCCTGATGCGGTGTTGTTGTTCCGGGTGGGTGACTTTTACGAAACCTTCGGGGAGGACGCCATACGTGCCTCATCAGTCC
>DFUR01000010.1 GCA_002380425.1 Bacteroidales bacterium UBA4181
ATTGTGGTTGCTGCCGGAAGCGCAGGAATGGCACAGGCTCCCGGAGATGGTTCCACCCAGCCTTCTGTTTTTATGTGGTTTGCCTCGCCTCTGGCTCCTGGTGTAGTGCTGCAGATCCGTGAAAAGGGCGGCTCAGAGGTGTTGACATTTTCACCGTTAAAAAATGCGCAAACGTTGGTGGTTTCATCTCCATTGCTGAAGATGAACGCTGTCTATGAGGTGTACTCCGGTGGAAAACACTCAGGTGCAGTCGCTTCCGGATTGTGGGAGCGAGGCAACTATTCGGGAGGGAAGAAGATTTCAGAATTCACGGTTACCAGCTTGGTAACCAGGGTGTCCTGTCAATAGAGCTATGGAAATGAATCAATTTGTTGAACGTTTGGGATTGCAGCCGGTGTCCCTTGAGGATGCCCGTGAGGCCGGCCTGATGGACCGCACCGACACCAAATATCTGCTTCCGGAACGATTGCTCCCCGAGTTGCTCGAAGGAGTCCGGGACAGATATATGCTTCAGGTGGTTGCCGGGAAGGGTGCCGGAAGATACCACACCGTCTATTATGACACCCCGGGTTTGGATATGTACCTGATGCACCACAACGGCAAACTGAATCGGGAGAAAATCCGGGTCAGGACGTATGTGGACAGTGCTATCTCCTTTCTGGAGGTGAAGCGCAAGACCAACAAGGGCCGTACGATGAAAGAGCGTATGCCCGTGGTGCCGGGGGCCTTGGAGCAGCTTGCCGCCTGGGAGGGTGCCACGGAATTTATGGATGCCCGGGCTGGGTATGCGCCCGAAAACCTCCTTCCCCAAATACGGAATCAGTTTTGGCGGGCTACCCTGGTACGAAAGGACAAAATGGAGCGCATTACCATTGACTGGGGCCTGAACTTTGCTCATTGTCAGACGGGAAGGTCCGCCGAAGTACCCGGGCTGGTTGTCGTAGAACTCAAGCGTGACGGGCGGGATGCCGATTCCCTGATGGCTTCCCTGCTCTCAGGATACCACATCCGGCCTCAGGGCATGAGCAAATACTGTCTGGGCACAGTGCTTACCAATTCCGAGGCCAAGAACAATCGCTATAAAACCAAATTACGCCATATTCACAAATTAACGAACTACGCATCATGATCCTTCTTGACAAATTCCCGGACTTTTCTGCTTTCAACTCCTCCGTCGATTTTTCGGGTATTCCGCTCTTTGACGGTACCGGTTTGCTGCATCTGCTCCTCCGGTTTTCTTTCAACCTGTTGGTCTGCTGGATAATCATCCACTTTTTGTATTACCGTAAGAGCGGCCGGAGGGATTATTACTTCACCTTTATGCTTTTCAGTGTGACGGTGTTCCTGCTAATCTTTCTGCTGGACAATGTCAAACTTCAGATAGGGTTTGCCCTGGGGCTCTTTGCCATATTCGGCATGATCCGATACCGCACGGAGACAGTCCCCATCCGGGAGATGACCTACCTGTTTATGATCATCGGAATCTCGGTCATCAACGGACTGGCTATGACAGTTAGTTATGTGGAGATTGTGGTCACCAACCTGCTATTTGTACTGGTTACCCTCTTCCTCGAAGGACGCCGCATTCGCCACACTGCCTGCAAACTGGTGTTGTACGACAGGATACAGTTGATCCTGCCCGAGAAGGAAGCGGAACTGCTGGCCGACCTTAAGGCCCGCACGGGTCTGGATATCACCCGTGTAGAGGTGGATAATATTGATTTCCTGCGTGACGTGGCCTACATCAAGGTTTACTACTATCCCAAGGGAATGGACTCCTGCACCGGGGAGAAAGTTCCCGGCATCAGACCCGAATCTGCCCTTTAATCTGACGAATGTTTACCAGAACACCTGTTTTCCGTTTTCATCATCGGAGCATTCGCGGCTATTTCAAAGAGAACAGAACGAGAATGGGATTGTCATCCCAACCGACCTCTTTGAGTTGAGGGTACTTTTCCTCAAGGGGAATGTAGGCTTCAGTATATTTGTTTTTCGAAGCATCGGATTTGGGTAGTTTGTACTTCTTTTCATGCGCAGACCTAACCGTTTGAGGGTCCTTTATCCCGATAAACATGTCTCCATGACTGGATATTGGGGCACAATTCACAAAGAAACTCATCGGTGAAACGGGTTCCGGGTCGGGGTATTTGTTCGGAGTCCCCGAGAGCAATTGGTGCGTTGTGACGGCCCTGAGAATCATATCCAAATTACGAACATTCCGAAAAACAGCCTCCTTTGTAAAAATGGAACGGGAACTAACCCCGTCCCTCCTATCCTAATGAATGTCCATCATTTTACCACCAGATCTGTTTTTCATGCTCATAAGTGAAGATACGTTCCTCTGTGCCTTTGGTGAGGTCACGGAGCCAGAGTAAAGCGTTCTTGGGGACGTTATCGTATATCAGGTATTCACGTTCAGCCTCTTTTTTTCCAAGGGAATGCCACCCCATATCATAATAGAACAACTCATACTCATGATTGGGTTCCACAAAATTGGCATCGGAATAAGTGCTAAAGTGTATTCTGGAGATCTGAGTGTGGTTATCTGCACCCAAATCCAGCCCTATCCAAAAGGGCGCTGGGTTGATGTGTAGCCGGTCTTTCTGAGTGTCGGTAGAATAGTCTTTGTCAAAAGCCTTTAGGGCATTCTCCTGATCGATGGAATCTGATATCATCGTTCCAGTAAGTTCCACTTCTTTTCCATCTTGTGTCGTGCCATAGAAAGCCAACTCAGCCACTCTGACACGACGGTGTTTTGCATTGAATCGTACATACCTGAATGGTTTGTTTGGCTTCACCATATAATTTTGGGGCCCAATGGGTACGGTCGTTTGCTTGAAAAGAGTGTCCGCGCCAATGAATTTTGGATTGTTTGAGGCTTCGAATGTGGACCCAAGCCCGTAGGCCCATTCCTGAAGGAACGAACACACCAGAATATATTTGCGCCGCAAAAGGACGGTTTCAGTTCCCGCCCCGGGATTTAGAATATGTTGGACGCCTTCCTGATGTATGGTTACAGGGTTTGCGACCGGAATGAAATCATCCCCATTCTTGTAGGCCATAAGGTAACAGATCCCCACATTGACATTCTCAAACCGAACCTTCCTGCCTTTCTGAGCTACCACATCAAAAGGCAACCAACCCTTGCCCGTTTCGAAGGTGCAGATATATACATTTTCTTTTTTCCGTTTCGAGGCTTTGACTTCAATATCTCCGGTGATATCATACAGTTCGGATACATCCGAAACATTAGGTTGTACCAAGCCGGACATCAGGTTATCGTCATAATCAATGTCTTTCAATGGATGAATCTTGAATGTATTTCTCCAGACCTTGAACACCTTTTTCATCGAATCAATCTTGAAAAGTGTTTGATTTTCATCTAAACGGTACCGATACTTCCATTTTGTGGTGAGGGGAAGGGGATTCCGATGGGAAACAGAATCGCCATCGGCCATGCCATACGATTCATTCTCTTTTGAAATATAGGCAGCCCAGGAATGAGCGGCATTCGAACTGTAATTGGCAAAACGCGGGGTAAAATCAAAGGCTACAGGAATTCCTAATGAACGCATTACGTTCACTATATACACCGTCCGCTCATTACATGTTCCGCTCATAGTCTTGCTCATAATGATCGGATCATAATAGTTGTATTTTATAGTCGTTCTGGCAACGCTAAAGGCTCTTGTTAGGTTTTGGTGTATTATCTCGTACGCCTTCCGTGGACTGGATACCCCCTCTACGAGGGGTAAATATTTCTCCCGCAAGTATTTCCGAAAGGGATACAAAGGCTCTTGCTGTACCTTATAGGGCAGTATGTAGTTCAAGAAGATCTCGAAGGTGATGGAATCTTTCCAGGGAGCACTTTCCCACGCATTAAATGCCGATTCAATATCGGCGATTAAATAGTCTGCCCTGATATTCAGCATATCCCTTTCTATACTGGGAGTTTCTTCGGTGGTATTAACGCTTGACCATAAAGTATCCAGCACTTCCGGGTAGTTCGGGTCCAGTTTGAGCTCCTTTTTTGCCATCAAGGCGCGATAATTATCTAAAGCCCGCCCGGCAAAATGCCCCTGATAGAGCATATTCTCTACTAAAAATTCCGCAGCCTGCCTTTTTTGTGAACCTCTTGGATAATGTTCTAAGACCTTCTCTAACTCATCTCTATTGGATCCCGACAACTTCAAAACAGTATGGAGATTGTTGTTTGAGCAGGAAAAGGCGACAGATGATAGGAGGAAGACGCAGATTCTGTGAAACTTGGTCATGACTTTGAGCTTTTTGTTATTTCAAACGTTTTAAGATCCTGTTCCATCGGAATTGATGAGATGCATCCGGTTCCGGGTTGACAGACCAGAGAATATGAGTAGCTTTTCCGATGATGTGATCGTCCGCAATCGGCCCTATAATGCGCGAGTCCTGTGAAGTCATACGATGGTCGCCCATCATGAAGTAATAATCCTTAGCAAAGACGTAATATTGTCTAGGAACTCCGTCTACAGAGGTTATACTGCCCGTTAATGTAATTCTATGCCCTTCATGCAGTGCAACTATTGGCGCATACAGACGAGTCGTTTGCTCGGTGAGAAGGATACTATCGCCCCGTTGGGGCATTCGCATGGGCCCCCACGTATTCATGCTCCAAAGAATTGAGTCGTGGTGCGGATACACCACCGTGGTAGGCCGGGAGTGGGTCATATGAAACTCCGTACAGCCCGGGAGCATAGACACTGAATCCGCTTCTTGTCGGGTGAGGAATGTTTCCAACATGGCTTCCGGGGGGAGTCGCTTGGGCGCGATTAACAGGTTCCTCTCCACCCATTCCGCTGCTTGTGTCATGGAACGCGAATCGCTGAATGAGAAGCGATACCGAAACATGGCTGTGGATGGGGCCTCCTGCACTGCGCCATTCACCCGCAGTTCTTGTTCCCGTATTTCCACTACATCACCGGGCAAAGCAACACAGCGCTTCACGTAGGGAGTATGATGGCGGATGTTTCGTGTATTAGCTGCTTCCCAACTCACTCTTTCTGTGGTCCCGTCAGTATCTCCATTTTCCACTGGAGAGTTAAACACCACGATATCGCCCCGCTCAATAGCTCGAAGGCCCCAAAGACGTTCGATGCCCTCCCCGGTGAACTGTCGGGCCCCGTATATCCACTTGCAAACCAGAACCCGATCCCCTGGAATAATGGTTTGCTCCATGGAATTGGTAGGCACCTTATAAATTTCAACAAGGTAATATTTTAACCACTGGCCAAACCCTACCACAGAAACCATCCAGATTATCCCCAGCAGGAAACCATGGACAATTTGTAGACACAGCCTTTGAGGTTGGCATACCCACAGAAGCGACACCAGAACAGGAATCCCCAGCAGAGCATGCCAGAGCAATCCGGAATACCAGACCATCGAAATCATCAGCCCGACGAAGCCCCCAATCATTATGCGGTCATCGCGCTTGATGGGGCGGAGGAAACAGTTGAATGATTTGTGTTGGAGCTTCATGGCTTGAGGTTTTCTATTGTCCATGCTAAAAAATCTTTTACGGTATTAGGCAAAATTATTCTTCATATTTGTTGACGTACCACATCATTTTGGGGACATGAATAAAGCATTTGTCTCAATGACAATTGGTATTGGCCATGCAAACTTTTTTTTGGACACAAGGTTAAGCTACATTGATTGGTGATTGATTTGATCATTTGTACTACATCCAAAATGCTTTAATGGTTCGACTCTCCAATGCCGAATTCCTTCTTTTACGGTTGCACTCGGTTTCCAGATATTTGAATACCATCAGATGGGCTTGGCTCTTTGTTTGAAGCTTGATTCCCGAAATTTCTTGACCCATGTGAGATTTGAAAAAACTTTTCGGCACCGAATTGTCCCAGCAGGTCCCTTTTCGGCTCATGCTCTGAGTGACCCCAAATGATTTGAGCGTCTTTCCTGTGGCCAGGCAGGCGTACTGACTGCCCCGTGTTGTGTGTAAAGGCCATTTCCTTACAAAACGCTCTGATGCGTGCAGCCATCAGGATTTCCGGGATATCTGTTTGTGTTGTTTTCATCCCCTCACTGATGCTCCAGCCGATGGGCTTACGATCAATCAAATCCAAAACAACAGTCAGATACAGGAGTCCTTCTTGTGAGGGGATAGAGGTCATGTCTATCTAACACACAGGTTTTCCGGTCGGCCCCAGATAAATTTGCTTTCCAACATATTGGGCGCAACCTGAAGATCATGCGAAGAGCCCGTGGTCTTTCTGAATTTCTGGGCCAGATTGCTACGTAGCCCCATTCGTTTCATATGCCGGAAAACAGTGGGTGGGGAGATGCGGGTGCCTTGAACCTCGGGACCCTTACCAAAACGTATGCTGGCGTGAAAGAGAAGAGTTTACATAAAGGCATCCCGTATCTTATGCTCCAACTCTTCACACTACCTGACCCGGAAACCGGGAGCAGCCTCACGCCAGACATAGAAAGAACTACGCGTTACATTCAAGATTATACACGACACCCCGACTGTCAATATTGGAGGATGGTAATCCATAAAGAACTGGACTTTAATCGACCAGAAGTATTAATAATTTGTCACGCTCTGTCTCCGTTTTCTTAAGTTTCTTCCTCAGCTCGAGGCGTGGGAGTCATAATAGAAAACGACATTTGCTCACAATCTTCAATGCCGACAAAAAGGAAGCGATAAATACCATCAATACAAATCATCAAAAACATTCGTGGTGACGTTACCAATCTGCAACCCTGTAGAACATCAAAACGGGGTTATCCTCCTCGCTAATGTTCATCTCCGAGACCTTTAGCTGAAGACGTTTCAGCAGGGGATGATCAACATCCTTTTTATTCATAAAAGTAATTAATTGAGTAGGCGATAATATCGAAACGAAAAAGTCATTCACTGATGAGATGGGAAACCATGACAAATACTTATAGCCCTTATCGATCCCCGAATTATCAAGGGGAAAACTAAAGCGATAGGTAGTCCCTGTTTTCAAATTTCGGTACACAGGAAACCCGTCAGATTTACTGGAGAACATAATCATTTCCCATGTGTCATTTATTGCGTATGACTCCAAAATCCCAAATTCTGAATGGAACATTGTGGATTGAGAATAATTCATAAACCAGTTTTTTGGGGCAGACCCTGAAAATTGAGCAACGTGCGATTTTGTAACTTGATAGGGGCCCAAATCAATCATTTTAAGAGGCACAAGTGAGTCAAGAGTAACCTGATACACCGTTTGCGTAACTTTTTCAATAAACAACAAATCTGAATCAAGGTAATCTACAAATATCGGATCTATCGATTTGATTCCCTCGGTATTGACATAATGCTCCTTCAGAAGTTCCCCTTTGATATTAGTTATTTTCAGAGCGTTTGCGCCATCGTACAATGCCATCATATTTGGTCCCAACTTCGCAGCGACAACAGCATCTGTTTTGTGTTCAAAAAGATACTTGCCATCCAAAGCATAATATAACAACTTGTCATCACCAACATCCAAAAGGATGATATATTCATCATTAACTATAAAGGAAGAAATTTCCCGATACTCTCTGGGGCCTCGACCGACTTTACCAACCTTAAAGAGGCCGTTTCCCATAGAGTCAAATACAAACAAGGTATTCGCGCGTGACTTGTCAAACACGTAGTATCTATTTCCCAAGAATTGGGCCTTTGAGGCAAATCCCATTAGGAATGTCGAGTCCTGAGATAATTTAAGAAATCGGATACTGTCTATACGTTCAAAGAATGCTCGCGTCTGCCCTTCGGGATTATTCATATCTAGCGTAAAAAATCCAAATGATTCGAATCTATTCCTTTCAGGAGATGAGGAACAAGAAAATGCAGCCATCATTACAATGATGTAACCCATATATAGTAGCACGCGCAACTTATTGCCATTCATAAAATGAAGTTTTACTTGGAATTATTTAAAATGCTCAATGTGTGATCTTTACAATCACTAATGCCANNTGGCATTAGTGATTGTAAAGACATACACAAAAATTAGTTACCTCCTTGAGTCGGGTACAATGTCTGTGGAGGAGCAATTCTCATGCTCTCATAACATGTATCTCTATTCGAAGATTTGCAATCATTCGAATAATATACTCCTACAATCTCAACATATCCAGCAGCTTTTAGCGCCAAATATTCTTCATGAGTAATTTCACCCCCTCCACCGCCTTGTCTTACAACTTCATATTTTGCTACATTTTTGTAATTTGGGTACTTCGTTGTGGAACTCTCTCCACTGGCAAGAGCGTTGACGTTTGCCCACATCGTTTTCTTGGCACTGTTGGAGGATAAAACATTAGTCACATTCACGGCTGCGGCTGAAATAAGAGACGCACCTAAGAGCAAAAAAAGAGTTTTCTTTTTCATTTTTCTTTACAATAATTGGAGAAGAAATTAATGCCTACTAACAATGTGCATCGGCTTTCACATTTTTTTATTGAATAATCATCAAGGATGCTATTAATCGTGATTAAGTTGCATGCTCAATAATGATACTAATGTTGCAACTTTTGTTCAGGCCATAGGCCTTTCGGTAAATCAAGAATAATG
>DFUR01000076.1 GCA_002380425.1 Bacteroidales bacterium UBA4181
ATATTATACATTTGTATAAAATTTTCATCTATGGACGAAAAATTCTCTCTTTTGCGAAAGTACAATCTGTGGGATTCGAATGCTTTTGATTTGGGATATATTCGGAATGAATATACCGATAAAATTGCGGATTATGTTGGCAACCGTCTTATAAAGGTGCTCGTGGGACAAAGGCGTTCAGGCAAGAGCTATATTCTCCGACAAGTCGCCATGCAGCTTATCAATAGCGGAGTAAAACCCCAAAACACTTTGCTTGTCATCAGGGAGTTTACGGACTTTGACTTTCTGAAAACCTACAAGGACTTGGACGATTTGGTTAAGGCATACAGGCGAGAGCTGCAGCCTTCGGGGAAAGTGTACGTCTTCATTGATGAAGTGCAAATGATTGAGGGTTGGGAGCGCGTTATTAATTCGCTTTCCCAGAATTATGCCGAGAACTATGAGGTATTTATTAGTGGTTCCAATTCGCAAATGCTCTCCGGTGAGTTGGCAACACTATTGTCCGGGAGATATGTGAAGTTCGAGATTTTCCCGTTTAGCTATTCAGAATACCTCGGAATAACCCAAAGTGAAGCAGGCAGGAATAGCTATGTGGATTACATGAACAGCGGCGGACTTCCTGAACTATTCATGCTGCAAAAGCACGAACTTAGGAGAAACTACGTATCTGCCATAAAGGATACGGTGATGCTTCGTGATATTATTCAACGCCATAGTGTAAGGGATGCGCAGTTGCTTGAGGATATCTTTGTCTTTCTGGTTAATAACGCATCCAATCTCATTTCCATTGGTAATATTGTGAAGTATTTTGCTGCTCAGGGGCGTCGCACAAGCTATGATGCCGTTTCAAACTATATTGGGTACATCGGTGATGCATTCCTTGTGCATCGTTGCGACAGATATGACATCAGGGGGAAGGACACACTATCGGGTACAGCAAAATTCTATATCAACGATTTATCCTATAAAAATTATCTTTATCCGGGTTTTGGAAATGGATTTGGCTATCTGCTTGAGAATCTAATCTATCTGGAACTGTGCAGGGCCGGGTTTGATGTTTATACCGGAAGTATCCGGGGCAGAGAGGTTGATTTTGTTGCCCGCAAGGAAGACCGCATCGTCTATGTGCAAAGTACCTACTTGCTTTTCGATGAGGCTACCATTGAGAGGGAGTTTTCATCACTTGAGTCTATTGACGATCATTTTGAAAAGGTAGTTGTTTCTCTCGATGAATTATCCTTGCCTTCACGAAGTGGCGTCAAACATGTTCAGGCGTGGAAACTCAATGAAGTATTGTAGACTTGTGTCTTTTCTTGGCTCTTTGTGCTATCCATTGGAGTGTTGCTTGTAATAAGGTTCCAGATTGTCTTGCAGATACGCAAAGCTATTATTTTAATTCCATCGAATTTGACGGAATTAAAACCCGGATTGTTAAATTGCTCTCAAAGCCCCATAAATTCAATAGTTCTTCGGTTTCGCATCCAGTGTTGCAAAATATAAATGGGCTGGAAATGTCAACTACAACTAACTAACGCTTTCTGTCAGTTGCAGATGCTAGGGGCAATTATTTATTGCTTTGTCCCTGCGTAGGTTTTGAAGGCACGCGGCTTAGGTCTTTTACGCTGTTATTTGAAGGTGAGTTTGAATTTGCCGTTCTTGTCTTTGAAGCGGATCATCAGAATGTAGTTGTAGGGGATGCCGTTCAATACCCTGACGGTATTCAGAAGGGTGAGGGTGCCGCTCAGGACGATGCCCAGGAGCATTACGGTTTTGGATTGTAAAAAGATGCCTGGGAAGATGAGTAAGAACCAGCACGTAAGCTGGAAGCGCAGCACATCTTTGTAGTGGGTGGTGATGTCTTGCACTTGGTCCTTTTTGTAGTTCCAAAGTAGAATGGAGGGGAGCAGCAGCAGAAATAGGGCGCTCAAATGGATGAGGGCGAGCCATATGTGGTCATCCTGAGGGTTCGGTTTCGGTGGGTCCTGTTTTGAGGAGTTCTGTTCTGTGGATTCCTGGTGGGGGGGAGCCTGCTCTTGGTCCATGAATATTCCAAAATCCACCTCCAGCGCTTTTGCGATGGCCTGAAGGGTATAAGCCCGGGGATCCACTTCCCCGTTTTCGATCCGCTGGATGGTGCGGGCGCTCAGTTCTGTTTTCTCGGCCAGTTCTTCCTGAGTCATGCCTTTCCTGATTCTCAAATCCCTGATTAATTTCCCGGTATTCATGGCATTCGGTTTTTGGGTAAAGGTCGTACAAATGTTGGTAACAATGCAACTACAGATGCACGACATTTATCCGACATGCGGGTGTCGGCCGTGATATTGCGTTTTTGTGTGCGGGCTCTGCTACGTCTTAGTCCGGGTGGCTCAGCCGTCGAAAATAAACTTTAACTTTGCGGTGATCCCATATATGATGGGCCAGGTCCGAACATAATGACCAGGTGCGAACATTAGACCAGATACGAACATAATGAGTATGAAGGGTAAAGTGGTGATAGTTACAGGGGCTTCCTCCGGGATTGGCCTGGCTTGTTGTGAGGTTTTTGCGGGGCAGGGAGCGCAGATTGTGATGGCAGCGCGCAATGCCGAAAAATTGCAGATGGCGGCCCAAAGGGTGTCTGCAATCGGAGGGGAGGTTGTGGCTGTTCCGGCTGATGTGTCGCGTCCGGCAGATTGTCAGGCACTTGTCCAGGCAGCTGTGGAGCGTTTCGGACGTATTGATGTGCTCATCAACAATGCCGGAATCTCCATGCGGGCGCTCTTTGCCGATGTAGATTTGGAAGTATTGCACAGACTGATGGATACGAACTTCTGGGGGGCTGTCTATTGTACGCATTATGCGCTGCCCTACCTGTTGCAGAGCCATGGCAGCGTGGTGGGGGTGTCTTCTGTGGCGGGCCTTATCGGCCTTCCGGCCCGGACGGGGTATTCGGCTTCAAAGTTTGCCCTTGATGGATTCCTCAAGACGCTTCGGGTGGAGCATCTGCACACCGGTTTGCATGTAATGATTGCCATCCCGGGATTCACCGCATCCAACATCCGGGTGACCGCACTGGGGCCTGACGGGCAGATGCAGGGGGAAACTCCAAGGGAAGAGCAGCAGATGATGACCGCTGAGACGGTGGCAAAGCACATACTCAGAGGGGTGGAGCGCCGGAAAAGAGCGGTGGTGCTCACTTTTGAAGGAAAGATGGCCGACTTTCTCCGCCGTATCTGTCCTGCCTGGCTGGACGGCCTTCAGTATCGTTTTATGAAGCGCGAACCCGGGTCTCCTCTTCAATAACTCATTGCCTGAGCATGCAACCTATGCAGCGAAGAACCCGAATATATATCCGCATACTCAAGCGGGCTCTGGTCCGCAGATTGCCCCTCAGCAGGGTGGTGCTGGGGATGAGTGTGCTGGTGGGGCTGGCTTCGGGCCTGGCGGCTTTGCTGCTTAAGAGCACGGTTCACTACACCATGATGTTTCTCACCGGGAGCATTGATGCTCAGGGTGCCAACTTTTTATATTTTGCCTTTCCCTTCCTCGGAATACTGGTAACGGTATTACTGGTGAATTGGTTTGTCCGGGAGGATATCGTGCACGGGATTACCCGGATTCTCTATTCCATGTCCCGCAAAAACAGTCATTTGCGCCCCCACAATATGTACACCTCCCTGATCGGGGCTACCCTGACGGTGGGCGCCGGAGGTTCTGTGGGGCTGGAGTCTCCCATTGTGCTGACCGGCTCGGCCATAGGGTCGAATCTGGCCCGGTGGTTCCGGCTCAACTACAAGACAACTACGCTGTTGATTGGTTGCGGGGCAGCCGGAGCTATTGCGGGTATTTTTAAGGCCCCGGTGGCCGGGGTGCTGTTTGCCATCGAGGTACTGATGCTCGACCTCACGGCCACCTCGCTGATTCCTTTACTAATCTCGGCTGTGGCGGGAGCCACGGTGTCGAACTTACTCATGGGCAAGGATGTGGTGTTTAGTTTTACGGTCATTGACCCCATGACGGTAACCAATCTGCCCTTTTATATTCTGCTGGGCCTGGCTGCGGGAATGGTGTCGGTGTATTTTACCCGGGGTACCATGCTTATCGAAGGGCTGATGGGGCGGCTGGGCCGTATGCGGGTGTTTCGGACTCCGGGAACCTGCAGACTCTCGTGGGAGCAGCTTCCTCAGGGGAAGAATAATGTGATGTTGCGCGTTGTGGTGGGCGGTCTGGTTCTGGGGGTGATGATATTTCTTTTCCCTCCTCTGTATGGAGAGGGGTATGAGGCACTCAAGGCCATCCTGAGTGGTCATTCCCCTGACCTGGCAAACGGGAGCCTGTTCTTCGGCGTGAAGGATAATCCCTATTTCTTGCTGGTTTTTCTGTTTCTGGTGTTGGCGGCGAAGGTGGTCGCCATGGCTGTCACCACCGGAAGTGGTGGGGTGGGAGGTACTTTTGCTCCCACCTTGTTTATGGGCGGGGTAACCGGTTTTGTGGTGGCTAAGGTTTTGCATCTGGCCTCGTTCACCACCGTGAGTGACAAGAATTTTGTCCTGGCTGGGATGGCGGGGGTCATGGCCGGGGTCATGCATGCCCCTCTTACGGCCATCTTTCTGATTGCCGAGATCACCGGGGGTTACTCCCTGTTTGTGCCGCTGATTGTGACTTCTGCAGTGTCGTATCTTACCTCCCGGTATCAGGAGCCCCATTCCTTGTATCATGCCCGTCTGGCCCGCAGGGGGGAACTGCTCACCCATGACAAAGACCGGGCGGTGCTGACCTTGATGACCATTGACCCTTTGATTGAGACGGACCTGATTACCCTCTCCCCCTCGGATAGTCTGGGGACAGTTGTCAAGGCGATTGCCCGTTCGCCCAGAAACGTCTTTCCGGTTGTGGACCAGCAAGGCGATTTCCTGGGCGGGATTCAGTTGGACAACATCCGGCAACTCATCTTCCGGCAGGAACTGTATGAAAACCGCTTTGTGTATGAACTGCTCACGCCGTCTCCCGATGCGATTCAAATCGGGGACTCCATGGACACGGTGATGCAAAAGTTTGAGAAAACGGGCGTCTGGAACCTGCCCGTACTCCAGGGCGGTAAGTATGTGGGCTATCTGTCTAAATCCAAGATATTTTCCGTTTACCGGGACAAACTCCGGGAGTTTTATCAGGACTGATCAACAGAAGACTTGTCTTCCGTTTTCATCATCGGAGCATCCGCGGCTATTTCAAAGAAAACAGAACGAGAATGGGATTGTCATCCCAACCGAAATCCATTTTACCACCAAACCTGCTTGTCATGTTCATAGGTGAAGATGCGTTCCTCTGTGCCTTTGGTGAGGTCACGGAGCCAGAGTAAAGCATTCTTGGGGACGTTATCGTATATCAGGTATTCACGTTCAGCCTCTTTCTTTCCAAGGGAATGCCACCCCATATCATAATAGAACAACTCATATTCATGATGGGGTTCCACGAAATTAGCATCGGAATAAGTGCTAAAGTGTATTCTGGAGATCTGAGTGTGGTTATCTGCACCCAAATCCAGCCCGATCCAAAAGGGAGCCGGGTTAATGTGTAGCCTGTCTTTCTGAGTGTCGGTAGCATAGTCTTTGTCAAAAGCCTTTAGGGCATTCTCCTGATCGATGGAATCCGATATCATCGTTCCAGTAAGTTCCACTTCTTTTCCATCTGGTGTCGTGCCATAGAAAGCCAACTCAGCCACTCTGACACGACGGTGTTTTGCATTGAATCGTACATACCTGTATGGTTTGTTTGGCTGCATCCTATAATTTTGGGGCCCAATGGGTACGGTCGTTTGCTTGAAAAGAGTGTCCGCGCCAATGAATTTTAGATTGTTTGAGGCTTCGAATGTGGACCCAAGCCCGTAGGCCCATTCCTGAAGGAACGAACACACCAGAATATATTTGCGCCGCAAAAGGACAGTTTCTGTTCCCGGTCCGGGGTTTAAGATATGTTGGATGCCTCCCTGATGCATGGTTACAGGGTTTGCGACAGGGATGAAATCATCCCCATTTTTGTAGGCCATAAGGTAACAGATTTCCATATTGACATTCTCAAACCGTACCTTTCTGCCTTTCTGGGCTACCACATCAAAAGGCAACCAACCCTTGCCCGTTTCGAAGGTGCAGATATATACATTTTCCTTTTTCCGTTTCGAGGCTTTGACTTCAATATCTCCGGTGATATCATACAGTTCGGATACATCGGAAACATTAGGGTGTACCAAGCCGGACATCAGGTTATCGTCATAATTAATGTCTTTCAATGGATGGATCTTGAATGTTCTTCTCCAGACCTTGAACACCTTTTTCATCGAATCAATCTTGAACAGTGTTTTATCCTCATCCACACGGTATCGGTATTTCCATTTTGTGGTGATTATAAGAGGATTCTGATAGGAAACAGAATCGCCATCGGCCATGCCATACGATTCATTCTCTTTTGAAATATAGGCAGCCCAGGAATGAGCGGCATTCGAACTGTAATTGGCAAAACGCGGGGTAAAATCAAAGGCCACAGGAATCCCTAAAGAGCGCATCACATTCACGATATATACCGTCCGCTCATTACATGTGCCGCTCATGGTCTTGCTCATAATAATAGGATCATAATAGTTGTATTTTATAGTCGTTCTGGCAACGCTAAAGGCTCTTGTTAGGTTTCGGTGTATTATCTCGTACGCCTTCCGTGGACTGGATACCCCCTCTACGAGGGGTAAATATTTCTCCCGCAAATATTCCCGATAGGGATACAAAGGCTCTTGTTGTACCTTATAGGGCAGGATGTAGTTCATGAAGATATCGAAGGTGATGGAGTCTTTCCAGGGGGCGCTTTCCCACGCATTAAATGCCGATTCAATATCTGCGATTAAATAGTCTGACTTGATTCTCAGCATATCCCTTTCTATACTGGGTGTTTCTTCGGTGGAATTAACGCTTGACCATAAAGTGTCCAGCACTTCCGGGTAGTTCGGGTCCAGTTTGAGCTCTTTTTTTGCCATCAAGGCGCGATAATTATCTAAAGCCCGCCCGGCATAATGCCCTTGATAGAGCATATTCTCCACTAAAAATTCCGCAGCCCGCCTTTTTTGTGAACCTCTTGGATAATGTTCTAAGACCTTCTCCAACTCATCTCTATTGGATCCCGACAACTTCAAAACAGTATGGAGATTATTGTTTGAGCAGGAAAAGGCGACAGATGATAGGAGGAAGACGCAGATTCTGTGAAACTTGGTCATGACTTTGAGCTTTGTGTTATTTCAAACGTTTAAAGATCCTGTTCCATCGGAATTGATGAGATGCATCCAGTTCCGGGTTGACAGACCAGGTAATATGAGTAGCTTTCCCGATGATGTGATCGTCCGCAATCGGCCCTATAATGCGGGAGTCCTGTGATGTCATACGATGGTCGCCCATCATGAAGTAATAATCCTTGGCAAAGACGTAATATCTTCTCGGAACTCCGTCCACAGAGGTTGTGCTGTCAGTTAATGTAATTCTATGTCCTTCATGCAGTTCTACTATTGGCGCATACAGCCGAATCGTTTTCTCGGTGAGAAGAATGCTATCGCCCCGTTGGGGTATTCGCATCGGCCCCCACGTATTCATACTCCAAAGAAGCGAGTCGTGGTGCGGATACACCACCGTGGTAGGCCGGGAGTGGGTCATATGAAACTCCATGCAGCCCGGGAGCATAGACACTGAATCCGCTTCTTGTCGGGTGAGGAATGTTTCCAACATGGCTTCCGGGGGGAGTCGCTTGGGCGCGATTAACAGGTTCCTCTCCACCCATTCCGCTGCTTGTGTCATGGAACGCGAATCGCTGAATGAGAAGCGATACCGAAACATGGCTGTGGATGGGGCCTCCTGCACTGCGCCATTCACCCGCAGTTCTTGTTCCCGAATTTCCACTACATCACCGGGCAAAGCAACACAGCGCTTCACGTAGGGAGTATGATAGCGGATGTTTTGTGTATTAGCTCCTTCCCAGCTCGCGCTTTCTGTGGTACCTTCAGTATCTCCATTTTCCTCCGGAGAGTTAAACACCACGATATCGCCCCGCTCAATAGCTCGAAGGCCCCAAAGACGTTCGATGCCCTCCCCGGTGAACTGTCGGGCCCCGTATATCCACTTGCAAACCAGAACCCGATCCCCTGGAATAATGGTTTGTTCCATGGAATTGGTGGGCACCTTATAGATTTCAACAAGGTAATATTTTAACCACTGGCCGGAACACACCATTGAGATCAGCCAGAAGACCCCTAGAATTAACCCGTGAATGATGCGCAGCCAAAGAACATTGGGACGGCAGACCCACACCAGCGATACCACAATCGGAACACCCAACAAGGCATACCAGAACACCCCTGTGTAGCAGGCCATAATTGCCGTAACCGCCACGGAGCCCCACAGAAGGATTCGATCATCATGTCTTAATGAACGGCGATAACAGTTCATTGATTTGAATTTTATGTTCATGGTTTGGTATTCTGGTCCTCATGGATGAATTGCTTCATTTCTGCGTTTATTGAGTTTGTGTTGGCAAATGCTATCTGATTATTTTGATAAAATAAAATGCATTTCCCGAGCTTCTTTCATCTTAATCGCTCATTTACTACCATGAAAATTTTCTGTGTGGACATGCGTTTGGAAACCATTCGTGGTTCTTGAACAAAGTATTTCTCAGTTAATGCCTCAAACAGAGGAAGCTTAAGAAGTTAGGCCAAATTCACAACAAACAGTAGAAGCAACCGTTGCAGATTGCTTCTACTACAGATGAGGATGTAGTTTTTACATTCCCCAAACTCTCCGCAAACTCAGCAATCAAAGATTCTCAATGAGCTGAAAATCAATTGAATGAGTTGTTATGAGCTTGGCAGCTTTATATGTGGTTCCTGTCCTATTTTACATATCGATCGAAATCGTAGAATATAACCACATAATTATTGTCATCGTTGTTTGCAACCTCGGGACGATACTTGGCAACAAATGATGGGGGAACTGCCGTTACGAATTTATCCTTATACTGGCCTAATGGAGGTGTATCCCCTTGCCATGTGACAAGTTTCTTCGAATGGATATTGCCGCATATACTGACGATTATGTCCGAACCTTTCCACACCTCGCACACAAAGGTCCCGCTGTCTGTAATGTGAAAGTTGCTGAAATAGGAATATTTCTCTTTCAATTCCAAAGGACCTTTATTATCGCTTATATCATTGAACGACAGCATATAGTCTTTGATCCCGAAATCGAAGACTGGTTCTATGCCTTTTTCATTCAGTTGATACATCACATCTTCAAACACAGGTATGAAATATACTCCAGTACTGTTTTGACCGAAGTAGTTGGGGAGACCGAATCTACCCCGCGCATCGGTAATAGTTTTCCGTGGAATGTATTTTTTGTGCAGAAGATCTCCTTTTGCATTTGTTAAAATTACCTCGGCATTATCACCGTAATCATGAACACCGGCCATATAAAATGCATACATGTCCTCTTCCAGCGCGACAAACGGGATTCCCCGGTATCTCTCGGAATGTATCGATTTGATATGCTGTCCATCAATGTTGTAAAACAACATTCGCCTCGAAAGTCTGTCATATACGATAATATTGTCATTACACAACAAGGCATCACCGATCTTCGTGTATTCACCCGGTCCACGACCTTGAGCTGAGATCTTCGCCCGAAACTTCCCCTGCCTATCGAAGATAATTATCGAGTTGGATCTCTCCCGATCCACCACACAAATCAGCGAATCGTTGACCAGCACCTTGTCATACCCACCGATGAGCCCACCTCCTTTGGTTTCCAACGGGACACATGTATATGAAGACGTGTCTGAATAATCAAAAAATGCACTATCTTTCCCATTGTTCTCAATAATAGTGGTCGCATTCTCACTGCCTTCACTAGTGCTACTGCCACCGCATCCGCATAAAATACACAGAAACAGACCGGTGGCAGTAGAAATTTGCATTAAACCTTTCATTATTTCAGTACATATCTATTACAAACCCAACATACTGCACTTGAATTTCCTGAGCAATCGTACGCCACAGTTGGCAATCTTTGCCACGAGAATCCGGTCACCTCTTCTCCTTTAATTCCGAAAATTCCCATAATAGAACCTGATGCAATTTCGATTTTAACCCACATCGTCTTAATATCCTCATCTCGAGTACCGGTACTTTGATATCCTCCTGATGCTACGGGGCATGCTGGTATACTCTCCGCTTGGGCTAATGCCTCAATATTGGCCGCCACGACCGCTCTGTAAGTTTTGTTTGCTGACAGATTGATACTTACATTCAGAACAACTGCCGTGACCAGTATTGTTCCTAACGTCAATAATAACATTCTCTTTTTCATAATTATCATAAAATAAGGTTGTTGAATAGAACTGTTCACTGATTGGTATCTCTTTTTTCTTCAGGCCATAGGCCTTTGGGTAAATCAAGTATAGATGTAATCTGCTCCCGGTATAACTTCCACAATTTTTTATTCCCGACAGGTCTGCCCACCAGAACCACCCGGTTGTCCTTGTCCAGCAGGAACACTTGAGAACTCATATCGCCTGGGAAACTGTTCACCTTTTTAAACTTTTCATCCTCGTCCTGAAAATACGGAGTTCGGACGCCATAACGTAGAAATAACATATCCAACTCTTCAATATTTTGGGGCTGGAAAACGAACAGGACGCTCACTCTGTCATGTACCGGTTTCATCTCTTCCAGTAATGCTTTCCATTCTGGTAACTGCAACCTACAGGGAGTACATCCAATCGAATCTACATAAACCAGTATTTTGCATGGTTTGGAAAACATATCCCCCACAAGGGTGTCGTTACCTAGTACCCTGCATGGAAGACCTTCCACCATACGAATCTCTTTGCCATACCAATCGGACACCAAGGCTTCTGATTGCGTGAGCTGGGTTCTTTTATTGGATGAGCTACAACTATAGGCAATGTACACAAGTGTGATAAGAGTAACGTATCGCATAAGAATATTCTAGAGTGAGAGGCTGTTCAACCATGCCAAGGGTGAAACAACATGAATAGAGTTGTTATGTTCAGATAAGATTCCCGCATATTCTTGGTCAACGAGAAATAACGAAAAATTTCTTACATTCGTGCCTCCTTTACTCTGTACGGGAGTTCGGGGCAGGATAGGTGTGCTTAGACTGCAATGGCTTTTCCTGACCCCGTTTCCCTTGGTTAATATATTGAACCACTCATACCTACTTTTTCATGTCTGCTTTTCTCTTGATGTTATGCGCACATAAATCAAATTTCATTACTTCTTCTTTCCTTTGGGGATACTGAGTATCGTGTCAACCACGTTCTACCCCACAACCCAGCAGTCAAAATTGTGAATCCATTTTATCTCTTTGAATGTATGGGCAAACAGCATACTATCAGCATTCTTATTTGTTACCAAAATCTTCCGGTTTTAAATCAGTTGTATGTTATTTCTTTCCTGCAAATGTATAACAAACCATTACCGTCCCGTTAAAGTGGACTAATCGTTCTTTGAAATTATTGAAATAAAGTCTTTTACGAGCGGTTTTGCAAGTCAACGGATTTGAATTCATTCCTTAGCAGAAGTTTATGACTTTTGCAAATGAAACAAGACAAGTACGTTTTCTCCCAGTTGGTGCCTTTCCTTGATAGGAATCACTTCAATTACCTCGTT
>DFUR01000100.1 GCA_002380425.1 Bacteroidales bacterium UBA4181
ATTAATAGACACTAATGACAAGAGGTCATTTTTGACCTCTTTTTTTAGCCTCCTATTTCGAGCCAATAGTTCCAGGCTTCTTATTCCATTTCCTGTCGGTTTTGTCCTTAATATAGAACCGAAGGATCTCTCCACAGTCGAGGCATAAATCACAATACATTTGGGTCACCCCAATGAAAATTCCCTTATTGTATTTCAAACCGATATTCCCTATTTCGGCATTCTGTCCAATAGAAACTCCGGTTTCAACATTGGACCCGCCACAATTCGAGCAGTTCATACCTATTCCTCCAAGTTTATTGATTCACTCCACTAAGCAAAAGCGAATGTACCATTGTGGGGCGAGTTCTGCAAGGGATTGATGGTTTTTCTCCATCGTTGATTCTATCTAATGTTCTTGGCGCCAGCCAATTTCGATATAATATCTTTGATTGTCATGACACTGGAATAGTCAAGTTTTGATATTCGAAAAGATATGACCCACTGGAGTTGCTACCATTTCCTGATAGATAGACAAGCGCGAATATACCTGACTTTTATACGCCACCATAATGTTTGACAGGGAAATCATACATAAATTACAAGAATGGGCAGCGAGAGAAACTCGCAAACCATTGGTATTAAGAGGCTCCAGACAAGTTGGGAAGACCACTGCGGTTGAAATGTTCTCAAAGGACTTCGATCAGTACATATCCCTTAATCTGGGAAAAGAAGAAGAGCGCATGATCTTCGAAACCAGCTATCCATTTCAGGACTTTTTGATGGCGTTGTTCTTTTATGCAAAAAAAAATCGCCATGCCGGCAGAACCTTGATTTTTATCGATGAGATTCAGAACTCACCCAAGGCTGTGGCATTATTACGTTACTTTAAGGAGGAGGCAGGGGATTTGCATGTCATTGCTGCCGGATCGCTTCTTGAAACAATGACGGACCGCAAGATCTCCTATCCGGTTGGACGGGTTGAATAGATGATGATGCACCCGGTTTCTTTTCGCGAATTTCTGGGAGCGACTGGAGAAACCCAAAACCTCGAGTTATTAAATGCAGACACCGTTCCGGATTTTTTACATCCGCATTTAATGCGCTCTTTCAAAAAATACCTTACCATTGGAGGTATGCCACAGGTGGTGGAGGAATACAGCAAGAATAATGACCTCACAGCCTTACACCCTATCTACGAAAGCCTTTTGAAATCGTATATGGAAGACGTGGAAAAATATGCGCCCACTTCCGCGAAGGTTCAATACATCAGGCATATACTTTCTACTGCTTTTGAGGTAGCGGGCAGTAGGATTACCATCGAAAATTTCGGCGGATCGACCTATTAGTTTCGCGAAATGAAAAAAGCATTTACAACGCTTGAAAAAACTTTGCTCTTTCAATTGGTATATCCCACCACCGATACAACGATGCCTGCTCTGCCTAAACTTAAATTGAAACCTCGTCTTCATGCACTCGATACCGGACTCATTAATTATTCGACCAACATGGTGAAGGATATCATCACTGCTGAAGACATCGCGGACGTTTACCGGGGAAGAATTGCCGAACACATTACCGGACAAGAGTTGTTAGCAATGTCGAACAGTATTATGAATAAGTTGCAGTTTTGGGTGAGAGAAAAAAAACAGTCGAGTGCCGAGGTTGACTACCTCTACCCGTACAACGGAAAACTCATCCCTATCGAAGTAAAATCGGGCAGTATTGGCAAACTGCGGTCACTGCATCAGTTTATGGATGAGGCACCGCACACTTTAGCAGTTCGGGTATGGCAGGGCTCGTATTCAGTTGAAAAAGCCAAAACCATAGCTGGAAAAGAATTCACATTGCTTAATCTGCCCTTTTACCTTGTCCACCGCATCGAACGTGAACTCGACAAACTTGAAAATGGAAACTTTTCTCAGCGGAGTCTATCTTATTCCCAATGAAAGGATATCGAAAAGTGACCCCATTAAAGTCTGGGATCCGGATGGAAGGCTCTTTACGAACGATGAATATACCCGGTTCAAGTTCAGTTCGGATTTCAATACAATGAGAATTGCCTGAATATTTTGCACTTCTTTTAGGCTTTTATCTTGACCGGCTGATTCCGGTTCCCAATAAGAATACAACCTTTTGCCATTATGGGTACCTATCTCTATGTAGATACTTCTCCCGTCCATGCCAGTCTGATAACCCTTCACATCAAAACAATCGGGGAGGGACTCTATATCCTGGCGAGACAATAGTATCATCAACTTTCTAACGGTGCTCTCAGGTATTGGCATCCTCTCAGTCAAGACATTCAAAGTAGCATTAAGCTCACGGTATTTTGATTTATTTTCCTGAACCGGAGAAAGAATGACCGGAACAAATACGCTGACGATATCCCCTTTGAATATTTGCTGATCCTCCTGAATCAATTCAACAATCTGGTGTTCTATCCATATCCTATATATTTTCAAGTGCTTCATGCTGTCGACCGAATGCATTTTAAGAAGAGGGAGGGCAGCGTTTATATAGGGTTGCCAGAGCGAAGAAGTCATTGCACCCTTTCCTTGCGTAAACACATTCTGTGACAAAAGAGTCAATAAAATAAAAAAGAATAGCTTTTTCACAATGGTCCAGTTCTTTGGCGAGTTTATATAACCGAAATATAACAATACTCCACAAGATTATCATCTTAGTGCTCAAATATTTTTGATGATAACGGGCTTCAAAAGGAAGGCTGCCCGGTTTTAGAAGAAAACCGTAACTTTGGAACAATACATCATAAAACACGGCAACGGAACTTGAATTTTTTCTTAGATATTAAGCTGCTTATCGGCTCATAGTGCAGTTCGTCGGAAAACCCTTGGGGCCAGGACAATGATGCGGTTTCTTTGTCCCATTGTCTCACTAAACAATACCGCAATGAACTCACTATGTAAGAAATCTCTTTTTACCGCGCTCCTGAGCGTCCTCTTTTCGCCCGTGCTGCTGGCCCAGAATATGACATTCATGGGGAAATATGCCAGCCAAAACGCCATGATCATCACAGTTATTCTGGCCATTATCTTTCTGCTACTGGTTTACCGGCCTATATTCAGGCGAAAATACCGCTCTCCGTATATCGGATATGTCGCCCCTCCGCTGGCGATCGTGCTGGCCATATATTTAGTCTTGATCCCCATTTACCAGTATATTTCTGGTGATGCCCCGTTCCTTCTGTACTACCAGCAAAACTTCGGCCTACAACCCTGGACTGCCCTTTTTACCATAACGGCCTTTTCCATTATATTCCCCTCCTTGTTATATATTACGGAAAAGTTTCTGGTACATCCCCGGATGAGTTTTTGGCTGCAATGGAGTACCAAAATGGCAGTGACTCTGGCATGGTTCTATGTACCGATGATCATTGCTAATAATGTAGCCGGGAGTGGCTCATTTAAGTTGATCAGTCTGTTTTTCGTTGGCATGGCTGTGGCTATGATCCGCGGGGCGTTTCTCTTGTTCAACGAATTCTCGGACTCTCTGGTTCGCAAAAAAGATGTGGAATTGAGCCAGTTAAAAGCGCTGAAAGCACAGGCCGAGATGGGATCCCTTCAGGCTCGCATTAACCCTCACTTTCTGTACAACGCCCTCAATTCCATTGCCGGCCTGGCTCGAAGCAATCCCGAGAAAACCGAACAAATGGCTCTTTCTCTCTCCGACTTGTTCCGGTACCATACCAACCGCACAAGTGATCTGTTCAGTACCGTGGAGGAAGAATTAGCTATGGTGCAGACCTACCTCGACATCGAACAAATCCGATTTGGAGAGCGGTTACAGTATTCCATCACATCCGAACCCTCGGTGAATCGGGAGAAAATACCCAGGCACATCCTGCAACCTCTGGTCGAGAACGCAGTAAAATACGGAATATCCAGTATAGAAGGGCAAGGACGAATCGCGATTGTAACAGGGATAACAGCCGGACTAATATTTTTGGAAGTTCATGATAACGGCCCCGGCTTCCCCGAAGGATTAATGTGCGGATACGGATTGCAGAGCATCCACGATATTTTGCAACTGATGTATGGAGACAATGCCAGCATCCTTTGGGAGAACCACCCGATAAAAAAGATTCGGGTAGATTTACCGGTTAACGGTACCGCGCTCAGTTTTTCGAACTCAATTAATGCCCAGTAATCAGAAGCGACCCATGCGTTACAAAACCCTAATCATCGACGACGAACCACCTGCCAGACGACGGCTCACCGATTTACTGGCCACCTTTCCTGATGACTTTGAAATTATTGGAGAAGCCGAAAACGGCACCGAAGGCCTGGCGAAGATCCGGGAGCTGAACCCCGACTTGATATTTTTGGATATTCAAATGCCCGGACTTTCAGGGTTTGAAATGCTCCACCTAATGGACAAAGCCCCCATTATTGTGTTCTGCACAGCCTACGATCAGTATGCTCTGCAAGCCTTTGAGACCAATGGCATGGACTATCTAATCAAGCCCGTCCGTCGGGAACGGCTGGAACAATGCATCGGAAAACTTCATCAGATCCAAAAAAAAACTGAGCCACTCCAAATTCAGGTATTGCTTCAGAAACTTTCCGCCCTAACAGAAAAGAAACCCCTCACATCCCTCACCATCCGGCGCGGGAACAAAATGCTGTTCGTAAAACTCAGCGAGGTGGCCTATATGGAAGCCTCCGATAAGTGCGTCAGCCTGTTCACGGACAAGGGCACCGAATTTATCACCGATTACAGCCTCGTGCAACTGGAAGAAAAACTACCTGCGCACTTTCTGCGCATTCACCGCTCCACCCTCATCAACACCCGATTCATTGCCGAGATGGAACGCTACTTTAACGGACGCTACGTCATCACCCTTAAGGATGACCGACACACACGTCTTACCTCGGGCCGCAACTATCAAGGGAACATTAAAGAATGGATGGATGATGCACACGCCCATCCGGGCGCGCAGAATCCCATGGAATAACCAGAAGGTTCCCGTCCGCTAACTCCTTAGAAATCGCCGACGAAGATTAGTCGCGCAACAAAGCCGTTGCACACCAAAGGACGGGGGCCTGACCATGCAAATCTCCCACAATTCGGGAGCGATCGAGGTAGTATTGCCGGTCGTTCTTTTTGTTGGTCCCCTGACACACTTCCGTTATATCCCCATCTTTATTGATATAAGAGATTAAAGCCAGCCAGGCTTTTCTGGCCGCTGCACCATAGATTTTCTTGTCCAGCCAGCCGTTCTTTACGCCGGTAATCATGGCGAAAGTAAACATACCCGTCGAAGATGTCTCAAACCACGATTCTTTATCATCAATCAACTGACGCCACATGCCACCTTCGTCCTGATAATGCAGTAACGATTCCATCATGGTTTGATAACCCTGCATGATTCGTGACCGGTTTGGATTGTCCTTCGGCAAAGACCTCAGCAACTCGGCCATGCCGGCAGCCATCCAGCCATCGCCTCTACCCCAAAAGAACGGAACATCGGGAGCGTGATAGAACAGGCCGTTGGGGCGTTGCAGCGAATCCAGATACATCACCATTTCTTTTGCCGCCCTTTCGATGTATTTCTTATCCCCTGTCGCTCTGTATGCCTGAGCCTGAACAGCGGTAATCATATACATATCGTCAATCCATAAACGACTCTGCCAGGTATATCCCTTTTCATAAAAATCCAGCGCCCGCGCAGTGGCGTATGTTCCTTGGGGCTTTTCCCACTGCTTGTCAGCAATCGTCACCCCCAGCGTTAAATATTTCTCCTCCTTGGTTTGCATATAGATTTCCAGAGGGACCGCACCAAAAACGTTATTATCAACATGAACAGGCTTTGGAATCAGGGTATCCCGTTTCCCAAACAAGGGTTGAAAGCGTTCCATCAATTGGGATTTCAGTAGATTGTTTCCGGTTTCTTTGGCAAACGTCAAAGAGCCATACCAAGCACACACAATGGGATAGATGACCATACGGGGAGGCCTGCCGCCAATCTTGTCGAAAGGTATCGAAACAAATCGTTCGGCCACACGCAACCCGATTTCCTGAGGTGTGGCCCCCTTAGGAAATTTCTTTAAATTATAATCTGCTGCTTGGGCCGCCGAACAGGTGGAGGCAAATAAGAACACACACAAAGTGGCAAAGAAACCTAAGAAAGATCGGAATGTTGTCATGGCGGTAATATGTTAATAATGAAAATTTTGTTGAAATCTACGGACGGTAGAGCCCCTTGACCACGATCTTGTCACCCGAATCATCCACCTCAAACAAATGAGGAATCCTGATGGTGCGGCCGTTTTCATTCCTATGACTGTGAATAGACATAAGCAGCTTCCCTTCGAAGGTTCGGAACAACATGGCGTGGCCGAAGTTGGGCGGTGTGATGGGTTCCTTTTCCTGCACCCATGGACCATCCAGAGTACCGCTTGTAGAGTAAGCTACTCCCTGGACGTAGTCACTGAGCACCCAGCTTGTCCAGATCATTCCCAGTTTCCCCGTTTGTGTCCTGAACAAATAAGGCCCATCGGTAACTTTGTTGGGCACCGTCCTTCCATTCTCGTCCACATCCTTGCTCCAGGGTGAGTCGTATGCAAAAAACAAAATTTTCCGCTTGCCAACCGTACCGCTCAAATCAGGCTTCAACTCAATCTTCTCCATGGTACCGTTCCAGTTGACCAGCCACTCCTGACAGTAAATCAGGTAAGGCTTCCCATCTGTATCCACCCAGAAAGTCCCATCAAGTGTTGGCACATCAGAGGGCAGATAAGTAGCGTCTTGCATCGGCACATAAGGGCCGTCGGGCTTGTCGCTGACCAAAACATGACTGGCCCGACGGTTAATTACATTCCCCTTCACGGTTTCCAGCACGATACTTCTGTTGGTAAACGTTGCAAAGTAGTAGTACTTCCCCTTGTAGGGATGCAGTTCCGCCGCCCATATCATGGGTTGTGGGCCCATCCACGATTCCGGGTCGGTCCTGGTTACCTGATAGGGGCCAGACCACAGGCGCAAATCCTTACTCTTCCACAACATACCGCCTGTTCCGGTCATATAGTAAGTGTTTGAGGCCTTGTCAGCCAGAATACACGGATCGCTCAGAATGATAGAATCCAACGGAATATTCTCCCGCACTCTGGGAGCTCCGCGCTGTCCAAAAACAGCCACAACGCCTAAACTTAACAGAAGAACCAAAACACTCTTTTTCATACGTTTAAAGAAGATAAATGTTGTCACAATTTCTATCGTTACCTCATTTTGAGGCAACGGTCACCGTTGCATTCTTAAGTCCCTCAGAGCTGGCAACAATGCCAATCTTGCCCGGGGTATTTTCAACGGACCGGACAATCAACATGGCCTTACCATAAAAAAGGCTCATGGTGTTGGAAACAAATGGTTCGAGCGATTGTGGATTACCATTTCCAACACCGGCAATCTCACCCGGCCCCTTTATTTCAAAATGAATGGTATTGTCAGCCAATGGGCACAGATTTCCATCTTTGTCATAAGCTTCAACCAGGACATAACTCAAGTCGTCCCCTGTTGCTTCAATGGTACTTCTGTCCGGGGTAAGTTTAATCGTGTAGGGATCCCCTGCCGTGCGAACCACAGTTTCGCCAACGATTTTGCCTTCCTTGTACGCAACAGCCTTGAGTTCACCCGGTTCATAGGGCACATCGAACCACATCAGACGATAGCGTTCTTTGGACACTTTGGAAGTGGGATCCTTGGCTTTTTTCCCCAGGGACCTCCCATTCAGGAATAATTCCGCTTCATTGCCGTTCGTATATACAAAGACCGGAACATTCTTCCCCTCGTTCCCCTTCCAATTCCAGTGAGGCAAGATATGCACCATGTTGTGCTCAGGCCTCCAGTAGCTCTGATACAGGTAGAATCTGTCCTTGGGAATGCCACACAGGTCCACAATACCAAAGTAGGAACTGTGGGAGGATCCGATTGGAGTGGGCTCACCCAGATAATCGAACCCGGTCCAGACAAACTCCCCGGCAAGGTAGCTGTCGTTTTCCTGCCACATAAAATCGTCGTCACAAACCTCGGCCCAAGAGGGAGCTTCCACATCATACGAACTGACCTGAGTTCTGGCTTCTGCACGGGGTCTTGCACCCCCAGCCGGAACCTGAAACCCAGCCGGTGGGGCGCCTGCATTTCTGCGAGGAGCGCTTTCCGGACTTGCAACAGCACTTTTGGGCACATTCTCCATATAGGTACTCGAACTCCGCTGTGCGGTAGGGGCCAAAAAGGCTTCAGGAATGTTCAAATCGTAATAACCACGGGTACTAACTGTTGATGCCGATTCGCTAATCACAACACTTTTTGAAGGCTCCATTGTTCTGGCGGGGAGCCATCTCTGAGCATAATTGTAAGCATGAATATCGTAATAGTCAAAATGACGCCAGTGAGCATTCTGGTTTTGATCGCTGGCCATGGTTACAGGACGGGTGATATCGTATTTTTTTACAAAGCCAACCATTCCTGCCAACCTTTGCAAGCCATAATTTGAATTACTCTGAATGTCCCCCATTTCGTTGCCAACGCTCCAGATAATCACCGAGGGATGGTTGCGGTCACGCATTACAAAATTCTTGATGACTCTTTCTCCATACTCGTAGAAATCGGTCTGCGGCGTAATATCAGCCTTGTTGTCGTACTTATCAAAAGCCTCGTTGAACACCAACATTCCCATTCTATCGCACAATTCTATCAGCTCTGGAGCACATATATTGTGGCTGGTCCGTATGGCATTACAACCCATTTCCTTCAAAATTTCAATCTGGCGTTCCATGGCACGAACATTAAATGCGGCTCCCAACGGGCCCTGATCGTGATGCAGGTTGACCCCCTTAATGAGTACGTGCCTGCCATTGAGAAAGAATCCATCGTTCGCAGTGAATTCAAACGTTCTGAAACCAAACGGCGTTTCGTTGGAATCTACTACTTTGCCATCCACGATGACATCGGTTTTTAATGTGTACAGAACAGGGTTGTCGAGATTCCAAAGAGTCGGCCTGGTGACAGTCATCCATGCATCAAACTCAAGTGATCCGTTGGCAGAAACCTTTCTTTCTCTGGTTCTAAACCTTTGAACCTGATTCCCCTCAGGGCTCATAACACTGGTTTCAACCGTGACTTGCTGATCATTTGCCTCCGTGTTCCTGACATTGACAAGCACCCGCATTTCGGCGTAGGACGCTTTGACAACAGGGGTGGTAATGTAGGTTCCCCAGATCTCTTCATGCACTTTGTTGGTCACCATCATTTCAACCTTCCTGTACATCCCTGCACCGGGATACCATCGACTTCCATGGTTTCTGGTGTCCACATAAACGGCAATAGTATTCTGTGCGCCAAAATTCACAAACCCTGTCACATCAAGGTAGAATGTGCTGTAGCCATAGTCCCACTGTCCGGCAAGCTTTCCATTCACATAGATCCTGGGCGAGGACATCACCCCGTCGAATTTGATGTACACAATCTTTCCCTGGTCTTCGGCCTTAACATCAAAAACCTTACGATACCAACCTTCGCCCCGCCACGGCAACTTACCGGTCCCTCCATCCCCGTCAGGGTCGAAAGGTCCTTTGATGGCCCAATCATGCGGTACTCTGACGCTTTCCCAGGATGAATCATCAAAATTCACTGCTGCGGCATTGTCCGGGTTCCCCTTAGTGAACTTCCATCCTTTGTTAAAATCCGTCCAATCGCCTGCAAAAACGCCAGAGGCAGTCATAAACAAGGCCAAAGCTGACAGGATGAAGAATCTGTGTTGTCTTTTCATAGAGAATCTGTTCAAAAATTATCAAAAGTTCGCGCGATTAACGTGACTGGATGGGCGAAAAGGGAAAGGCATTTCCCAACGCTGGGACGACATCAAGGGTGACCTGGGAACCTTCCAGACCATCAGCAGAAACAGAAACAGTGATCTTTCCGGAATTTGCCGAAGCCTGAATCAGGGCCACAGCATGCCCCTTGCTGGTGGTTCTTTCGTTCGATTTGTATGACTCATGGGAGGTTGTGCTGCCATTGTCCACCGCCAGCAGGGTGCCCGGTCCGGACACCTTGAAGGTGAGTTTGCGATCAGCATTGGGCTGAAGCACCCCGTACTTGTCCACGATAGTGGCCGTGACATAGACTACGTCTTCCCAGGTATTCTGAACCGAGGACCGCTCGGCGGCAAGCACAACTTTCACAGGGTCACCAGCTGTTTTCATCTCATCTACTGCAACCTGCTGCCCTTTGTTGTAGGCCACAGCCTTAATCTCTCCGGGCTCGAATTCAAAATTCCACACCCGGGGAGAAGCATCGGTATTGATGGGAAGGCGGCCCTTGGAGGTTCCGTTCAGAAATAGCTCCACCTCTTCACAGTTGCTGAACACGGAGACACGCGCCATGTCGTAGGCACCCTCATCCACCGGAGACCAATCCGCAACATCTGCACCGCCCCCCATATTGCCTTCCTTGCGGAGCATTTTGACCATGGGGCGGGGACTCCACCAGCTCTGACGCTGATACCCCAAAGGCCTCCAGAAGCCGTTCCGGTCCAGAAGCGCCGTGCTCCACCCAATATTGGGCCAGCGCATGGCCTCTCCCAGGTATTCCAGGCCAGTCCACAGGAACTGCCCGGCATGGGCAGGATGGTCGCGCATATACAGCCAGGACTTGGTGTCATGATTGTTTTCGGTGGCCAAAATCTTCCATGTGGGATTGGCTTCATGGGCAGCAATCAACTCGGCATCCCGGTAGTTGGTCCCCACCACATCCATCAAAGCAGCAAACCCGTTGTTGAACAGTTGCATATTGTTGGGCCGGAACAAGGCCAAGGTCACCGGACGAGTAGGATCAAGTCTGTGCATCAGGTCGCGCTGCATCAGGAAGCGATCCCGGCCCACATCGGTGTTCAGAGGGTCGTGGATTTCATTGCCGGCACTGTAAATAATCACGCTCGGATGGTTGCGGTCACGCATCACCATGGCGCGGGTATCTGCGGCCCACCACTCGTTAAAGTACAGATTGTATCCAAAAGCGCCTCCGGGTTTGGCTGCCGTCCAGGTATCGAAGGACTCGTCCATCACCAGCAAACCCATCTGGTCACACAAATCGTAGAACGCGGGATCCATCGGATTGTGAGAAGCCCGGACGGCATTCACACCAATATCCTTAAGCCGCTCAAAGCGCCTCCGCCACACTGCTGCCGGGACGGCACTACCCACGGGGCCCCCGTCATGATGCAGGCATACCCCCAGAATTTTGATATTCTTTCCATTGAGATGAAATCCGGTGGCCGCCTCAAAGCGGGCTTCGCGAATGCCAAAAGTGTTGACCACGTCGTCCAGTACGGTACCCCCGGAACGGACGGTTGTCTGGGCCTGGTACAGATTGGGGTGTTCCAGATCCCACAATTTCGGAGATGAAACGGGAATGGTCTGGGTGCACTGAGCCGTATCTCCGGCGGCCACTTTCAGGGAGACGGCCGGAGCTTGAAAACTCTTGCCCTCAGCATCTTTCAGCACGGTCTGCACGGTAAGCACAGCCTCCTTATCCGACTGGTTGACTACGGATGACTGTACCGAAACGGTCGCCCGTTGGGCCGAAACCTCCGGTGTGGTGATGAAAACGCCCCACTGTTCCAAATGAACCGGTTGTACGGATATCAGACGCACATGACGATAGATCCCTGCTCCGGTGTACCAGCGTGAAGCCGGCTGTTTTTGATTGTCCACCCGGACTGCAATCACATTGGGTTTGGAATTGCCAAAGGTAACCTTGCCGGTAATCTCATACTCAAAAGCCGAATAGCCATAAGGACGCCGGCCCAGATGTTGTCCGTTGACCCAAACATCGCTGTTGGCCATGACACCGTCAAACTCAATAAAGAGCCGACGGCCGGATTCATTCTCAGGAAGCACCAATTGCCTGCGGTACCAGCCAATGCCCGCAGGGAGGTAGCCTCCCGACCCCCCAGTGGGATGATTCTGATCATAGTTGCCCTCGATACTCCAGTCATGAGGCACATTCAGGGTTCTCCAACCCTGATCGGAGAAGCCCGGGGTTCTGGCCTCCTGGTCATCGCCGAGGAAGAATTTCCACCCGGCATCCAGCGAGGTAATACGTCTTGCCTGCTGTGCCTGAACAGCACAAGTAAATGCCAGTGCAACTGCGAGTGCCAGGCCAGTTCTGAATAAAAGTGAGAACATAAGTTAAGGGGGAATGTGAGTAATGATTTGACCCGTTTTCTGTCTTAATCCGGTTTTACAAATTTAGAGAATATTTCACCACAAACATTGCGTTTCGCCCCAAATCGTACTACCTTAGCCTGTCACATTCAAAGCAAATCATGAAAACCCAACTACTGCTTACCTTCACCCTGCTGATGCTGTGCCTTTGTGCCGCTCCGGCGCAGGAAACACACAAACCGGTCATTTATTTCATCGGAGATTCCCAGGTCTGCTACGGGCAGGATGACGGAGCTCAGGGACTCTGGGGCTGGGGGTCAGCGATGACCAATTATTTTGACCAGAGCAAGGTACGCACGGTTAACCGGGCTTCTGGCCATGCAAGCAGCAGGACATTCTACACCCAGCCCGAATTGTGGGCAGCCTTGCTCCGGGAAATGAAGACGGGAGACTACCTGTTTATTCAGTTCAGTGTCCACGAGTCAGACCCTCTGAATGATGCAACCTACGCCAGGGGCACCCTGCCCGGAACCGGAAACAAGGAACGAGCCATTACTCATGCGCTCACCGGGAAGAAGGAAACCATCCACACCTATGGCTGGTACCTGCGCCAATTTGTACGGGAGGCAAAACTGAAAGGAGTGACCCCTCTGATTTGCTCCCCGGCTCCGCGCAATGTCTGGAGCAAACCCACCCTGATGAAATCCTCTGACCCCTATGCTCAGTCCGCCCGGGAGGTTGCCTCTCAGGAAAAGGTATTCTTCATCGACCTTCAGTCCCGGTCCCGTGCGAAAATGGAGGAAGAGGGTGCTGCTGTGGCAAAGGACAAATATTATCTGCCTACTGACCCCGTACACTCAACCGCACTGGGAGCCATGTTGCATGCGCTTTCGGTAACCGAAGAAATCCGGACATTCCCTGGCTACGCACTGATTCCATACCTATTGGATAAGCCTTCTGACGCCTTCCCTAAGCGGAAGAAGTTATACATCATCGGGGACTCTACCGTCCAGGACGGTAATGCTCCCATTGCGGGCTGGGGTGGCCCCATCCGGGAGATGTTCGACACCACCCGGCTCAAGTCTTACAACCGTTCCCGGGGTGCCCGCAGCAGCCAGACCTACCATTCCGAAGGCCTCTGGGAGTTGATTCGCAGCCAGCTCCGCCCGGGTGATTTTGTGCTCGTCGGCTTTGGCCACAACGACGGAGCCACCCTGAAGGGTACGGGAGATGAAATCCGGGTTGTCACCAAGAGAGACGGGACCCCGGATACCATCCACACCTACGGGTGGAACATGCGGAAATTCGTACGTGATACCAAGGCTGCCGGAGCAATTCCCATATTGTTTTCGCAGATTCCCTGGGGAAGCCTCAGGGAAGGTAAAGCTCCCCGGGTGACCGACACCTACGCCAAATGGCTCCGGGAAGTGGCCGAATCAGAACAGGTGGGCTTTGTGGACCTGAACGATTTACTGGCCACCAAATATGAAGCCCTCGGTGACGAAGAGGTGCGCTCCATGTCGCAGGACGGAGCCCACACCAACAAAAAGGGAGCTTTGTTCAATGCCCTGACCATGATTGAAGGGCTCTGCGCCATTCGTTCACCGCTGGCTGACTATGTGTTGCCGGCATACAAAAAGTGACCCCTCGTTAAACTTCCTGTCCCAGAATCGTCTAAGGAGGGAATAACGATCTAACCAGAACCTATGAAACTTATTTTTTCGCTCTGCCTCGTGCTGAGTGCTTTGTCCGTGCACGGACAAAGCCTGCTCACAAGCTCTAACCTTCCCATAGTGCTGCTCGAAACCGGGAACCGCAGCCTGAATGCGGAAACCAAGGTGAACGGACGGATGAAGATTATCTACAATGGAGAGGGAAAACGTAACTCTGTTACAGACAAAACCTTCCACTACGATGGCATGATTGGCATCCGCTATCGGGGCAACAGCTCTCTGAGTTTTGATCAAAAACAGTTTGCCATTGAAACCCGGGATGATGCGGGGGGAAACTTCAAGGTATCTTTGCTGGGTATGCCTGAGGACAAAGACTGGATTCTCTATGCCCCCTACAACGACATCTCCATGATCAGGAATGTATTTGCCTATGCCCTTTGGAATGAGATGGGACATTGGGGCCCGCGTACCCGGATGGTGGAAGTGATGCTGAACGGCAACTATCAGGGTGTGTATGTATTGCTGGAATCCATCAAAAGAAGCAACGACCGTATCAACATCCCCAAACTTGGACCTGCGGACACCTCCGGAGTGAGCCTCACGGGAGGATACATCCTCAAGATTGATGACGCAGACGCAAATGATATCTCTTTTGTATCCAAAATCGCCGGAGAGATGGGCCCTGCCACTCCGGGAGGGTTCGGATCTCCGGGTAGTTTTGGTTTTCCGGGTGGTTTTGCCACTCCCGGCGCACCAGGTAGCTCGGGTGGCCCGGGCGACCCGGGTACTGCTGCAGGCTCAGGGATGCCTTACGGCCCTGCCCCAATGCCCGGAACCTACCCCGCTGAAAATGCCCCAGTGGCTACCGGAATGCCCGGCTGGGGCATGCAAGGATTCGGCGGAATGCCCGGTTTCGGTGGAATGCCGGGATTTGGTGGCATGCCGGGATTTGGTGGCATGTCAGGATATGGCGGAGTTCCGGGAGCCGAGGGAGGGCCCGCAGGCATTCCAGGATTCGGGAGTATGGGTGGCTTGGGAGGAATGGGCAGCTTTGGAGGCACCTCCATCCGGTGGGTGTTGCATGATCCCAAAGCCGAAGACATTGTCCCAAGGCAGGCTGAATACATCCGCAATTTTATTGATACTGTGGAACTGCTTATCCAATCTGACCGCTATCAAGATCCCATCAACGGCTACACCAAATACCTTGACGTGCCCTCTTTTGTGGACTATTTTATCCACACGGAGCTGAGCATGAACGCTGACGGATACAAAAAGAGTGCATATTTTTTCAAGGACAGACAACAAGCCGACGGCTCCGGGGGAAAACTCCACGCGGGACCAGTATGGGATTACAATATTGCCTACGGTGGATGCAATTTCTGCAACGGGAATGCTCCGGATGCCTGGGTGTACAAAGGATGCAACACCCTGCCTGTACCGGCTTTCTGGAGGAGGCTCACTGAAGATCCTGCATTCATGAAGGCAGTCAAACAAAGATACCGGGAATTGCGCAAGACCATTCTGAGCGATCAACACATCAGAGCCTTTATAGAGCAATATGCAACCCTGCTCAAGGAACCACAGGAACGCCACTTCAGAAAATGGAACCGGTTACTGAACGGTCAGGATCCGGCCGTAGCTATGTTCTCCGCCTACAGGGTGTCGGATTACGCACAGGAAATTGAAACCATCCGCAACTGGATTACCAAGAGGCTTCAGTTCATGGATCAGGAACTGGGCAGGAACTGAAGCCCCGACGGCCACGAACCGACTAACGAACCGGAAGTGCCTGGATGCTGACAGAAGAGCCCTCCAGCCCCTCAACGGAAGCACTGACGGTGATTGTCCCGGAATCAGCGGTAGCCTGAATGATCGCCACTGCCCTGCCCAAGTATGTGGTCCGCTCCGAAGCCTTGTACTTCTCGTGCGATGTGGCACTTCCGTTATCCACCGCAAGAATGGTCCCGGGGCCAGACACTCTGAACGTCACTTTTTGGTCCATGTTGGGATTCCTCTCCCCATTCTTGTCCACCAGTGTAGCCGAAACAAACACAACATCATCCCAGGTATTGGCAAGGGTGGATTTCTCTGCCACAAGCTTCACCTTCACGGGGTTCTCAGCACTTCGATATTCTTCAACAGCGACCTGTTCTCCCCTATTGTAACCTACTGCACGAAGGACTCCGGGTACAAAATCAAGCGTCCACTGTCTGGGAGTGGCATTGGCATGAATGGCCTGACGGCCATGGGACACTCCATTCAGAAACAGCTCTACTTCCTCGCAGTTGCTGTACACCGATATATTGGCAACATCGTAGGTTCCAAAATCTGCCGGAGTCCAGTCAGCCGCGCCCCTTCCACCCGGTCCGCCACCACTCCGCACCATGGACACCATGGGCTTGGGGTTCCACCAGCTTTGCCGCTGAAAGCCTGCTGGCAACTGAAGTCCCGTACGGTCCAGCAGAGCCGAACCCGAACCAATCGCGGGCCACTGGGCTTCTCCAAGATAACAAACTCCCGTCCACAGAAACTGCCCTGCCATAAAAGGATTATCCCGCAACACCAGCCAGGTGTTCACCTCATGCCCGTTCTCAGTGCCGATCACCTTACGTTCCGGCTTAGCCTTCCAGGCGGCCACGAGTTCACTCTCGCGATAGTTCTGGCCCACCACATCCATGAGCTCCGCAAATCCATTGTCGTACACCTGCATACCGTTGGGACGGAACAGGGCCATAGTTATCGGCCGGGTAGGATCGAGTTTTTTGATCAGGTCGCGCTGCATCAGGAACCGGTCACGTCCCTCCGGCTGGTTGAGGGGATCCCGAATCTCGTTCCCCACACTGTACATAATCACGCTGGGGTGATTGCGGTCGCGCATCACCATAGCGCGGGTATCCTCTGCCCACCAGTCCTGAAAGTGTAGGTTATACGCCCTCTCGGCCCTGGGTTTGGGTGCCATCCAGGTATCAAAACTCTCATCCATCACCAACAGGCCCAGCTCATCGCACAAACGATAGAAAGTTGGGTCCATGGGGTTATGGGCGGTACGGATGGCATTGGCACCAATGGCCTTCACCCCCGTCAAACGTCGTTTCCAGACTTCTGCGGGGACAGCCGCCCCGACAGCTCCTCCGTCATGATGCAGACAAACTCCGAAAATCTTGAGGTTTTTCCCGTTGAGGTAGAAACCGGTAGCCGGTTCAAACCGGGCATCGCGGATTCCGAAAGCATTCACAGCATCGTCTGCCTCCCTGCTGCCCGCTTTTACCACGGTACGCGCCTGATACAAATGTGGCGACTCCAAATCCCAAAGCTGAGGAGAGGACACGGGAATTAACTGGGTGCACAAGGCCGTATCCCCGGCGGCAACCGAGAGGGTAATGGCTGCAGACGTGAACGTTTTTCCGTCAGGAGCCGTCAACACGGTCTGCACCGAAACCGTCTCAGCTTGCTGAGACTGATTCACCACCGAAGCCTGCACTGTCACATTAGCCTTTTGGGGGGAAATATCCGCAGATGTCAGAAACACGCCCCACTGTTCCAGATGAACGGAGTTGACTGTGATCAAATGTACATGCCGGTATATCCCGCACCCTGCATACCAGCGCGAAGCAGGCTGCACGCTATTGTCCACCCGGACAGCAAGGACATTGGGTTTGGAGGGTCCAAAGGTGACCTTCCCCGTCAGTTCATACTCAAAGGTGCTGTAGCCGTATGGCCTCTTTCCCAGATGATGACCGTTGATCCAGACATCACTGTTGGCCATAATACCCTCGAACTCGATAAAAATGCGTTTACCGGAGGCATTCTGCGGTATCACGAGATGCTTGCGATACCAGCCAATGCCGGTGGGCATAAAGCCACCACCGGAGCCACTGGGAGCCTTCTCTTCGGGCTCACCTTCAATGCTCCAGTCATGGGGCACATTCAGAGTCCGCCATGCCCGGTCATCCAGCTCCGGAGACTGTGCATCGGCAGGATCCCCAAGGGTGAATTTCCAATCCTGGTCCATCCGGGTGATGGTACGCACCTGCTGTGCATAGAGCGCCTGGGAGCACAGGCCGGCAAAGGCCAAAAGCAACAAAGCAAGCGTCGATGTCTTGATGAAGTTCAATTTCATAAATGTAATAATGTGCATGTTTGGGATATCAGGGAGTAAAATACTCTATATTCCGCTGGTGGACCTCTGCCACCTGGTCGTTCAGAAAAATGTTCTTGCGGATCCAGTTGCCCGTGGCATCCATCTGATATTCTGTCCGGATGGTGCTGCGGATGGTACCATCCGGCAGGAAATTGACTACCCGGGTGGTATTCCCATGAGCATCATAGGTACAGACCTTCTTCCCAAGAACATTGCCCTTGCCGTCATATTCAATGAGTTCCAAAGGATTTCCCTGGGCATCATACTGAAAGGTTTTGCGACTGAGCAGGCTCTCTTTGTTGTCAAACTCTTTCAACTCCAGAGGGTTCCCCTGAGAATCATTCCGGTAGGTTCTGAGCAGCACCAGATTGTTTTTGTTCCGCGCCAAAGTTGCGGAGGACAAACTGGAATTTAGGGTTGGACTACCCCCTCCGTTGTCCACATAACGGGCATACTCCTCAAGATTGTCATCAGAATCGTAGCTAAAGATTTCTTTCTGCTGAATCAGGCCACTATACCCAAATTGAGAGATGTCTTTGGGGTTTCCGTCTCCATCGTTGTTGTACAAATACTTTGTAGTCATCTCCCCCTCAGCATTAAAGTAGTATGCCTCAATTCGATACCCTTTACTGTCGAGGGTGTAGGACACCCATCCGGCAGTCTTGCCATCGGGCCGGTACGTCACCATCTCTTTCTTGTTCCCTGCAGCATCATAGGTCGAGACCACGTAATTCTTCACCTCAAGACGCACCGTTCCACCTTCAACCCCGCTCACGACGTAGGTGGTATCCGAAGCAACCTTTACCTGACCACGGAGCAAATCAATCTCCCGGTCGGTCTTATCCCTGGCGGACAGGGAAAGAGACAACAGCAAAGCCACACAGGCAGCCACAAGGAAACGGAGGGAGGAACAAATTGACACAAAGGAAGTCCTGGTTTGCATAATTTCTGGGTTTGGATGCATAAAATTAAAGATTCCAGCGGATAATCCCGGAATTTCAGGAAAAATCTCAGCATTACTCAGAGGAGCGCCTCAGATAGGCCCGGGCCTCCTCCTGCAGGATGAGTACCGGCACTGAGCGAATCTTAATCGGTTTGCGGAGAATGGTTTGGGCCATGGCTTCAGCCTCAGCTTGATTCCCGGCCTGATCATACAGACGCATCAGCCCCACCAGGGGCGCAAGGCGGTTGGGGCACATCTGCGAGGCAAGCACGAACGACGCCCGGGCAGAGTCTCTCTGACCGAGTGCCATGTAGTTCATCGCCAGCAACATCTGCACATCCAGATCGTTCAGGCCCTGGGCACACGCCCGCGCTACCCGTACACTCTGCGTGTATTGACCAGCATGATGTAACTCTGATGCATAATTAAATAAGAAATGCGGATGATGACCCAACACCTTCGACAGTCGATGATACTCCGGCAGAATGTCCTGCTCTCCCGAGAGCGCCTGACGGGCAACCCTGCCCCATTGAATATGAGCCTGCATTTGCCGAAGAGTCACCGAAAAAAGCAAAGCACACACCAGTATCAGCAAGGGTGCCCACACCCAGCGTGCCCCGGCGGGCACCTGCCAGCGTATGGGCCCGCCCCGTGCCACCTCTGCAAGAAACCAAGCGGCAAACACCCAAGTACCGGCATACCGGAACGGGTACGAGAACATAGAGAACACAGCCAGCACCAACAAGCCCCACAGGGCTGGAGCGCACACTTCGGGAGCACGGGCACGAAGCACACCTGCCAGAACAAGTACCATCCCAAGCAGCAACAACAGGGCCGGGGCCCCAAAACCTACACCCAGCCACAGGTACTCATTGAAGGGGTGCCGAACATTGTCGGCAAGTTCCGACCACTGAGAATCCGGATGTTGCTCCAGCCATTCCGCCTGGTACACCATATAGTGAGACTGAAAGCCCAGCGGGCCGGAACCTGTGAGGCCGTGATCCCGGAGCATCTCCAGCGTACCTGTCCAAATCAGCAGACGACCCTCAACTGAAGAGGGCCTGAGGAGGTACAATCCTCCCAAAAGAAGCAGCAGAACAATAGGAGACAGCAGAAGCAGACGGCGCAGGACCCGCCATTTATGTCCAAAGAAGTGAACCAAAGGCATCCCGAAGCCCACCATAAGGAGACACAGAAGCCCCGCGCGCGAACCTGAAGCCCCCACGGCCAGAGCCACCACAACTGAGGCAACGGCCCAAAGAACCTTTGAAAACAGCTTACCCCGAAACCAGCGGGCAACACACCAGGGGAACAGCATACTCAGTGTAACGGCAAAACCCGCCGGATTATCAAAACTCCCTCGAATCCGGACCAGCCCCCCCCCTGACCAGAGATTCATCAGCTGGGGAACGAGACCGTACAAAGCCTGTATCAGGCACAACCAGGCAAGGAATAAACCCATGTTTCGAAAAACTGCCGAGTCAGACGGCTGGAAGTATCCGTATCCAAATATCAGGATGGCAGCCACCATGGGGAGCAGGGTGAGAAGCCCAGAGGGAAACAGCAGGGCAGTGTGCAAAAGCACATACAAGAACGTCAGAAGCAGCAAGACGGAAATCAATCCTACTCCCCGGTCAACCTTCAGGAAGCATGCACGAATACCTGCGATGGCTCCTCCGGCAAAAACCAGAATCAGCGAAGCATCAAGTTTTGGGGTAATCTCCGGATTCACAAAAACCGCAGAAACGGCGAACACCGAAACAGCGCATAACAACCCCGTCCACCAAAGGACCATACGTTCCCAAAAGACCACTACGAACGGGTAAAATATTTGCGAATCTTTGCCGAAAGCAGCTCCATATTGATCGGTTTGGGGATGTAATCATTGCATCCCACATCGAGCATCTTTTCCTTATCCCCCTCCAGCGCAAAAGCAGTCTGGGCAATGATAATAACCCGCTTATTGAAACTCCTGATCTGTCGAACTGCCTCATAACCGTTCATCTCGGGCATAGCAATATCCATCAGTATCAAATCGATGTCGGAGTTGTTCCGGCACAGATCAACTGCTTCGACACCGTTGCGCGCCTTGAGCAATTCTGAATACACTCCTTTTAGCATCAGGGGAAGTAGCGCAATGGAGGTGTCGTCATCCTCAGCAACCAGAATCTTCAAAGCACCGGGCAAGGGAGGCAATTCCTCATCCTGAAGCGCATCGGCCGAAACAATGCTCTGAGCAACCTGGTGGTACGGGAGGGTGAAGCGGAAGCACGATCCACGGTCTTCGCAACTTTCCACCCAAATCCTTCCCCCAAGCATCCCGACATAGGCTTTTGATATGGATAGACCCAGACCGGCACCCTGATTGGCCTTCTTGTCGGTAATATCTGCCTGAATGAACCGTTCAAAGATGGCCTCCTGCCTGTCCTGCGGAATGCCGCACCCAGTATCCCGGACAAAAAACTCCAGTTCGGAGGCTCCCTGCGGACCAGTGCCTTCTTTGAACTCATATCCATACACCACCTCCCCCTGAAGAGTGTAGTTCATCGCATTCTTAATGAGGTTGGTCATGATGGAATAAAGCTTCTCCCTGTCAGTAAGGATGACACACCGGGACTCCGGCAATGAAGTCCGGTAAGCCAGTTTCAGCCCCTTTCGATCGGCCTCAGGCCGGAAGAATGTGTACAAAAACTCCATCTGCTGGTTGATGTCGGTTTCCCCGGGAGAAATATCCATCAAGCCTGACTCAATCCGGGAAATATCCACAATATTGTTGATGATGTTGAGCATCCGGGCCCCGCTTTTCTCGATCATCAGGAGGTACTCCCTTTGCTCCGGCCCGGAGAGCTTCTGCTCCCTCAGCAAGCTGGCAAAGCCCAGAATGCCGTTCATGGGGGTGCGGATTTCATGGCTCATATTGGCCAGAAAGGCCGACTTGAGGCGGTCACTCTCCTCTGCCTTGACCATGGCCTGTTGCAGGTCCTCATTCTGAGCCTTCAGTTGCCGCTCCGCCCGTACCTGGGCATCATAACGCCGCTTCATCACAAAATACACCAGAATCAGAATCACCAGCCCAACGATAAGCAACTTCAACAAGTTGGACAACAGAGAAAAGCCCTTAAGCAGATGAGCCTGCACTGTACCCTTTTCTCGCATCAGAACCTGAGACATAAAATCTCTCAGATTTGCGCGCAACTGAGCCTCCAACTTCAAATAATCCGAAGAAAACAACAACTCCCTGGCTAGTGCCGGGTCCGGCTTACGCTTGATGTTGAACGCTCCGGCACTATCCTGATATAAGCCCTGAAGGGCATGAATGGCAGCAAACTCTTTATCTCTCAATTCCGAATAGGTACTCAGCACAATATGATAGAGAGCAAGCTGCGCCCCCCTAATCCTCTTCGTGATAAGACTATCTGGATAATCCTCTGAGAACTCAGCATAAACAGAGTTGCGGGAAGAATCCTGCAATTCTTCCTGGTATCGCACGTCCCAGGCAGAATCCCCCGTAACCACGTACATACGGGCGGCCTGAGTTAACTCCTGTGAACGATGCAACAGATCATCTGATATCGAATAGGAAGAGGTCCGAGCACCCTGAAGTTGAAGCGAAAAAACCTGACTATCCAACACAAACTTCAGGGTCCATCCCAACATTACAATGACACCGATGATGAACACAAAAATAAACAAGAAGGACAGATGAATCCTCATAGGAGGGAGATTATCCGGATACAACGATCTGACAAACAATCCTTTCCCGCGGCATCAGCACACGCGACCACAGGCTTCAGCCGTACAGAGCAACAGTGAGATACCCTCTGCCACCCCTTACTGGCAGGTCATGGACACCGGGCCAAGAAGCAGATACCAACACTCAATCCGTACCCCGTTGTCGCAGACTCTATTGAAGTTCGCCATGTACACCCCCAAAGCTGCATACCAATCAGCAGGGGCAGCCAAGTCAGGAAAACCGGCATCAACCACTCTCTGAGGCATAGTCCCGCTGGATGCCTTAAATCTTTCTAATTTTTCCTTCGAGAGATACCAGTCAAGCCCATACCAGCGAAAATCCACAAAATCGGAATTGGGAGGAGGAATGTCCTCCCCCAGGCCCTTGAGCCGGATGGACGAAAGCGGGTCGTCCTGAGGGATCAACCGCAGTACATTGGGCTGCACTTCTATCAGCTTCAGGCCCAACATATACTGATTGGTCCGGTAGAGCGTCTTAACAGCCAGATAGAAAAGTTCGGGGGAAAGGGCCACATCGGAAGGACGCACATTCTGCATCACAAACCTTCCGTCTTTGTACACAATAAACCGGTCCATCCGTTTGAATGCCTCCCAGATAACGGCAATATCAG
>DFUR01000071.1 GCA_002380425.1 Bacteroidales bacterium UBA4181
AAAATCTTGCACTTATGCAAGTAATTTGTAAGTTTATTTTATTGATAATCTGATAATTGTGAATTATTCAGCGGTCCCAAATTAGTGGTGGTCTTTTTGCATATAGAACTACAGGGACGCTTACTTCGATTGGAGGTAGGGCATTAATCGGTTCTGTTTATGGCGGTTTGTGGGGAGCTGCCGGAGGAGCATTAATAGGTGCTGGATTTGTTGCCGGGGAGTATATTTTTAACGGGGTAAAATACATTTGGACCGAGACGATATGGCATATCTCAAATTTTGAAAAAGCGATTAAATCAGGATGGTATCCAAGGAGGTAATCATGATATTGAGAATAAGTTTATCTAATCAATTACGGGTAATGTCTTTTCATTTTTTGGGGACTTTTTTTATGCTTGTAGCCTTATCCCTATTGAGATTCCATATGGATTTTGTTCTTGTTTTTGCGGGGACGTATGCCCTTCTAACTTTGCCGCTTGCTTATTTGCATGTTCAATATTATTTGGCCAATAGAAGGCTGGAGGTTATTATTGAAAATGGAGAACTCACTATAACTGAAAAGAATGGGCATACAGAAAAGCTCAAATTCACAGAGATAAGCAAAGTCATCTTGTACAAATCAGCCAGTTTAGACAAAGAGGCTATTCAGTTTACTCCGTTAGAATCCTATCACTATGCAAGAATAATTACGAAATCTGAGAAGCAAATTCTTGTGACGTGCTTGATGTCCCCAAAACTTGAAGAAATAGTTAACGGATTTGTTGGGGTAATGATTGTAAGGAAGAAACGTTTTTTTTGTACATTATCATTTGAATAAGTAATGTTTGCCGCCAATGAGTACGATTATCAGGATGATTGGATTTGGGTTTCAGGGCTCCTTTTCTGGGCCACAGTTTGAGGGGTTTGGGTGTTAACCGGGTGGCAGTTCTTGCAGGTTCTGTGGCTGTTGGGGGGCTAGGCTCGCGGATGTCTGGTGGAGATTTTTGCTCTGGAGCCGCCCTGTCGGCGATGAATATTCTGCTGAATCTCTTCCCGCACGAATCAGGAAGTGAGGAGACAGAAGTAACAAAGAGTCCGGACAACAAATCTGCCAACAAACCCGGGCAACGGACCAGCTTACGAGCCCACATATCAAAACTGTGAGGACATTTTCCGGTCGTTTCCTGGCGGATTGGTCAGTTCCTTCCTGCTACATGGATCAAAGGGGCAGAGAGAAATAAAAACAGGAACCCTTGCCCTCTTCACTTTCCACCCAGATTCTTCCCTTGTGTTTGTCGATGAATTCTTTACACAGGACCAATCCCAATCCGGTTCCCTTTTCATTGTTTGTGCCCTTGGTCGAGAAGCTTTGATCTATTCGGAACAATCTCTCCATAGCATTCGGAGGTATTCCAACCCCAGTATCGGCGACGCTGAATATGAACTCTTTTTGATGTTTCTCAGCAGCAATCAGAATTTGACTATTGGGCCTTGAGAATTTGATTGCATTGGAAACCAGGTTTCGCAATACGGTGTTAATCATGGACTTGTCGCCCATGAAGGATTCATTCACGGGCAATTTTGTGATGATGTCAATTTGTTTTTGGCTGGCAATTTCTTGATACAACAGTGTTACATGATCAACAAAATCCTTTAATTCAATTGGCTCAGGGCTATATTCCAGCCTCCCTGTCTGAGATTGCGCCCAGGCCATAAGGTTCATCAGCAGGTCCATCGCCTTGTTTGAGGATTTAAGGACGATTTGTGCGAACTGCTCAATCTTGTTATAGTCCTTCTCTTTTATCCGCTCCATTAGGAGCTCGCTATATCCGAGAATAGAGTGGAAAGGGGATTGTAAATCGTGAGCAATAATGGAGAAGAATTTGTCTTTGGTAGCGTTGAGTTCTATGAGCTTGAGTTCATTGTCCTTGATTGTAGTTATGTCGTAGCACGAACCGATATACCCTAAGAAAGAATTGTCCAGATCAAAAAAAGGTTGTCCAAAATCTCTGATCCAACGATACTGCCCGTGTTTGTTCTTCATGCGATATTCCATCAAAAAAGGCTCTCTTTTGTCAAATGCAGTAACATAAGTTTGCAAACAAAAGTCAAAATCGTCGGGATGAACGCCCTCGGCCCACCCATTGCCGAATTCCTGTTCCATGGTGCGGCCGGTAAACTCAAGCCAGGTTTTGTTGAAATAGTCGCACAGTTTGTCCAGACGGGAACGCCAGATCAAGGCCGGGAATTCTTCAAAAATCTTCAAATACAACTCCTTGGCAACAGTAACCTCTATGTGTTGCTGTCTGAGCAGAGAATTCTCTCTTTCGAGTTCTTCGATTCTCTCCTTTAATTTGATGGTTTCAGCGTCCATAGTCAGGGATAATTGTATGGTCAGAGAGTGTGGTCGAGGCCTGGTGTCTGGGAAGCAGAGGCACCAGAACCTTCAACGGACTAATCGGGGGTGTGGGTCTGGATGATGTCATCCAGAATGCCGTTTTTTTTCATCACGGCCAGAATCCGGTCCACCTCCTTACGCAAAGCGCCAGCGTTGCGCTGAAAACCTGCAGCATATTGCACGCCTGCCCGGGTGTAGTAGGGGGAAGAGTAGATCATATTGCGGTTGCGGCTGCTGATGTTGTCGGGCAATTCCAACCCGCTCCAGTAGATGTCAATCCACCCGATGTCCAGTCTTTGTGGCGCATCCTCTGGTACCAGCCGGCGGAACTGAACGTGTACTCCCATCACACGGGTAACCTCGCGGGCAATATCTGCATCCAAGCCTGCCACATGTTCCGTGAGGGGCTCGGTGTAGGAAAAAAATTCCTGCTCAGAGAAGCCAACGTACAGAGTATCCACATAGAGCACCCGGGCCAGGGAATCGTCAATGCTGTACGTGTGGTCTTCACCACAAGATTGCATCCACAGCAGCGCGGGGATGCTCAGAAGAATAAGGATGCGATGAAGGCGCGAAGAGTTCACAGGACAGGATTTTACGTGGATACTTTGTTCACGAAGGTATCATAATTTCACGAAATTCAGCAATACAAAAAAGAGTGCCTCAAAGCGATGCATGAGGCACTCTCCAAAGGGTTCCGGGCTGAAGAAGCTCGAGTGCGTCCCGGAACCTGTATTCCCTACCGGTTTGAGGGAGTGCCTGCGCCACCACCGGGGGCTTGCGCCCCAGCACCGAAGCGGTTCTGAAAGCCTTGCCCGTTACGTAGCATCATGCCCCGGCCTTGTCCGCGTTGCATGCCCATGGCCCTTTTAGGACCGCGCTGCATATCCATAACTCGTCCCTGTCCTTGCCGCCTGCCCAGGCTCTGATCACGTCCTCCTTCCCGGCCGAAACCGATTCTGGCGGCATCATGGCGAATGCGCTGTTCCGGGGTGAGCATCTCCCGGAATTTGATGTCGAATGCGGCCTTGGCCTTCATCTGTTTGGCCTGGAGGGTAGCGATTTCATCAATCACCGAGTTGATGGCGCGGGCATCAGGCTTGTCTGCCGCCTGAAGGCTGTTCAGACGGGCCCTCTTCTCGGCCAGTTGCAGTTGCACCTCATTCGTTTGCTTCTGTTGCTCCAGCCGTGCGGCTTTGAGTTCATTACGTTGTTCCTCCGAGAGGGTACCCGGACGAGTGCCAGTCTCTGAAGTCTGACTGTCTCTGGCCTGAGGACCTCTGCCCGGACCCTGCTGGGCAGAAACCTGGACGGAAATCAAAAGCCCGAGGGCTGCTCCCGTGCCGATCAAAGTGTTTCTAAAGGTTTTCATATGGGTTGGTTTAATGGTTTGCAGTCAAGGCTTTGACGATGAAAAGGCTCTTGGGTTTAATCCGGAGTTGCATAATCATCCGGGTTGAACGGTGGCCGGGAAACATTTTGTACTTTTGGCTCATTATGAGTAATGAGTTGAACCGTGATGACATCCTGTCGAGAGTGCTCTCGGGTGGTTCTCTGACGGGAGCAGAGGCCCTGCACCTGTATCAGACAACCCCCTTGCCGGAGTTAATGGCTCTGGGACACCAGGTCCGGATGTTCCTGCATCCCGATATGGAAGTCACCTGGCAGATTGACCGGAATGTGAATTATTCCAATGTATGTGTCTCTGGTTGTGCTTTCTGCAATTTCTACCGAACCCGGAATCACGCTCAGGCTTATGTGCTTGCTGCGGAGGACTACGATGAGAAGATCCGGGAATTGTTCCGTCTGGGAGGCGACCAGTTGTTGTTGCAGGGCGGGCTGCATCCCACTTTGGGGTTAGAGTGGTTTGAGGAACTCTTCCGTTCCCTGAAGCAGCGCTATCCTGCCCTGAGATTGCACGCTCTGGGCCCGCCCGAGATCCACCATCTGGCCACAAGGGAGGGCATGAGCTACCACGATGTGTTGCTTCGGCTCCGCACTGCAGGGTTGGACAGTCTTCCCGGGGCGGGAGCTGAGATTCTCTGTGACCGGGTGCGAGGGATGATCTCTCCCGCAAAGTGTACTTCGGAGCAGTGGCTGGAAGTGATGCGACAAGCCCACCGGATTGGGATGCCCACCTCGGCCACCATGATGTTCGGACATGTCGAAACGCCTGAGGAACGGGTGGAACATCTGATGAAAATTCAACGGTTACAGCAGGAGAGACCTGCCGGAAGCCCCGGCTTCCTTGCGTTTATCCCCTGGCCTTTTCAGGCGGCACATACCCGTTTGCAGCGACAGTATCCGGATTTGGTCCCCCCAACGGCTGAAGATTATTTGAGGTTGATCGCCATCAGCCGGCTTGTTTTGAACAATGTTGCAAATATTCAGGCCTCCTGGCTCACAGTCGGGCCGCAAACGGCCCAGATAGCCTTATGGGCTGGGGCCAACGATTTGGGTTCCATCATGATTGAGGAGAATGTGGTGTCGGCTGCAGGAAGCTCCAACCGGATGGATGCCCCGGGAATGCAGGAAACCATCCGCAAGGCAGGATTTGTCCCCCGCCGGCGCGATCAGGAGTATCGTTATCTTCCCGATCCGGAGCCTGTGCTTTGAGATTGGCATGAATTTCGTTGAATAGCTTCACCTAACCTGAACCAACCATGTCCTATCAATTGTTAAAAGGAAAGAAGGGCCTCATTTTCGGGGCTTTGAACGAGCAGTCTATCGCCTGGAAGACGGCGGAGCGGGCTTATGAGGAAGGAGCTTCCTTTGTGCTGACCAATACTCCAGTCTCTCTGCGGATGGGAAATATCGGGGAACTTGCGCAAAAATGCAATACCGTGGTAATCCCTGCCGATGCCACCAAGGTGAGCGATCTGGAGAACCTGGTTACAGAGGGCACCAGTTATCTGGGGGGTAACTTCGACTTTGTGCTGCATTCTATCGGGATGTCCCCCAATGTCCGCAAGGGGCGCACCTATGATGACCTTGATTACGCCTATCTGATGCAGACCCTCGATGTGTCGGCCATCTCCTTTCACAAAGTGTTGCAGGTGTGCCGTAAACTCGATGCCATCAACGAATGGGGTTCTGTGGTGGCCCTGAGCTATGTGGCTGCGCAACGGACCCTCTATGGGTATAATGATATGGCTGATGCCAAGGCCATGCTTGAGTCCATTGCCCGGAGTTTCGGATATATCTATGGCCGCGAGAAGCGCATCCGCATCAATACCATATCACAGTCTCCCACCCTTACCACCGCAGGCGGGGGGATTTTTGGCTTCCAGAATCTGCTTGATTTTGCTGACAGGATGTCTCCGCTGGGGAATGCCAGTGCCGAAGAATGTGCGGATTACATCATCACGCTGTTTTCCGATCTCACCCGCAAGGTGACCATGCAGAACCTCTTCCATGACGGTGGATATTCCAGTATGGGAATGAGCCTGAGAGCCATGCAGATTTACAACGAGGGCCTGGAGTATCAGGATGTACGAACCGACCGCAGCAAGAAACGCACCCCGGGAGCCTGAGGGTAAGCGAAAAGTGAGCCTCCCCGAAGGAGGATTATTCCATCCCGATGGTTCGCAGGGTTTGTTCCCATCTTTCCAGGCACCGGATGGCTTCGCGGATTTCCGGGGATTCTTCACTCAGGACTGTTACGTACCCTTCACGGCCCCAGAGGTTCTGAGCCAGAGTAGCCTTCATGGAAAGCTGCACGAAATCCTGTTGCAACTTCAGATTGGCCTCATCGAACGGGATGTTTTGTCGTTCTCCCAGACGCCGCACGGCGCTGATATCCTCAGGAGTCCATTGAAACTTTTTCATGAAAGTTGCCGGGTTAGGGAATTCCTCCAGCAATTCTGAACGTCGGTTTCTCCAGTAGCGGAGTACGTAGTTTACAAGGATCCCTTTGCGGACCAGCTCTCCCACATAGCCGGTCACGCGGCTGGTGTCGGACTCCGCAGGTATGTCTGGAGAGATGCCCCCACCCCCGTACACCGGTCTTTGTTTCAAAAACGTTACAAAGCGAAGGGAGTCTGGTGCGTAGCCGGAGCCATCTTGCCGGGTAAGAATCTCTCTGCGGTACTGCTCACCCCGATCCAGATAGGGCTTCTGAATCAGCCGTCCGGCGGGGGTGAAATATCGGGCCACGGTAAGCCGCATCAGGCTGCCGTCGGGGAAGGTGAGTTGCCTTTGAACCAGTCCCTTGCCAAAACTGCGCTGTCCCACGAGGATGCCCCGGTCCCAGTCCTGTATGGCGCCTGCGAGAATCTCACTGGCAGAAGCGGACTGTTGGTTGATCAGTACCACCAGCCTGCCGGTGAGGTAGGCTCCCCGTCCGTTGGCCCGGTATTCCCTTCGGGGTTGTCGGGCACCCTCGGTATAGGTAATCAGCCGGCCCTCCTCCAGAAATTCACTGCTCATCTCCACTGCTGTTTCCAGGTACCCCCCGGTGTTGCCCCTCAGGTCCAGAATCAGGTTTTTGAGTGAAGGCCCTCCGAGTTTTTCCAGTGCCCTGCGGAATTCAGCAACCGAAGTGGACGAAAAGCGGGACAGGCGGATGTAACCGATGCCCGGTGCAATCTCAAAAGCTGCATCGATGCTGTATATGGGGATTCTGTCCCGGACGGCATTGATTTTCAGTACGTAATCATATCCCTTGCGCGCCACCTCCAGTTCCACCGGGGTGCCCCTTCGGCCCCGTATCAGGTTGTGCAGTTCTCCATCAGGGAGCTTTTCCCCCGAGACTTTCCGGCCGTTGACGCTCAGCAGGAAATCCCCGGGTTGGAGGCCCGCCCGCTCGGCTGGCCCTTCGGGCTCAACACTCAGCACCAGAATGGTATCTTCCATAACAGCAAAGGTGACCCCGATGCCTTCAAACCGGCCCACGAGCGCCTCGTTGGCTTCCCCGGCCTGGTCTGCCGGCAGGTAAGCTGAGTGCGGGTCCAGTTTCTGCAACGCGTCCCGGAGCATTTGCTCAGAGAACCGGGTCCAGTTGAGGGTGTCCACGTACAATCCCTCCATCCAGGCGAGCGCCTGGGCCATCTTAATGGCGTTGGTTTGGTTGATGGTGTTGGCCGGAAGCCCCCGCTGGGCGGACGCAGTCTGGGCACACAGGAAGCCTGTCACGAGCACAACCGCGAAGCATCGGAATGCCGGGCAGAGAAATTTGCACAATTTTTGCGAATACATAAAGCGTATTTCAGGTGATGGTCCGCCGGGGCTATGCAAAGCACTTTCGGGCCGTCTCAAAAATACGTTTTTTAGGGGATACCGACCATGCAGGTGTTTTTTTTATACATTTGTTCCCAAGCCAAAATGGTCCTAAATTGAACTAAAAGATATACGCCATGAAGAAGATTGTATGCACCGGATTGATGTTGTTTGCACTCGCCTCCTTTAGCTTTGGTCAAAACCTGCTCAAGGAATACGGTTACAGTGTGTATGGCGGGGTGAGCCTGAGCAGCCTCGAGAAAGATACCGTTTCGTCCTCTTCCATTCCCGGATTTCATCTCGGGGTGGCTGTAGAAATCCCTGTCTCCGGCCGGTTCTCCATTCAGCCGGGGGTGGAACTCTCCCTGAAGGGAGCCAAGATCAACCGTTGGAAGATCACCGGAGTTAAGGAGATTACGCTCATGGATTCAGAGAACAATCCTTACACTCAGATCGTACCCGACACAGCAACGGCCATTTTCCAGCGTGGGGTAACCGAACGTCTGCTTTATCTGCAGATGCCCATCCTGGCGTATTATCACTTCGAGGTGGGATCAGGCAAGTTCTTTGTTGCCGGGGGGCCTTATGGTGCCTTCGGGGTGTACAGCCGGGCCTCTGAAAAGGATGAGGAGAACCGCAGGGCTCCGTTTTACGCCAACGAATACGGCAAGTTTGACCTTGGCCTTCAGCTCAAGGCAGGCTATGAATTGCCCAGTGGCTGGTTTTTCAGCCTTGGTTATGATATGGGGTTGCTCAATATTGCCAACAACGGGCTGTACAACGACAAAGCCAAGAACCGTTCCATCCTCTTTACCATCGGGCGCAAGGTCTGGGGTAATTAACCCGGTTCTGTCCCATGCATAAAGTGTTCTGTTTCCTGTTGCTGGCTGTACTGGCGGTTGCTTGCAATACCGCTCCGGAAAACCCGGTCAGAGCATCGGTTCGGGCCGTGCTTTCGGACGTCCCGGTTTCATCTCTTTCCCATGAACGGGCATCCGGGCATCGTGCCGACGCGCTTTGCTGCCAGGCTGATGCGGCCACAGATTTCTATATCCGCATCTTTTGAACCACAAACCAGCCATCGTCATCGTGAATCTGGGCTCCCCGGACCGTCCTTCGGTTTGGGCTACAGGCAGGTATCTTAAGTCTTTTCTCGACGACCCCTTCGTTCTGGAGATGAATCCGCTTTTGAGGGCGTTGCTGGTGCGGCTGGTCATTGTGCCCTTCCGCAGCCCCCGGACTGCTGCCTGGTACCGCCGCATCTGGACTCCTTCAGGGTCTCCCCTGGTGATGCACACGCTGCAGCAGGCAGAGTGGCTCTCCAGAATATTGGGGAAGGAAGCGGATGTTTTCGGGTGTCTCAGGTACGGTAATCCCAATATTCTGGATGTGTTCAGTAGGCTTCGTGCCGAAGGCTACGGACAGATCGTGTTGCTGCCTCTCTATCCTCAGTACCATGCTTCCACCAACAGCCCGGTGGAGTTTGCAGCCCACCTGGAGCTGATGCAGTGGGACCACAAACCGGCGGTACGCCTTATCCGGGGCTTTCACCTGCATCCCTTGTTCGTGCGCGCCTGGGCTGAACGTCTCCGGGCGGACCATTGGGAACAGTATGACCACATCCTGTTCTCCTATCACGGAGTCCCCGAGAAACATACTTCATACCACGATGCCTGCCTGGAAACTACCCGGAGCATCGTTCAGGAAGTCGGGATTCCCCAGGGACGTTATACCCACGCCTACCAGTCCCGTTTTGGCCGTGGCTGGCTGGGACCGGCTACGGATAAGACCATCTCAGCGTTGGCTGCCGGTGGCACCCGAAGCCTCCTGGTAGCGGCTCCTTCGTTTGTGTCGGACAACCTCGAAACCCTTGTGGAACTCAGAGATTCTGCCCGAACTTTGTTTTTAAAACAGGGAGGCCGTATCTTTGCAAGCTGTGAGAGCCTCAATCAGCACCCTGTGTGGATGGACTGTCTGGCTTCCATGGCACGGGATCAAATGAAAACTTTTGCTCAATCATGAAGAAAACCCTTTTTGCCCTGACACTATGCCTGATTCTGTTGCCTCCTGCGGGTGCCTCCGGAGTTTCTGAAACCAAGGGAGAGGCTGGCGGGCTTGAACTGCAGACCCTTCAGGAAGTGGAGGTAACAACCACCAAGGAGCGGGACGACATAAAGAAATTGCCTCTTTCGACTTCCATTGTGGGGACCCAGACGCTGGAACGTACAGCCGCCCTCTCCCTGAAAGATTTTTCCTCCCGGATACCGAATCTGTACATGCCCCGGTATGGTTCACGCCTGACCTCTCCCCTGTATATACGCGGGGTGGGCTCCAGGATTAACGCACCGTCAGTAGGGTTGTATGTGGATCAGGTTCCCTATTTTGAAAAGTCGGTGTTTGACTTCGACTTGTTTGATGTAGAAAGCATTGAGGTGCTGCGTGGGCCTCAGGGGACCCTTTACGGCCGCAATACCATGGGAGGTTTGGTGCATGTTATCAGTAAATCGCCCGAAAAACACCAGGGTACCCGCTTGTCCCTGAGTGGAGGCAACCATGACTACCTCAAGTCCGGAGTCTCCCACTCCGCGCAGGTCGCCGAAGGTTTGTACGTTGGCGTAGCCGCCCACTACCACCACACCGGAGGGCTGTTTACCAATGCCTTCAACGGGGCTCCCGTGGATGAGGCTCAGTCTGCCGGGGGGCGGCTTCGTTCGGTGTGGCAGGTGAGCGAACGTTGGAAACTCCAACAAATGAGTACTTTTGAGTACAGTGACGAAGGGGGGTATCCCTATGCCCTGTATCAAAAACAGACCGGAGTCCTCTCGCCGGTGAATTACGATGCGCCCAGTTCGTACCGTCGCCAGATGATATCCAATGCCCTTGTGGCCGAACACACTCCGGGCCCCTTTACCTTGTTGCTGACCACTAGTTTTCAATATTTTGACGACAGACAGGCGATTGATCAGGATTTTACCCCCAACCGGCTGGTGTTTGCCACTCAGGAGCAGAGGCAGACGATGTGGTCACAGGAAGTGTTGGCTAAGTCTGTCCCCGGGAGCCGTTACCAGTGGCTGGGAGGTTTCTTCGCTTTTGCGCAGCAAGCCGACAACCTGGTTCGGGTGCACTATCGTGAGGATGCAGCGGTACTTCGCAAAGCCCCCGGGGCTGAGGATCGTATGTCCTACGATTCCCCCACAACGGGTGCCGCTTTGTTTCATCAGTCAACACTGAAGGATCTTTTCTGGAAGGGATTGGATGTCAATGCTGGCGTTCGGCTGGATTACGAAAAATCCCGGCTGGACTATCAGGCCCTGAGTATCTCCGAGACAGGCACAGTCACAGCAGCTCCGGCCGTGGACAGCGATCTGGAGTTCTTCCGTTTTGTTCCCAGACTGGTGTTGTCTTTTGCCCCGAACAAGAACAGGATGTTCTATTTCTCGGTCACCCAGGGATATAAAACCGGAGGGTTCAATGTCACCTTCGAGCGGGAGGAGGACCAGTCCTTTGATCCTGAAAACAGCTGGAACTATGAACTGGGGGCTAAGCTTACCCTGGTGGAAAACAAACTGCTGGCTGAGGCCTCGTTGTTCTATATTGACTGGAAGAACCAACAGATTTACCAGCCCCTGCCCAGCGGGCGGGGTTCTATGCTCAAGAATGCCGGAAAGTCGGAAAGCAAGGGACTTGAATTTTCTCTGAGGGCTTTGCCCATCAGGCAACTGAGTACCTATCTGAACTACGGATACACCCGTGCCGTTTATCGGGAAAACCGGCGCAGCGAAACTCAGGATTATGCCGGGAAATATATTCCCTACGTCCCTCGTCAGACCCTCTCGGCGGGCGTGGATCTCAACCTCGGGGTACTCAAAAGCGTACTCCAGTCGGTGACCCTGTCGCTTGAATATCAGGGCGCCGGGGATATATACTGGACGGAAAGCAATGATGTCCGCCAGCCGTATTACGGGGTGTGGAACTCCCGCATCACTGCCCGGGCCGGGGATATCACCCTGGATTTGTGGGTGCGCAACCTGCTGGAGAAACAATACCATGCCTTTTATTTTGAGGCCATCGGGAATGGCTATGTGCAACGCGGACTTCCGCTCTTGTGTGGCGTGAACCTTGCTCTGAACCTGTAGCTGTAATGGATGATGCCTCCCGCGTGATAGTGGCAGGTGCCGGACTTACCGGGCTGACCACGGCCTGCATGCTGCAGCGCGCAGGGATGGATGTGCTGCTGCTGGAACAGGACCATCGTCCCGGAGGAGCCATCCGGACATACCGTGAGCAGGGTTTTGTTTTTGAGGCCGGCCCCAATACCGGGGTGCTCTCTTGTCCGGAAGCTGTTGAACTCATCGAATCTCTCTCACCCCTTTGTCAGTTGGAGACGGCCCTGCCCGAAGCCGGGTGTCGCTGGGTGATGAAGGGAGGCCGTTTTCTGGCCCTGCCTTCCGGGCTGGCTGGCGGGCTTCTCACCCCCCTGTTCACGTGGAAGGACAAACTGCGGTTGTTGGGTGAGCCTTTTCGTAAACCCGGGACAGACCCGGACGAGTGTGTGCGCGACCTGGTACTTCGGCGTATGGGTGCATCCTTTTACGACTATGCTGTGGATCCCTTCATTTCCGGAATCTATGCCGGTGATGCGTCCAAGCTGGTGACCCGTCATGCCCTGCCCAGATTGTATCGCCTGGAGCAGCAATACGGAAGTTTCATCCGGGGAGCCATTAAAAAAGCATCTGAACCTCGTGATGAACGCAGCCTGAAGGCTACCCGGCAGGTCTTTTCGGTCCGTGGCGGTTTGGAGCGTTTGGTGGATGCTCTGGCCATACGTATTGGTTCCGATCGCCTGATTACCGGGGTGGCGTCCTTGCAGGTGCGTCCCGGCCCCGAGGGTTTTGAGGTGCATGGAGTGCGCGATGGTGCGGAATGTCACTGGAAGTCGCGGTTTGTGGTACTCACGGCGGGGGCTCATGCCCTGCCGTCCATGATCCCTTTTGTGGGGAGTGAACTCATGTCTGGGTTGAGTAATGTGCGGTACGCTCCGGTTGCCCAGGTGGCTTTGGGCTACGATCATTGGGAGGGAATTCCCCTCCGGGCATTTGGGGGGCTGGTGCCCTCGGAAGAACACCGCAAGGTGCTGGGAATTCTGTTCCCTTCATCCTTCCTCCGCGACAGGGCTCCCTCAGGAGGGGCACTGTTGTCGTTGTTCCTGGGAGGGATGCGGCATCCGGAACTTGTGAACCTCTCTGACCAGGAGTTGGTGGCTCTGTGTATCGAAGAGGTTTCCAACTCGCTCCGTTCCCATTCCAAACCTGTGCTCACAAGGGTGTTCAGACATTTCCATGCCATCCCCCAGTACGAGGCATCCTCTGATTTGCGTTTCCGGGCTGTCCGGGAGGTACAGCAAACGTTCCCCGGTTTGATCATTGCTGGCAATCTTCGGGATGGCATCGGTATGGCCGACCGCATCCGGCAGGGCACAGAGATCGCGCAGGAGATAAAAAATCTTTCTGCTTCGGTTTGACGATCAAGGGAATAGCGTATCTTTGAAGTCCATCAGGAAATTTGCTAACATTGTCATATATGAGAAACCTTTTGTTTTGTCTGCTGGCGCTCTGTCTCAGCCAGTTTGCTGTAGCCCAGCTTCCGCCTTCTTTTGCCTCTTCGGCGATTTTTCAGAAAGACCCGCTGGACCGGGCCTACATCACCCCGACCCGCATCGTCTGGACCAGCGACAGCGGACGAAATATGATACAGAACGCCGAGGTATTGCTGCGCCCCGGAGTGGGGCAATCGGATATGGCCAGTACGCCAAAATGCAGCATGGAGAACCGCGGGAATGCGCAGGCGTCCATCATCCTGGACTTTGGCCGGGAAATCCACGGGGGACTTCAGTTGATCATGGGCATGGGCAACAGTACCCAGCCCACTCAGGTGCGCCTGCGCTTCGGCGAGTCTGTCGCGGAAACCTGCAGTGACCTGTTCCCTGACTGGAAGGTAGGTTTTGCTACCAATGACCATGCCATGCGCGACATGGTGGTGGACATTCCCCGGGATGGCTCCATGGAGATTGGCAATACAGGATTCAGGTTTGTCCGGATAGATATTCTGCCTGCAAACCGGAAGGTGGTGTTTAAGGAAATCCGCGCCATCCTCAGGTATCGGGACATTCCCTATCAGGGCACATTCAAATGCAATGATGAAAGGCTCAATACCATATGGGCCACTGCGGCTTACACCACCCATCTGAATATGCAGGAATTTCTGTGGGATGGTATCAAGCGTGACCGCACCATCTGGCTCGGGGACATGCACCCTGAGGTGGCCACCATCAACTATGTGTTCGGTGCCAACCCCATTGTGCCCGCCACACTTGACTATGCCAACTTTATGTATCCGCTGCCTGGCTGGATGAATGGCATGAGCAACTATTCCCTGTGGTGGATTGTGATTCAGCACGACTGGTATATGCACCACGGAGATTTGAACTTTCTCAAAACCCAGAAGGACTATCTAACCGGCCTGGTCCGGCAGATTCTTGCAAAGGTCAAGGAGGACGGTTCGGCAGATCTTTCAGGATTCCCCTTCCTCGATTGGCCTGCAAGCCCCAATGCCGCCGGAGTGAAGGCTGGTACACACGCCCTCATCGTCTGGGCTCTGCAGGATGCCATAGTGCTGTGCAAGGCCCTGGGTGAAACTGGGGTGGTGCAGGAGTGCGAGGCAGGAATTGAACGCCTGCGCAAAGGAGTGCTTCCGCATAACGGGCTCAAGCAGGCTGCGGCCCTGATGTCCCTGGCTGGAACGATGGATGCTGAAAAGGCAGCCAGCGAGGTGCTCTCGGTGGGCGGGTCCAAAGGCTTCTCCACATTCTACGGGTTTTACATGCTTCAGGCCCAGGCTAAGGCCGGCCACTATCAGCAGGCTCTGGATGTCATCCGCGAATACTGGGGCGGAATGGTGGATGCCGGGGCTACCACATTCTGGGAAGACTTTGACCTGGAGTGGGCGCGTGGAACCACCCCGATTGATGCCATGCCTGTGGCTGGCAAGAAGAATCTGCACGGGGATTTTGGGGCCTACTGCTATCCCGGTTACCGGCTGAGCCTGTGTCACGGTTGGTCTTCGGGTCCTGCCCCCTGGCTTTCCGAGCACGTACTGGGCTTCCAGGTGGTGGAGCCGGGTTGCCGGGTGGTCCGCATTGCCCCGCATCTGGGAGATTTGGAATGGGCGGAGGGTACCTTCCCCACACCCTACGGTTTGATCAAGGTTTCCCATAAGAAAGGTCCCGGGGGCCAGATCGAGTCTAAGATTGATGCTCCGCGCCAAATCAGGATTCTTCGTTAGTGCAGGCCCAGGCTGGAGGTCAGCCCTCGTTGCCTGATGTCCGGAAGCTTTCGTGCAGTCGCAGACCGGAAACAGCTTTCCGGTCTGTGCATTGTGTTATTTGGGCCGATTGTTGTACCTTCGTCCCTTCAAATATTGCTTTATGTTGCAGGTAATTCAAAGGGATCTGGTTGTTCCGGGAACAACCCGGGTGGTGTTGGTCTCGCTCCCCGGAGATGGATATGACACCCGGGAGGCTGCAGATTCCCCTTTCAGGGTGGCCCTTTCGGGGGCAGGCCTGAATCAGGATGAGGTAGCCTATGTGCTCCGTTCGGTGGATAAGGACACCCACTGGGCTTATGTTCCGAGCGTCCTTGAGCCTGTTGCCCTGATCCTGGTAGATATGTCCCAGTCCCAGGAGGCCCGCATGGAACGGATTCGCCTGAGTGCGGTCCCTGTCCTGAAAGGTGTCAACCTGCGTAAGGAGGCATCCATTTCCGTGCAGGACCAGACCGGGACCCCGATGCATGTCTATGCCCTGCTTGAGGGATTGTTTCTGGCTAATTATCAGTTTATTCGTTACAAGTCCGGACAGGACAGTCAGAAACATACCCTAAGGGAGATTGTCCTGCAAGGCGCATTGATTTCCGAACCCTTGCTGCATCGGCTCAGGAGTGTGATGAAGGCTGTGTACCTGGTTCGCGACCTGGTGAATGAACCCTCATCATATCTGACCGCCCGGTGTATGGCCCGGCATTTTTCCGAGATGGGAGCCGAGGCAGGATTCGATGTGGAGGTTCTGGAGAAGGAGCAAATTTCGGAACTTGGTATGGGTGGGCTCCTCGCGGTGAATCAGGGCAGTACGGAACCTCCGGCATTCTCCGTGCTCACCTGGAAACCGCATAATGCCCGGAACCAGCAACCCGTGGTGTTGGTTGGGAAGGGGCTGGTTTTTGATACGGGTGGGTTGTGCCTGAAGCCGACGGCCTCCATGGACGAGATGAAGAGCGATATGTCGGGAGGGGCCGCTGTGGCCGGGGTGTTGTATGCCCTTGCACTAACCCAAAGCCCGGTTTATGTGATTGGTTTGGTGCCCTCCACGGACAACCGCATCAGCGCCACTGCCTTTACTCCCGGAGATATTATCACCATGCACGACGGGACTACGGTGGAGATGGTCAACTCGGATGCCGAGGGCCGTCTGATCTTGGCTGATGCTCTGTCGTACGCCCGGAAGTTCGATCCCCTCCTGGCCGTTGATATCGCTACCCTTACCGGTTCGGCCACCATGGCCATTGGAAACATCGGGGTGGTGGCTATGGGAAATGCCTCCAGGGAGTGGATGGATGCGCTCAGACAAAGCGGGGAGCAAACCTACGAGCGGATTGCAGAGTTCCCGTTCTGGGATGAATATGCGGCGTGGAACAAATCGCATATTGCTGACATCAAGAACTCCGGCAAGCGAAGTGCCGGTGCCATAACGGCAGGAAAGTTTCTGGAGCATTTCACAGATTATCCTTATATTCACCTGGATATTGCCGGGCCTGCCTACCTGGATGAGCCGGACGGATACAGGGTCAGGGGTGGCACCGGGGTGGGGGTGCGGCTGTTGTACGATTTTATCCACCGAATTATTTAACGGTACCGATTATGAAGGAAAAACAACTGAAAATGCGTCTGGGGATCACCCTCGGGGATGTGAACGGCATTGGCTGTGAATTGATTATCAAAACATTCCTGGATCCGTATATGTTGGAAATCTGTACCCCGGTAATCTACGGCTCCCCCAAGATTATTGCCTACTACCGCAAGACGCTCAATATCCCGAACTTCAGCCCCTTCACCATTCGGTCTGCCGATGAACTTCAGGAACGAAAGGTTAACCTGGTTTCCTGTGTGAATGATGAGATTAGGGTGGAGATTGGACAGGCGACGCCTCAGGGTGGGGAGGCAGCTCTGGCCAGCCTGCAGGCTGCTGTTGAGGACCTCCGGCAGGGCCGCATTGACGGCGTGGTGACGGCCCCCATCAACAAGGCCAATATCCAAACCGATGCGTTCCACTTCCCCGGTCATACCGAGTATTTGTCCCATGCCTTCGGATCTGGTGAGACCCTGATGCTTATGGTCAGCGATATTGTCCGGCTTGGTGTGGTCACCGGACATATCCCCTTGTCCCAGGTGCCTGCACAGATCACCCGTGAGCGTATTCTTTCCAAATTGCAGCTCATGTCCCGTTGTCTGCAGGACGATTTTGGGATTTTGCGCCCCAAAATTGCTGTCCTGTCGCTGAACCCTCACGCCGGGGAGCAGGGGCTGCTGGGGACAGAGGAACAAGAGGTGATTATCCCGGCACTGGCACAGGCAAGAGAATCGGATATTCTGGCTTTCGGGCCTTTTGCTTCTGATGGATTGTTTGGTTCGGGTGCCTTCAGGAAATACGATGCCGTTCTGGCTATGTACCACGATCAGGGATTGACTCCTTTCAAAGCCATGGGTTTTGAAGCCGGGGTGAATTATACCGCTGGATTGCCGATCATCCGGACTTCTCCGGCCCATGGGACTGCTTATGATCTGGCCGGGAAGAATCAGGCCTCCATCGAGCCCTTCCGTCAGGCCGTTTACGTGGCCTGCGATGCCTGGAAGTGTCGCCGCGAGAATGCTTTTCTCAAGGCGCATGCCATGAAGGAAGTGAAGATTTCCCGCAAGTTCGAAATTGAAGATAATCCGGCGGAGGAGTAGCCGCCACAAACCTTTTTCTATGTCTTTCAAGAGATACACGGTAACATCAGCGTTACCCTATGCCAACGGACCGGTGCATATTGGCCATCTGGCCGGAGTGTATGTGCCGGCCGATATTTATGTGCGTTACCTCAGGCTCCGGGGTGCCGATGTCTTGTTTGTCGGCGGTAGCGATGAACACGGGGTTCCCATCACCATCAAGGCACGTCAGGAAGGGGTGACACCCCAGGATGTGGTGGACAAGTACCATGCCCTCATCCGGGATTCTTTTGCCCGCTTTGGCATCTCTTTCGATGTCTATTCCCGCACCAGCTCGCGTATTCATCACCAAACAGCTTCGGAGATATTCAGAACCCTGTACGACAAGGGCCTGTTCCTGGAGAAAAGCAGCGACCAGTATTTCGACCCCGAGGTGGGACAGTTTTTGGCAGACCGCTATATTACCGGCACTTGTCCGCACTGCGGCAATGAGAATGCCTACGGAGACCAGTGCGAAAAATGTGGGACATCGCTGAATGCTACCGATTTGATTCAGCCTCGTTCCACGCTCAGCGGAGCTACCCCGGTGATGAAACCCACCCGTCACTGGTATCTTCCTCTGGATCGTTATGAGCCCTTTTTGAAAGAGTGGATCCTGGAGGGGCATAAGGAATGGAAAACCAATGTGTACGGACAATGCAAGTCATGGCTTGACAATGGGTTGCAGCCTCGTGCGGTGACCCGTGACCTGGACTGGGGCATCCCGGTTCCTGTAGAGGGCGCCCAGGGGAAGGTGCTGTATGTGTGGTTTGATGCCCCCATCGGGTATATCTCCAACACCCGGGAACTGCTTCCCGACACCTGGGAACAGTATTGGAAGGACCCTGAGACCCGGCTGGTCCACTTCATCGGTAAGGACAATATCGTGTTTCACTGCATTATCTTCCCGGCCATACTGAAGATGGAGGGAAGCTATATTCTACCCGACAATGTGCCTGCCAACGAGTTCCTGAATCTGGAAGGAGAAAAAATCTCTACTTCCCGCAACTGGGCGGTGTGGCTGCATGAATACCTGGATGATTTTCCCGGGAAGGAGGATGTGTTGCGCTATGTGCTGACGGCCAACGCCCCTGAAACCAAGGACAATGATTATACCTGGAAGGATTTTCAGGCACGGAATAACAATGAGTTGGTGGCCATTTACGGGAATTTTGTAAACAGGGCCATGGTGCTTACCCACAAGTTCTTTGACGGGAAGTTGCCTTCGTGTGGGACACTGCTCCCCGAGGATATTGCCGTCCTGGATGAATTGCCCGGGATTCGGTCCCGCGTGGAGCAGGCTCTGGAGACGTTCCGTTTCCGCGAGGCCCTGCGCGAGGCAATGAATATGGCCCGGCTGGGGAATAAATACCTTGCGGATACCGAGCCATGGAAGAAGTTTGGCAGCGATCCGGAACGGGTAGCCACTATTCTGAATATCTCCCTGCAGATTGCAGCCAATATGGCATTGCTTTCTGAACCCTTTCTTCCATTTACCGCCCGGAAGCTCTCTGAGATGCTTCGGCTGGGAGAATGTTCCTGGGAAGCTATCGGAAGCAGGGACCTGCTCCCTTATGGTCATCAGTTGGGTACCCCCGAGTTGTTGTTTGAGAAAATCACCGATGAGCAGATTGACGTCCAGTTGCAGCGACTGGAGTCCATCCGGGCAGAGAATGTTCGTAACACCTTCAAGGCTGAGCCCGCCAGGCCCGATGTGTCCTATGAAGATTTCTCGCAGATGGATATGCGCGTGGGTACCATACTGAAGGCCGAGAAGGTTCCCAAGACCTCCAAACTGATGCGGCTTCTGGTGGATACCGGAATGGACCAGCGTACCATCGTTTCGGGGATCTCCGGGTTTTTCACCCCCGAAGAGCTTGTGGGACGGCAGGTTATGGTTTTGGTGAATCTGGCCCCGCGCATCATCAAAGGGATAGAATCCCGGGGAATGGTTCTGCTGGCTTCAGATGCCGGCGGGAAGCTGGTGCTGCTTTCACCGGAGGTGCCGGTGAAGAATGGATCTGTAATCAGCTGATATGTCCGATGGCCCCGAGAAAATAGTCTTTATCATCAATCCCATATCCGGAACAAGGGCGAAACACAATATCCCCGAGTTGATTCGTAAGATGATCGACACCCGGAAGTACGATCCTGAGATTCGTTTTACGGAGGGTCGGGGTCACGCCCGTGAACTTGCCCTGCGTATGGCTGAAAGGGGCGTGCCCTATGTTGTGGCTGTCGGAGGTGATGGAACTGTGAACGAAGTGGCCTCGGGACTGAGGGGTTCGGAGACGGCCCTGGGCATCATCCCGCTGGGCTCGGGCAACGGCCTGGCCCGGGATCTGCACATTCCCCTGGAGCCGCGCAGAGCCATCAAAGTGCTGAATGAGCCGGTGGTGAAGCCCATTGACTATGGGCTGGCGAACGACCGGCCTTTTTTCTCTACCTGCGGGTTTGGTTTTGATGCTTATGTGGGCTGGATCTTTGAGAAGAGCGGGCAGCGGGGTTTCCTTTCCTATTCCTGGGCCTTTGTCCGGGCAGTGTTCTCCTACCGGCACCGGGCGTACTCTTTTCTCGCCGATGGCAGCGGGTTTACTGAGGAAGCTGTCTTGGTGACCATCGCCAATTCCTCACAGTTTGGATACAATGCCCGGGTTGCTCCCACCGCAAGCCTGCAGGATGGAAAGCTTAATCTGGTGATTGTGAAGCAGATACCTCTATTTCGCGCGCCTTCTCTCATTTTGCGCCTGTTCACCCGTATGCTGGACAAGAGCAAGTATGTCCGCAGTATTCCCTTCAGTTCGCTGCAAATCAGGCGTACACGAAAAGGACTCTCCCATCTGGACGGCGACTGCGTCGTGATGGGAGAGGAGATTGTGATCGAAGTGGTACCCGCTGGGTTGAAGGTGATGGCTGGGCCGGAGCGGAGCCATCCCGAGTGGCGGTCACTTTTTGATCTTTAGGGTCTGGCCTGGTTTGATGATGGAGCGGGCCGTCAAGCCGTTGAGGTCCNNTAATATTCTGGATGTCGTAGTCCCGTAAAGTCCCGCAATCTTCGAGATTGTTTCCCCTTTGTTCACTTTGTGGTAGATGTAGCCGTCGGCAGATGCTTCGGCAGTGGCGCTTCCTTTGCCGTAGATGGTTAGTTTTTGCCCCACATTGATACGGCTTCCGGATATTCCGTTCCAGTTGCGCAGATTGGACAACGATACTCCGTATTTCTGGGCGATGCCTCCCAGGGTTTCCCCCTTACGGACGGTATGCGTCACCCGCTCTCCGGCAGAACTGCCCACATAGGAGGGAGAGCTTCCGGAGGGTTTCACCACCTGAAATTTATTGGCAAAAAATACCTCAGGCTTGTAGTTGTATATGCTGTCGCGCATGTCAATGAACTTGCCGGTGTAGGCTACGGGCAGGTAGAACGGGGCAGGGCTGCTTTTGCCAGGGATGAGGTCGCGTTTGTACATCAGGTTCAGGTCCCTGATTTGCTCAATGGGTAAGTTCAGCACCTCGGAAACCTGCCCAAAATGCACATCCCGGTGCAGAATAATGGTGTCGGTGGCGATGGGGCCACTGGCATATTTAGGAGTGAGGTTGTGCTCCTTAAAATAAGTCAGAGCGTAGGTGGCAGCAATGTACAGAGGGACATAGCTGCGTGTCTCCCTGGGCAGATAGGGATAAATCTCCCAATAGGAAGTTTTTCCGCCCGAGCGGCGGATGGCTTTGTTCACATTACCCGGACCGCAATTGTATGCGGCAAGCACCAGCGTCCAGTCGTTGTACACATTGTACAGATCCTTCATGAAGCGCGCAGCGGCATGGGTGGCTGTGACAGGGTCGAACCGTTGGTCAATAAAGGAGCTGATATCCAGCTTGTAAAGCCTTCCGGTGCTGAGCATGAACTGCCACATCCCGCTGGCGCCCACACGGGAAACCGCCCTGGGATTCAACCCCGACTCAATCACGGCCAGATACTTGAGCTCCAGGGGGATGCCGTACTGGTCGAAGATTTCTTCAAAAATGGGGAAGTAGAAGTCCTTGGTGCCCAGTATGGACTCGGTGGCATTCCTTTTTTTAACCGTGTACACCTTGATGGCTTCGCGGACCACATTGTTGAAGGTCAGGTTGATGAGCGAAGGAATCCGGTTCAGGCGGTTGATATACACCGAATCGTGTTCCTCAATGGCAAAGGATAGTGTGTCGGGGGACAGCTCGGAAGCCACCGAGTCCATATCCAGCCCGGCTCCCTGATACCAACTGTTCATGAGTGAACTCAGGTTGATGTCCAGCGGGTTGAGTTCTGATCCCTGGGCTAAGGAGTCAGCCATGTTGATCCGTTCCAGGGATGATATGCGGTCGACATCGGGGACCGAGGCATCGGTACCCATACAGAGACTGGTAAAACAGATCAGGAACACGGGGATCAGCAGAGGAATCTTCATAGATATCTTTTAAAATGAGAGTTTCAGATTAACGCCCATATGCCGGTGTTGTGCTCTGGGGGCCGGTACCAGCAGGGGCTCGACGCTCAGGGTGAGGTTCTCGTCCACATTGAAATCAAAAAAGTGGGCATCCACCACTGCATCAATGATGTTCAGCGAATAGGACAGGATAAGCCCTATCATCCACCAGTCCCGGTAACGGCGGTTGTTGTCCCGGTACACGGTAAGATATCGTTCCGTGGTTACCCCCGGTGGAATCTCAAACTGGTCGAAGGAATGTGTACTCTCGTCCCCGTCCATAAGGTCGATGTACGCCTGTTGATACTTGGTGAACTCATTGCGGAACTTGATGTAAAAATAAGTAGAAGTCCCCATAGCTGCGTAAACAACAGGGATTTTCCAGTATTTTTTATTGTAGAGCTGTCCCAGCCCGGGCAGGACTGCAGACATGAGCGTGGCCTTTGCCGGGGAATGTTTCGGGAGAAACCTTATTTTGCGCGTCAGCAGGGAAGAATCTACCCTCAGGGTGTCAGCCATGCCAGTTCTTGCGAGGGTGTCGCCCAAGACTTCCTGGGAGGGCGCGGGGAGCATCGGGGTCGGGGACACACTCCTGGCAGAGGTCCCGGTGGGGGCCGGAGCTGTTTGAGACAGGGTGTCAGCGACGGTTGACCCCTTACGGGCGGCGCTGGTCTGGAGCGTGCAACAAATGAGGCAGATCAGAAGCGTCAGCGGCAGCCCCCAACGGTCGAGGCTGGAAAGCATGCGGTTGAGGTCCTTCATGAGTTGCGGAGCAAGGATTCAATGGTTTGAGACAGCTGTCTCAGGTCCTGATCGGAGAAATAGGGGATAACAATCCGGCCCTTCCCTTTGCTGGCAGGCTTGAGCTCAACAGGCCGTTGAAGCCAGTTGCTGAACGATTCTGAACAAGCTTTCCCGGCGGGGCTCACAGCTACATGTGAGACAGACTTTTCGGGAGATTTCCCGGTGATTGCGGTGGTTCTGGCCAGTTCCTCAGTCTGGCGGACAGAGAGCCCTTCCCGGACAACCCGGGCGAAGAGGTCCATCTGCTGTTCCGGGTGTTCCATGTTGATGAGGGCTTTGGCGTGCCCCATGGTGATTTCCTGGTTTCTGACGGCAATCTGAATCTGGGGCGGGAGCCGGAGCAGCCGGAGGTAATTGGTGATGGTTGGCCGTTTCTTGCCCACCCGGTCACTGAGGATTTCCTGGGTGAGGGAACATTCCTCAATCAGTCTCTGGTAGCTCAGGGCTACATCCATGGCATTGAGGTCTTCGCGCTGGATGTTTTCAATCAGGGCCATCTCCAGCATGTGCTGGTCGTCCGACACATCCCGGACAAAGGCGGGAACGGTTTTCAGTCCGGCCAGTTGTGAGGCGCGCAGACGCCGTTCCCCGGCGATGAGCTGGTATTTGTGCTCTCCCAGTTTCCGGACGGTGATGGGTTGAACGATACCGAGTTGTTTTATGGATGCCGCCAGTTCCTGAAGTGCTTCTTCATCGAAATTGGTGCGGGGCTGAAAAGGGTTGGCCTCAATCAGTGCAACGGGAATCTCACTTCCCAGACTGTGTGTGCCCGCGTGAACAGGGGTTTCGGCATTCCGGATGAGTTGGCCCAGGCCGACTCCCAGGGCATTTTTCTTTGTCATAGGCCTTGTCCGTTTTGCGAAAGATTATGTTTCCGTACAAGTTCCCGGGCCAGATTGAGGTAATTCATGGCCCCGGAACTGTTGGCTTCAAAGAGAATCACAGGTTTGCCGTGCCCGGAAGCCTCGCTGAGCCGGACATTGCGTTGGATGATGGTTTTGAACACCAGTTCGCGGAAGTGTTTGTTGACCTCTTCCACCACCTGATTGTTCAGCCGGAGCCGGCCATCGAACATATTCAGAAGGAATCCCTCAATCTCAAGGTCGGGATTGAGGTGGTTCTGGGTGAGTTTGATGGTATTGAGCAGCTTGCCGAGGCCCTCAAGCGAGAAAAACTCGCACTGAACCGGGATAATCACCGAGTCGGCAGCGGTGAGGACGTTCATGGTAATCAGCCCCAGGGAAGGAGAACAGTCAATCAGGACATAGTCGTATTGGTCACGGATGACCTGAATCACTTTCTTCAACTGGAATTCCCGGTCAGAGAGGTTCACCAGTTCCAGCTCCGCACCCACCAGGTCGATGCGCGAGGGCAACAGGCTCAGGTTGGGAAGAGAGGTCTGCAGGATGGCTTCTTCGGGGTTCAGACCATCCATCAGGCATTCGTAGATGCCATTCTGTAGGGCCTGAAGGTCGAGATAACCCAGACCTGATGTAGCATTGGCCTGAGGATCGGCGTCAATCAGCAGTACCTTGTATTCAAGCACAGCCAAGCTGGCTGCGAGGTTGATGGCTGTGGTGGTCTTCCCCACGCCTCCCTTCTGATTGGCCAATGCAATGACTTTCGACATGTGAAATAGATTATCAGGGGGGTAAAGTTACAAACTTTTTTTATTGTTTGCGGACCTCAATTTCGAACACCCTGGGCCAGTTTTTTCCCGTAACAAAGATTCGTCCTGCTGCTGCGTCAAAGGCAATGCCGTTGAGCACATCGGTCTGTGGCGTCCGCTCTGAAGCCGGGAGCAATCCTTTCAGTTTGATGCGACCGGTGACCCTCCCGGTGGCAGGCTGGATGCGGACCAAATCGTCACTCCCCCAGATGTTGGCCCAGACCTCTCCCTGAATGTACTCCAGTTCATTGAGCCGGTCAACTGGCTGCCCCTGTTCCCGGACGGTGATGCGGCCGGTTTCAGACAGGTCGCCGGGATGCAGAAAGTAAAGGTTTGCAGAACCATCGCTCATAATCAGCCGGGTTCCGTCGTAGGTGATGCCCCAACCCTCCGCCATGGCATACCGCAGGCGTTGAATGGGCTTGAGCGTCTGCCGGTCGTAGATGAACGCTTGCTGGTTCTTCCAGGATACCTGGACAATGCGGTCCCCGGCCAGAGTGATGCCCTCCCCGAAAATGTCCGGAGGAAGTTGGTGAAGCTTGAGGACCTCGCCGGTCTCCGGTCGAACGACTCTGAGCGAAGAAGCACCTTCCAGCCCCGTGCCCTCATAAAACAGGCCTTCATGATAGGTGAAGCCCTGGGTGAATGCTTCGGGATCGTGAGGGTAGCTGCGTACCACCCGGTAACCGTACAGAGTGGGTGGCGCCAGAGCATCCTGTTCCTGTTCAGATATTCGCCCGGGGGCATCCGTGGACAGCGAAGGGCCGGAATTGCCGGGTGTGGCTGTTGTGGATGCGGTCTCCGGTACGGCTGTAGCAGCGGTTTCCGGGTTGGCTGCAGAGGTGGTTGCCGGAGCTGGGGCGGATGCGGAAATGGAGCCCTGTTCCGAAACCTCCGGACCTGGCCGACAGGCAGTGAAACTGCACAGCAGGAAGAGGGCGATCGTGAGGGAGCCAGGTTTCATTGTTCAAAGGGGCAGGACCAGGAGCAAAAGTACCATTTTTTATCTCACCGCAAATCCCTAATTTTGCACAGACCAAACCACCATTGACTTGGAACGTTCCCGCAATCTTCAGGATTTTCACCCAGTGCCCTGTGTGGTCGCTACCGGAGTGTTCGATGGGGTGCACTCGGGCCACCGTCTTCTGTTGTCCCGTGCCCGGGCGCTGGCGCAGCAACATGGATTGCAGACGGTGGTGTGTACGTTCCATCCCCATCCCAGGACAGCCTTAAGAGGCGAACAGGTCCATCTGCTCAATACGCTTGACGAGCGGCTGGCCTTGCTCGAAAGTTCCGGGTATGCCGATCATCTGCTGGTTTTGCCCTTTACCCCGGAACTGGCCGGGATGACCGCCGAAGACTTCCTGGAGCAGATGCTGATCAAGCGGCTGGGGATGAGGTATCTGGTGATGGGCGACAATCATCACATCGGGAGCGGACGTGCCGGGAATGTAGCCCAGGTAGGTATGTTGTCACGCAAGCTGGGCTTTGGTCTGGAGGTGGTCACCTTTGAGAAAACGGCTTCTGTGGTCAGCTCTTCGGCGATTCGCAAGGCATTGCTTCGGGGAGACGCAGAGCAAGCTGCGGACTGGCTGGGTTATCCCTATGCATTAACCGGCACTGTGGTGGAAGGAAATCGTCTGGGGAGAACCCTCGGTTACCCCACCGCGAACATCCGGGTCCATGACGCTTCCAAACTCCTGCCTCGTCAGGGAGTTTATGCGGCGCGTGTCTCGTGTGGAGCCATGCAGATGGCGGGTATGATGTATATTGGTTCGCGCTACGTTGCCGGAGAACGGGATAATGCGGCCAATGTGGAAGTGTATCTATTTGATTTTGATGGCAATCTCTACGGAAGAGAGATGACGGTTGAAGTAATACAGTTTCTCAGGGACCCAGAGGCTTTTCATGATATGGACTCACTTCGGGTACGTCTGGGTCAGGATGCAGCGTGGGCCAGGAAGGTATTGAGCCAGGAACAGAAGGCCTGAACGCAAAACAGCCCGCCCGGTTTCCCGGACAGGCTGTGTGTTTTTTCGGACCGAATGCTATTCAGGGTGGATCGCCTCAACGGGGCAAACATCAGCGCAGGCGCCGCAGTCGGTGCAAATCTCAGGATCAATCACATAGAAGTCCCCTTCAGAAATAGCTTCTACCGGGCATTCGCTGATGCAGGTGCCACAGGCAGTACAATCGGTTTCACTAATTTTGTGTGCCATTTTATCTCGATTAAAGGTTAACCAGTACGCAAAAGTATCTATTTTTTTGAGAAAGGGGACATCCGTTGCGATATTCTTTCTATTTTCGGAGGTCCTTCGTGTGGGAGGATAGGCCTGATTCCCTTGATGGCAGAGGTCTCCCGTGTTATCATTCCATTACTATGTGGTTTTTGTTTCGTAAAGAAATCACCGCTTTTTTTAGCTCATTCACGGGCTATCTGGTGGTGGTAGTCTTCCTGGTTGTCACCGGTTTGGTATTGTGGTTGCTCCCCGGGGAACTGAACATCCCTGGTGGGGGTGTGGCCTCTCTGGATGGGCTCTTTCGCCTGGCTCCCTGGCTGCTGCTCCTGCTTATCCCTGCCGTGACCATGCGGAGTTTTGCCGAGGAACGCCAGAGGGGTACCCTCCCGTTGCTGCTTATCCGGCCAGTGTCCCGGTTCGGCTTAGTGGCCGCCAAGGTGCTGGCATCCTGGGTACTGGTGATGACAGCTCTGCTGCCTTGCGGTGTTTTTGTGCTCTCGGTGTGGTGGCTGGGTTTTCCTCCCGGGAACATGGACACTGGGGCTGTTCTGGGCGCCTTCCTGGGGTTGGTCCTGATGGCATGGCTCTACACAGCCCTCGGGGTGCTCTGTTCCCTGAAGGCCTCTTCCCCCTTAGTTTCCTTCCTTTTGTCCCTTGCTGCGGGTGTGGCTCTTTGGTTCGGTCTGTCTCCCATGAGTGGACAGGAACAGTTTGCATCCTTGGGGCGGGGGGTAGTGGATGTGGAGCCTGTGTTCTTTTTTGCCGGTACTGGCCTGTGTTTTCTGTGTGTGGGTGCGTGGCTGCTCAACCGGCAACTTTCTGCCCGGAGCCGATGGGTGCGTGCCGGCGTAGCATTGACCCTGCTGGGGGTGGGTATGTGGTTTTCCGGACAGAGCCAACTGAGGGTGGATGTTACTGCCGATCAGCGGTATTCGTTGTCACCGGCCACCCTGAACAGTTTGCGTCAGCTGCCACGACCGGTTTCCTTTGAGGTCTTTCTGGACGGAGATATGCCGCAGCCCATGAAACGCCTGCGCAGGGGCGTGGAGCTGATGCTGCAGGAGTGGCGCCGGCTTTCGGGGGGGCGTATCAGCTACCACTTTACCAACCCGGCATCCCTGGCATCAGGGGCAGCCCGAGATTCCCTGTGGGGTGCCCTCGCCGGTCGTGGTCTGAGTGTGGTGGACCTCAGAGTCCGTGAGCGCAGCGGAGCCCTCAGGCAGATGTACCTTCTTCCCGGAGCGCTGGCTACCGATGGACGGACCGAAGTGCCGGTTAATTTTCTGTACAACAACCCCGCCAGCAGCGATGAGGTCAATCTGGAGCGTTCCTTGCTCAATCTCGAATATGAGTTGCTCAAAACCATTCGTTGTCTGGCGTCCGACACCGTGGAGAAAATCGTGTTTCTGGAGGGACACGGGGAACTTCCGGAGGCTCAGACCGCAGCCATGATGCAGGAGCTTTCGGCCTTCTTCCAGATTGACCGGGGGGTTCCCGGAGGACGGCCTGGGGTGCTGGATGCCTACAAGGCAGTGGTCATTGCCGGTCCGGTGGCTCCTTGGAACGAGCAGGATCAGTATGTGCTGGACCAGTATCTGATGAAGGGGGGCAGCATTGTGTGGTTGCTCGAGGGTACCCGGGTCCGGGCAGACAGCCTTGCCGGAGGATATACCCTGGGGCTTTCGGAGCCTTCCGGGTTGGAAGATTTGTTGTTTCAGTATGGGGTGCGCATCAACCCTGATGTGATTCAGGATCGCAATTGCCATCTGATCCCGGTGCGCACTGGGGGAGTGGACGGGCAGGACCGTTGGGAAACCTTGCCCTGGCTGTATTATCCCATGATTGTCCCCCAGCCCAAGCATCCGGTAACGGCAGGGCTCAATCTGGTATGGATCCGATATGCCTCCTCGGTGGATACCGTGAACAACGGCCAGGGCATCCGCAAGACTCCCCTGCTGGTGAGTTCTGACAAGTCACGTACCCGGCCGGCGCCGGTGCTGATTCGAATGGAGGAGGTGGCTGACCCCCTGTCCGATGCTGCGTTTAACCAGCCAGGCAGGGTTGTTGCCTTGTTGCTCGAAGGACGTTTTCCTTCGGCATTCCGCAACCGGGACACCCGGGCTCTGTTCCCTGGGATGGATATCCGGCCGCTTAGGGAGGGCGCTCCCGCCAGAATGCTGGTGGTGTCCGATGCAGACCTGATCAGGAATGAGGTGATGCGCGGACCAGAAGGGGAGGTTCCGGCACCTGGTCTCCCGGGATATGACCGCTACACGGGAATGACCTTCGGAAATGCCGGCTTTTTTGTAAACGCTGTAAACTATCTTACCGGACATGAAGATTTGCTGCGGCTTCGGTCCCGGGAGATGGTGCTGCGCCTGCTGGACAGAGACCGTTATGAACGGGATAAAGAATTCTGGATAATGTGGAACCTGGGGCTGCCGTCCTTGCTGGTCTTGCTGCCCGGACTAGGCTGGGTGGGATACCGCAGGTGGCGCAACCGGAGCATCAGTTCCCCATCTCGGAAATAAATTTGATGCGCATCAGCCTGATTTCTTCTTCGTTGTAATCCTCGGTGCCCAGAACCCTGATGGCGTCTTCAATGGATTCAGTCTCGGCTTCTTCGCGGAAATATTGATATACTTCCTGCTGCCGGTCATCCTCGATAATCCCGTTGATATAGTAGTCCAGATTCAGTTTGGTGCCCGAATTGACAATGGCTTCGATTTCGTCCAGCAGGTCTTCCATATCCATGCCCTTGGCTTCGCAGATGTCCTCCAGATCAATCTTGCGGTCAATAGCCTGGATGATGTACACTTTAAGCCCAGATTTGTTTACCACCGATTTGACGACCAGATCCTGAGGCCGGGTGATCTCCTTTTCTTCCACATATCTGCGGATGACTTCCACAAAGGCCTGACCGTAGCGCTGCGCCTTGCCGGCACCCACCCCGGAGATGTTCTGTAATTCCATGATATTCACGGGGTACTGGATGCACATGTCTTCAAGGGAAGTGTCCTGAAACAATACAAAAGGAGGCAGATTGAGTTGTTTGGAGATTTTTTTTCGCAGATCCTTGAGAATGTTGAACAACTCATCATCAACAGCCCCTGACTTCCCGGCCGGAGCTACGGAATCATCCTCTTCTTCCTCGCTAAACTCGTGGTCCTGGATGAGTTGAACCGGATATGGCTGCTCCACAAAGGCCCTTCCCTTGGGGGTAAGCTGCAAAAGGCCGTAGTGTTCAATATCTTTTTGCAGGAGTTGGGCCACAAGTGCCTGCCGGATTACGGCATTCCAGAAACGGGCATCTTTCTCACTCCCGGCACCGAACATCTCCATTTTGTGGTGTTTGTAGGTCTTGATGGCACTGTCGGTGTGCCCTGCCAGGAAATTGGCCACATGTTCAGCCTTGAATTTCTCCTGGAGTTCCAGCACCACTTCGAGCAACAGGGAGATGTAAGACTCCCCGTCGAAGGTGGTTTTGGGGTCCCGGCAGTTGTCACAGGTTTCGCAGTTTTCCGGTTCGTACACCTCACCGAAATAATGCAGCAGCAGCTTGCGGCGGCAAAGGGCCGACTCGGCATAGGCAACAGTCTCCAGCAGCAGCTGTTTGCCAATTTCCTGCTCGGCCACCGGTTTGCCCTGCATGAATTTCTCCAGTTTCTGAATGTCCTTGTAGCTGTAGAAGGCAATGCAGATGCCTTCCCCCCCGTCGCGCCCGGCCCGTCCGGTTTCCTGATAGTATCCTTCGAGGCTTTTGGGCATATCATAGTGGATGACGTAGCGAACATCGGGTTTGTCAATGCCCATCCCGAAGGCAATGGTGGCCACGATGACATCCACGTCTTCCATGAGAAATTTGTCCTGATTCTCCGACCGGGTGGAAGCATCCATGCCGGCATGGTAGGGAAGCGCCTTGATTCCGTTGACCTGCAACTGTTCGGCCAATTCTTCCACCCTTTTCCGGCTCAGACAGTAGATAATCCCCGATTTTCCCGGATGGCTCTTGATGTATTTGATGATTTCCTTCTCGGCGTTGACTTTTTGCCGCACCTCATAATAGAGATTGTGCCGGTTGAAGGATGCCTTGAATATGGTGGCATCAAGCATCCCCAGATTTTTTTGGATATCGTGCTGTACCTTGGGCGTGGCAGTGGCTGTCAGAGCCATGATGGGCGCCTCGCATATCTCGCTGATAATGGGGCGGATACGGCGGTACTCAGGTCTGAAGTCGTGTCCCCACTCCGAGATGCAGTGGGCCTCGTCAATGGCATAGAAGGAGATGGTTATCTGTTTGAGGAACTGAATGTTTTCCTCCTTGGTGAGCGATTCAGGAGCAACATACAACAATTTGGTGCGTCCCGAAAGGATGTCCTCTTTCACCTTGGTAATCTGCGCTTTGTTCAGCGAAGAATTCAGGAAATGAGCCACTCCGTCTTCGAGGCTGAAACTGCGCATGGTGTCCACCTGGTTCTTCATCAGAGCAATCAGGGGAGAGATAATGATGGCTGTTCCGGGGCTAATCAGGGCTGGCAGCTGGTAGCACAACGACTTCCCCCCGCCGGTGGGCATCAGCACAAAGGTATTCCTGCCATCAAGCACGTTGCGGATGATGTCTTCCTGGTTGCCTTTGAAGGTTGAGAATCCAAAGTGCTTCTTCAGAACATCATGCAGCGAAAAATCAGAATCCAGGTTCATTTTAGCGGAAAAACGGATAAAGGCATCATAGTTATTGTCTTGTGGAGTGGGATCGCACATCGTCTGAAGCTGTGTGCAGGCCATCGCCCCGACATCAAACTTACGCAAAATTTCGGTGCTGCAATCCTTTTATTGTTAATTTTACCGCGTCACGATACAGGAGTACATGAAGGCCAAACAATCCGGGGAAAATCTTTCTTTTCTGGGCCACCTTGAGGCATTGAGGTGGCATCTTATCCGCATGGTGGTGGCTGTGGTGGTGTGTGCTGTCGTGGCGTTTTCGTTCAGCAACATTATCTTCGATTCGATCCTTCTGGCACCCCGGCATCCGGAGTTTATCACCAACCGGCTGCTTGGCGAACTGGCTGCTATGCTGGGCCTTGATGGCTGGAAGCTCAACCCTAATCCCCTGCCTCTGCAGAACATCACCATGTCCGGACAGTTCACCACGGACATCTCCATTTCGATGATTGCCGGGTTTATCCTGGCCTTTCCCTATGTGGCCTGGGAGGTGTGGTCCTTCGTAGCCCCCGCCCTGTACGAAAACGAACGCCGGGTGGCCCGCGGGGCAGTGGGCGCCATTTCGGTTCTGTTTCTGCTGGGTATTATGTTCGGGTATTTCATCATTGTCCCGTTTTCGGTGCATTTTCTGGGAGGATATACCGTGAGTGCCGAAGTGGTGAATGTGGTCAATCTCAACTCCTATTTTTCTACTGTTTCTTCCATCACGCTGGCCAGCGGTCTGCTTTTTGAATTGCCTGTGGTGGTCTATTTTCTTACCAAGGTGGGGTTGCTTACCCCGGAATTCATGATTCGTTACCGCCGCCATGCCATTGTCGTCCTGCTGGTGATTGCTGCGGTGATTACGCCCCCGGAAGTCTTCAGCCAGATTCTGGTGATGATCCCCCTGCTGGCCCTGTATGAATTGAGTGTGTGGCTGTCCCGGAGGGTGGTTAAACAGAAAGCCAATAAACTGATAAAGAATGAATCTTAGAGCCGAAAATCTGGTTAAAAAATACGGGAGCCGGACCGTTGTGCGGAATGTCTCCTTTGAGCTCTCTCAGGGAGAGATCGTCGGTTTGCTGGGCCCCAACGGTGCGGGCAAAACCACCTCTTTCTATATGGTGGTGGGGTTGATTGTTCCCAATGAGGGCAGTGTGTTCCTCGATGATCTGGACATCACCCGTGAACCAGTGTTTCGTCGTGCCCAGCGGGGTATCGGCTATCTGGCCCAGGAGGCATCGGTGTTCCGAAAACTCAGTGTGGAAGACAATATCCGGTCTGTTCTGGAGATGACCAGCATCCCCAAGGCTGAGCAAAAAGAAAGGGTTGAATCACTGTTGCAGGAGTTTGGCCTGACCAAGATACGTAAGAGCCTAGGGATTCAACTCTCCGGGGGGGAGCGTCGGCGTACCGAGATTGCCCGGGCTTTGGCCATAGATCCCAAGTTTATCCTGCTGGATGAACCTTTTGCCGGGGTGGACCCCATTGCTGTGGAGGACATCCAGTTTATTGTATCCAAGCTAAAGAAGAAGAATATCGGTATCCTCATCACCGACCACAATGTGCACGAAACTTTGTCCATCACCGACCGCGCCTATCTGCTCATTGAAGGAAGAATATTCAAATCGGGCACAGCCCGGGAACTGGCTGATGACGAGCGGGTGCGCCGCCTGTATCTGGGTGAGAAATTTGTGCTGCGGACCTACGACGACCGGGACTGACCTGAGTCCAAACGAACCTGAGCGTTATTCTGCTACAGCCTCTTTCGTACATCGGAGGGGGCTGTGTTGTTGATGGCTCAGGAGTGCAGAAAGGCAAGGAACTGTTTCAGGGCACGGGCGCGGTGACTGAGGGCATTTTTCTCCTCCAGGGACATCTCGGCAAAAGACCGTGCGCTGCCTTGAGGCACAAATACCGGGTCGTATCCGAATCCCCCGCTTCCTGTGGGCTCCTCCAGAATGGTTCCGTTCACAATTCCCTCGAACAACCATTCTTTCTCCCCGTCCAGATAGGCAATCACGGTGCGGAAACGGGCATTCCGGTCTGTGTGTCTGCTGAGGGCTTCCAGCAGTTTGCGGATGTTGGCCGCTGACCGGGCCATCATGTCTCCGGACGCTTCCGCATATCGGGCAGACCGCACTCCGGGAGCACCCCCGAGAACAGCTACCTCAAGCCCGGTGTCATCGGCGAAACAAGGGATGCCAAAACGCTCAAACAGGAATCTTGCCTTGGCCAGAGCGTTTTCCTCCAGAGTGTCCCCGTCTTCGGGAATGTCTTCTTTGATACCCAGTTCCGCAAGGCTTTTTAAACGGTATTCAGGCCCCAGTAATGAGGCGATTTCGAGGATCTTGTGGGCGTTTGCCGTGGCGAAGAGAATGTCTTTCATGGAGGATGGGGTTTCAGGCCAAAGATAGTTTCTTTTCTGCTGCCACCACCTTTTACAGGGGTGGTGCCTCTATTCCTGTTCCTTTCAGTTCCGGGACGCACTGTAGTAAAACTTGGGCTATATTTGTGGTAACTTTTTTTTCTGCTGCACTATGGAGCATTGTCGTCCTTCCTTCCTGGGGCTGATCCCGGCCCGGTACGCTTCCACCCGCTTCCCCGGGAAACCTCTCGTGGATATCGGGGGTAAATCCATGATTCAACGGGTGTATGAGCAGGCATCCAGGGTGGTGCGTGCGGTGGTGGCTACCGATGATTCCCGCATTGAGGCCGAAGTGCTCCGGTTTGGGGGCGAGGTGGTGATGACTTCACCGCACCACCGCAGTGGCACAGATCGTTGCGCTGAGGCTTTGGATATCATGGAGGTCAGGTTGGGTGAGGCCTTTGATGTGGTTCTGAATATTCAGGGGGATGAGCCTTTTATTCGTCCGGAGCAGTTGGCGCAGCTGATGGCTTGCTTTGAAGATGAGGCCACACAGATTGCTACGCTTGTCCGCAGAATGGCCCGGCCTGAAGATGTCTTTGATCCCAATCAGGTCAAGGCACTCCGGGACCTCTCCGGGCGTGCCTTGTATTTCAGCCGTTCTCCGGTGCCCTTTGTGCGTGACGCCTCCAAAGAGGAATGGCTTTCAAGATATCCTTACCTCAAGCACATCGGGATGTATGCTTACCGCGGAGCCGTTCTGCGTCAGTTGGCACAACTGGCTCCTTCGGCACTCGAGGTGGCCGAATCTCTGGAGCAGAACCGCTGGATAGAGCACGGATTCTGTATCCGGGTTGCCGAAACCGAAGACGAAGGGGTGTCCATTGATACTCCCGAAGACCTGGAGCGGGTGCGGCAGAGCCTGTCTAAGCTTCAGTAAAAAACCGGTCGCTGAAATTGACCAGGAACAGCCTCTCAGTAGCCCGGGTGACTGCGGTGTACAACCATCGGTAGTATTCTTTGTCGGGAGTCTCCCCGGGGAACCAGCCTTGATCCACAAATACGGCCTTCCACTGCCCGCCCTGTGCCTTATGGCAGGTGACGGCGTAGGCGTATTTCACCTGCAGGGCGTTGAAGAACGGATCCTCCCGTACTGCCTGGACTCTTTTGCGTTTTTGAGGGATGTGGGCATATTCAGCCAAAACCGCCTCGTACAGGTTTTTATGTTCGCTCTGAGACAAAGACGCTCCCTCGCTCGACAGGGTGTCCACCAAAATTTTGGCCGTGACAGAGGCATGTCCGTAATCAGGAAGTTCCAGTTCCACATCGGCAAATGTGTACCCGTATCGCTGCTCATATCGTTTGACTCTGCGCAGAGTGGCGATGTCCCCGTTGGCAATAAAATCGGTGTCATCCCCTGTGGCAGCCCAGAAGTAATTGTTCCGCACAATCATCAGGGACTCACCCGCGCATAGAATCTCGTCCCGGAACAGAATCCGGTTACGGATTCCCTGGTTGAACTGATTGGCCCTTTTGTTGGAGCGACACACGATGATGGTTTCTTCCAGCCCGTAGCGGTCGTGTGCATCGGAGATCCTTTCCACCAGATCCTGCCCTGCGACCCGTTCCACATCGGGCATCCGCCCAGTCAGCCCCGGCCATGAAGGGGCCCCGTCACGCAGCATCTCGCGAAGTCGGGTGGCGTTGTGCAGGATTCCGGAGCAGAAGGACTGGCGTACCACTTCGGTCAACAGTTGTTCCTCCACTCCCAGGCCGTAGGAGGAAAGATTCCCTCCTGCGAGAGCGGGGCTGATGTCCAGGCCCACCGGAGGAAGCTGAGCGGTGTCGCCCGAGAGGATCAGTTTGCAGCCCCGGTTGTTGTAAACGAAGCGGATGAGGTCATCGAGCAGCCGTCCGCTGCCGAAAGCCGAAGCCTCTGCAGATTCGTTGGAGATCATGGAAGCTTCGTCCACAATAAAAAAAGTGTTGGAGGCCACGTTGCAATTCAGTTCAAACTTTCCGAAGATATCCCGGGAGGAACGTTGCCGGTAGATTTTTTTGTGGATGGTGAACGCCTGATGCCCCGAGTAGGAACTCAGCACTTTGGCGGCCCGCCCGGTGGGGGCCATCATGACAAACCGAATGTTGAGTGACCGCAGGGCAGCGGTGAGGGCTGCAATCACAGAGGTCTTCCCCGTCCCGGCATAGCCCCGGATGAGCATCACATCCGCGTGGCTCTCCCCGGTGACAAACCGGGCCAGTTTCCCAATCAGGAGTTCCTGGTCATGTGTGGGCTGGTGGGACAGATGTTGCCGCAGGAGGCTGATGAGGTGGTCGCTGATCATGGCGGAGAATTGGACACGAAGATAAACAATCTTATTTCTTTTCGTACCTTTGCCGTACCTGCGAACGTTCAGGGCTCAGAAAAAAGTCTGTTATGTCCCCGTCTCCCTCCCTCTACCTTTCTTCCGGCATTTGTCAGGATGCGGACGATGCACGGATCCCCTCCATTGAGGTCATGCACCTGTGTGAGCGATACACCCTGGTACCCCGGACCCTGTTCGAGGCCGGGCAGGCACCGCGCTATCTGGAGATGAACGATCCGGCTCCCGATTCCCTTGTGTTTACCGAGGGGGTGGAGGGCTCCGATGCTGAGGTAGTGTTTTCTGTTCCTGTGGCATGCCACAGCCTTTGGGTCTCCAGAGCAGACCACCTTACATGGACATCACATATCGGGGCCTTGTGTGCTTCGCTGATTGGTCTGAGTCGCCAGGGGGAAACCCCTGTGCTGGGTGTGTTTGTCCGGCACGGAATGGTGGATGTTATTTTGGCAGAATCTGCAAGGCTCAAAGTGTGCAATACTTTTCCTGTGTTGGGCCCTGCCGATATTTTGTTTTTTGCGTTGAAGGTTTCCCTTGCCCATAGCTCCGTACCGGCTCCTGTGGTATACTATATGGCTGAGACCCCGGAACTGACCATTCAGGCCCACCAGATTCTGGCTACAAAGTTTCGGCGGCTCTCCCTGTGGAAGACTGCTGATGATCTGCCTCTGTTCAATCTGCTTCCGCCATGCGAATAATCAGTGGCCAGCACAGGGGACGTGTCATTGTGCCCGATCGTCACTTCTCGGCCCGTCCCACAACGGATTTTGCCAAGGAAGGACTATTCAACATTCTGGCCAATCAGCTCGACTTTGAAGGCCTCAGAGTGTTGGACTTGTTTTCGGGCACAGGGGGCATCAGCTATGAGTTTATGTCCCGGGGAGCCGCACAGGTGGATGCTGTGGAACTCGATGCCAGGCATGCCGCGTTTATCCAGCGTTCCGCAGCTTTGATGCATATGCGTGAGCTCCGGGTCGTCCGGCACGATGTGGCCCACTTTATCCACATCTGCCGCAGCCGTTATGATATTGTTTTTGCAGATCCTCCCTTCGATTTGAAATGGCTCAGCGAACTCCCCGATATGGTCCTGTCCGCTCCGGTCTTGGCCCCCGGCGGACTTTTTGTCCTGGAGCATCCCAAATCGTACGATTTTTGCAAACATCCTGCCTTTGAGATGCACCGGAACTATGGCAGTGTTCATTTCACAATTTTTAAAGCTTCCGGGGTATGAGGAAGTCCAACACGGAAAGAATGGGCGGGGTGGTGCTTTCGGTGCTTCGCGAATTGAAGCTGGAGGGCAAGTTGAAGGAAGTCCGTCTGATGCGTTCCTGGGAGAAAGTCCTGGGCCGGGCTCTTGCCGGGGGCGTGGTTTCGATGTACATTCGTAACCGGGTGTTGTTTGTCCGGATGCGCTCTTCGGTTGCCCGCAGTGAACTGATGATGCGGCGTGAGGAGGTTGTCCGGGCTCTGAACCGCGAAGCGGGAGGCTCGGTGATTGATGAACTGGTGATAAAATGAGGCGTATGGAGATGGAAAGACCGATGATTCTGGTGTCGAACGATGACGGGTACCGTGCCCCGGGGCTTCTGGCTCTGATTGAGGCGGTGCGGCCGTATGGGGATGTGCTGGTGGTGGCACCGCAGGATGGTCAGTCCGGGCAGTCGCATGCCATCACCGTCAAGGTCCCGGTGCGGGTGGATAAATACCGGCAGGAACCTGGCCTGGAGTTCTATGTGTGCAATGGAACCCCCGTGGACTGTGTAAAGCTGGCCCAGAACCGTCTGCTCGACCGTAAGCCAAGTTTGCTGGTTTCGGGCATCAACCACGGGGCCAACTCATCGGCCAGTGTGCTCTATTCCGGAACGGTCGCCGTTGCCGCTGAAGGCTGTATGTACGACATCCCCGGCATCGCCTTCTCTCTGCTCAATCACGACCCCCATGCCGATTTTATGCCCTATGTGCCGGTGGTCCGTACCATTGTGCAGTCTGTGCTGGAACAGGGTTTGAAAAAGGGGACTTGTCTGAATGTCAATATTCCGAACGTCCCTTTGCGGGATATCCGCGGCATCCGGGTGTGCCGTCATGCCCGTGGGTACTGGGTGGAGGAGTATGACCGGCGGGTGGACCCCAACAACAAGGAATACTTTTGGCTCACCGGAGAGTACTTCAACGAGGAGCCCGAGGCCGAAGATACCGATGAATGGGCTCTGAGCAATGATTTTGTGTCGGTGTCGCCCGTCCAGGTGGATCTCACCTGTTACGGGGAACTCGACAGGCTGCGTTCCTGGAACCTCAGTCTTAATATATCCCGATGAAGTACTACATCATAGCCGGCGAGGCATCGGGAGATTTGCATGCCTCAAACCTTATGAAGGGGCTTCGGGAGGTCGATTCTCAGGCTCAGTTTCGGGTTTGGGGCGGCGACCTGATGCAAGCACAGGGCGGGGTGGTGGTTCGGCACATTCGCGACCTGGCCTTTATGGGGGTATGGGAGGTGCTGAAGAACCTGCGCACGATTTTTGGCCATCTTGCCCTGTGTGAGCGGGACCTGATGTCCTTCCGTCCCGATGTGCTGATTCTGGTGGATTATCCCGGGTTTAACCTCAAGATGGCCCGGTTTGCGCACAAGCAGGGCCTCCCCACATTCTATTACATCGCTCCCAAAATCTGGGCCTGGAAGGAAAGCCGCATCCACACCATCCGGAAGTTTGTGGACCGGTTGTTCGTGATCTTCCCGTTTGAGGTTTCCTATTACGACCAGCATCAGATGTCTGTGGTGTACGAGGGAAACCCGCTGAAAGATGCCATTGCGGACTACCTCCGTCAGGCAGAAACCCGGGAAGCGTTCATGGCCCGGCACCAACTGCCGGATAAACCGCTTATTGCCCTGATTCCGGGAAGTCGTCATCAGGAGCTTAAATGGATTCTTCCCGAGATGATCCAACTGGTTCCCCGTTTCCCGGGATATCAGTTTGTCGTATCCGGAGTTCCTTCCATTGAGCGATCCGTGTATGATTCCCTGATGCAGGGCGCAGCGCTTCCCCTGATTTTCGGGGAGACTTACAACCTGATGAACTTTGCTCAGGCTGCCGTGGTTACCTCGGGCACAGCTACCCTTGAGACAGCTCTGTTCGGAACACCTCAGGTGGTGGTGTACAAAACCAGCCCTGTCACCTATGCCATCGGGCGGCCTTTCGTGCACATTGAATTTTTCTCCCTGGTGAATATCATCATGAAGCGGCAGGTGGTGAAGGAGTTGCTCCAGTTTGGGCTACCCGGAGACATGGAACGGGAGTTGCGCCGGCTGCTGTACGACGAAGACTACCGGGCCCGGATGCTCCAGGAGTATCAAACGCTGCAGCAATCGCTTGGCGAACCCGGAGTCTCCCGCAGGGTGGCTGCGCAGATGGTTGCCACCCTGAAGGGGTCCCTTACCAGGAAACCGTAGGCCAGCCTTCGCTGTCCCAGACAATCTCTCTCACAATGAGTTCAGACCGTCCGTTGGCGGTAGCATTGTAGGCGTGGGCAAACAGATAGTCCTTGCCGTCAAAAGTGTAGGTGGCGCTGTGCCCCACACCCGGGTAGGTGGCATTCCCGGCCAGCAGGATGGTGCCTCCGCCTTCGTCCATGCGTTTCCCGGCCCGGTCCAGATAAGGGCCGGTTACTTTCTCGGAACGGCCGATGGCAATCTTGTAGTCACTCTGGGCGCCCTTGCAGCAGAAGTCGAAGGATACAAACAGGTAGAAATACTTGCCTTTCTTGAAAATAAAAGGTGCTTCAATGGCTCCGTCTCCGGCGTTGGTTTCCTGAAGAGTGGGTGCCCTGGGCCTCCGGGCCACGGTGCCCCACACCTGGGGTATTGCAACCGCCAGCATGTCCGGGCGAAGCTTGACAATCTTCATGCCCTGCCAGAAGGATCCGAAGCAAAGCCAGGGCGTACCCTCATCGTCCACAATCAGGTTGGGGTCAATGGCGTTAAACATATCCCTCCCGGGAACCGACTGTACCACCCGTCCGTGATCCTCCCATTTGTAAGCAGGGTCCTTGGGGTCAAGGGTTACATTGGTAGCAACCCCGATGGAGGAACTGTTCTTGCCAAAGGAGGAACATGAGTAGTACAGATAGTACTTCCCGTTGTGAAAGCTGATGTCCGGAGCCCAGGTGTGGCCGCGGTATCCGGGGACTTCATCCAGGGCCCATTGCGGGGGTGTGGCAAATACCTGAGGCTCCCTTTGCCATGTTTTGAGGTCTTTGGAAGAGAGTACCGATACCCCGTTGCCGGTGCAGTAGAGATAAAAAGTGTCCCCGTGCTTGGCCACCACCGGGTCGTGCACGCCGGGCGCAGAGGGTTGTCCCTGAAGTTGCATCAGGCTCACAAAGAGCATCATGACAACAGAAGTAATCAGCAGTTTTGGTGTTCTCATAGAGTTTTCATTAGTGTTTGTGCCCGTAAAGATAGCGTTTAATCTTCTGTGTGGGGGTTTTCTCAAAAGGTTCTGCAACGGGTTTGATTTTATGAATCTGGGAGAATTTGTTCAGCCGTTGGTTCACTTTCTGTTTGATTTCTTCCAGCCATTCATCTGTCTTTTCGTGGTACAGGGCCATGGCATCTCCGGTTTTCTCCTGGATGTAAGAGCGGGCTTCCTGGCCCATCTGGCGCAGGTTGGCCTCAAATTCTTCCCAGTTCATGTGTACCATCGCCACCAGCTTCCCCTTTTGCTGCACTACCAGAGATTCATTGATGCCGCGGATGTTGTTCAGCAGGGCTTCAATGTCTTCAGGATAGATATTCTCCCCACTGGCTCCCACGATCATGGTTTTGCTGCGACCCTTGATGTAGAGGTATCCGTCCCGGTCAAAGCAGCCCAGATCGCCGGTGCGGAACCAGCCGTCATCGGTGAAGACCGTACGGGTAAGAGCCATGTCCCGGTAGTATCCGGGCATCACGTTCTCTCCCTTCACCAGGATCTCCCCAACACCGGTAGCCGGGTTCGGGTCCTCAATCTTCATCTGCACGCCCTGCATGGGCGGACCGGTGGATTGCAGCCGGGTTTTGAAGGCATCTGCCCCGGCGATCAGGGGGGCTGTCTCGGTCAGGCCGTATCCAATGGCATAGGGGAATCCTCCTTCCTTGAGAAACCGTTCCGCCTGCGGGTCCAGCCGGGCGCCTCCGATGCCAAAGAACTTCAACCTTCCCCCGAAAGTGTCGTACAACTTGTTCCCGGCCAGTTTGTGCAGCAGCTTGCGCACTGGGGGAAAACGGTAGGCAGCCTCCATAAAACGGTTGGCGGTAAACTTTGCCAGGACTTGGTTGCGGTATATTTTCTCAATCACCAGGGGCACACTCAGCATCAGGGTGGGACGAATCTTTTTCAATGCGGGCAGGAGGGCAGCTGCTGTGGGGGGCTTCTCCAGATAATACACCGAGGCACCGCAAGCGATGGCCAGGTGTAGCCCCAGTGTGTTCTCGTAGGTATGCGACAGGGGGAGAATGGACAGAAACACATCCTCGGGATACACCTGATGGATGGTCTGGCACTGCATCACATCGAAGACGATGTTTTTGTGCGTGAGCATCACTCCCTTGGAGCGTCCGGTGGTTCCTGAGGTGTAAATGATTGCGGCGAGGTCCTCTTCCAGAGGTTCTGGGGAGCGTGCAAAGGATGCTCTCTCGTCCACTGGTGCAGGAACTGCCGGTTGATCTGCGGGGCGGGAATACACCAGGGATAGATCTTCCAGACGGATCATGTGCCGCAGGGCGGGCAGGTTTCCGGGACTCGTCTGTTCTCTGTATTTGTCCGACACAAAGAGAATCTCGCTCCCGGAATGTTCCAGAATGTTGTGGACTTCATCAGGATGAAAGTCAGGCAGTATGGGTACGACTACTGCGCCTTCCGATATTACGGCATAGTAGGCAGCCGGCCAGTGAGGCATATTGCCTGAAAGTATCCCGACCCGTGTGCCCGGACGGAGCCCGAGGCTGCGGAGCATGTCCCCGATGCGCCGGGTAAGTTCTCCCAGTTCCCGGTAGCTGAGTGGCTTTCCATGCACGAAGGAGAGGGCCGGCCTGCCGGAGTACCGGGCACAACTCTGAGACAACATTTCCTTGAGGGTCATCCGGATGTTTTTTGTTACACAAATATAGACTTTTCCCGAAAACATTAACTTTGCACAGTTGTCTCGGGCGATTCATTTTCGTTTGCCAAGTGTATTATTGGCAAGCAATTTGTACCTCAGCAGCCCGGTCAGGCGCTGCGGTGACATGGGCAGGAGCTAAAAATTTATATGGAGAAGATGACAAAACAAATCAAACTGGTTCTGGAGGATGGCGCCGTCTTTACGGGGAAGTCCTTTGGTTATGAGGGTTCGGTGGCCGGAGAGGTGGTGTTCAACACGGCGATGGTGGGTTATCCTGAGAGTCTCACAGACCCTTCCTACAGGGGGCAGATTCTGGTGATGACCTATCCCCTGATTGGGAATTACGGGGTGCCTTCGGATGTTGCAGAGAATGGCCTGCCCCGGTTCTATGAATCGGACCGCATCCATATTGCCGGGTTGGTCATCACCGATTACTCCTTTGAATACAGCCACTGGAATGCGGCCAAGAGCCTCTCGGAGTGGCTCGTAGAGCACAAAATTCCCGCGGTGTATGCCGTAGATACAAGGGCTATCACCAAGCGGCTGCGTACTGAGGGAACCATGCTGGGCAAGCTGGTTTTTGAGGATCAGGATCTGCCTTTTCACGATCCCCTGGAGGAAAACCTGGTGGCTCAGGTCAGTTGTCCGGAGATACAAGTGTACGGAAATGGTTCTCTGAGGATTGTGCTGGTGGATTGCGGGGTGAAGTACAATATCATCCGCTGCCTGCTGCAGTTTGACACCACGGTGGTGCGTGTGCCCTGGGACTATGATTTCAACGCAGAGCCGATGGACGGATTATTCATCTCCAACGGACCCGGAGACCCGGCCCTTTGCGATAAAACCATTGCCCATCTGAGAACAGCCTTCAACAAGAATATCCCCATCATGGGGATTTGCCTGGGCAACCAGTTGATGGGGCTTGCCGCAGGCGCTTCCACCTACAAACTGAAGTTTGGCCACCGGAGCCACAACCAGCCTGCGGCCACTACCTGTGCCGCTTCGGCCTACATCACATCGCAGAACCACAGTTTTGCCATTGACACATCTACCCTTCCCGAGGATTGGGAAGTGCATTTTGAAAACCTGAACGATGGTACCAATGAGGGCATCCGGCACAAATCCAAGCCGTTTTTCTCCTCCCAGTTCCATCCTGAGGCGACCAGCGGGCCTGTGGACACTGCCTTTTTGTTTGGACAGTTTATCGAAGAAGTAAAAAAATACAAGAATCAATAATCAAGATCATGAGTAATAAAGTTGTTTTGGCTTTCAGCGGTGGATTGGACACGTCCTATTGTGCCAAGTATCTGAGCGAGGAGAAGGGTTATGAGGTGTATTCTGCGCTCGTGAATACTGGGGGGTTCTCTGCCGAGGAACTCGACGCCGTTGAGAAGAAGGCCTACAGCCTGGGCGTTCAGAGCCATGTGACCATCGATGTTACCGACCGTTACTATGATCAGTGCATCCGGTACATGATTTTCGGGAATATCCTCAAGAACAACACCTATCCGCTATCGGTGAGTTCCGAGCGGGCTTTCCAGGCGATGGCTATAGTGGAATATGCCCGCCAAATCGGAGCCTCTGCTATTGCCCACGGTAGTACTGGTGCCGGGAACGATCAGGTGCGTTTTGACCTGGTGTTCCAGATTATGATGCCTGAGGCCGAGATCATCACCCCCATCCGGGATATGAAACTTTCGCGCGATGAGGAGATTGCCTATCTAAAGAGCAAGGGTATTCAGGATAACTGGGAGAAGAAGTCTGCTTATTCCATCAATAAGGGTTTGTGGGGTACCAGCGTCGGTGGCCGGGAAACGCTTCAGTCGCACACATGGCTGCCCGCAGAGGCTTATCCTACCCCGCAGTCCCGTCAGGGAGAGGAAATGGTACAGATTGGTTTTGAATGCGGAGAACCTGTGTCCCTCAATGGGAAGCCGATGACCGGGGTTGAGGTAATCCGTGCTTTGGAAGCCCTCGCAGGTCCCTTTGCCATTGGCCGGGATACTCATGTCGGGGACACCATTATCGGCATCAAGGGACGGGTTGGCTTTGAGGCGGCCGCTCCCCTGATTCTGATTAAGGCGCACCATCTGCTGGAAAAACACACCCTCACCAAGTGGCAACAGTACTGGAAAGACCAGCTGGCCAACTGGTATGGGATGTTGCTGCACGAGGCACAATATCTGGACCCGGTGATGCGCAATATTGAGCGTTTTCTGGAGGACACTCAGGCACAGGTTACCGGTACGGTTTCCGTGAGGCTGTCCCCTTATCGTTTTGAGGTTCTGGGAATCACTTCGGACCACGATTTGATGAATGCGCGTTTTGCCAAATACGGGGAGGAGAATACGGCCTTCTCTGGTCAGGACGTGGTGGGATTCACCCGTATTCTGAGCACTCCGCTAAAGATCTATCATTCTGTGAATAATAAGTAGTTTGCTCCGGATGCGCACTGTCGGGGGGGAGCCGTGGGCTTTTCCCCGATTTTTTGTTTTTTTAACACACCCATCGGTTGTTGTGTAGCATATTTTTTGCTTCCTTTGCTTCTACACTACTTTTTTTTAAACCTATTAACCTTTTAACACTTTTTACATGAATACATTGATCGGACTGCTGATTATTGCCGTGGGAAGCCTTGGGCAATCGAGTTCTTATGTCCCTATTAACAAAGTGAAACAGTGGGCCTGGGAGTCCTTCTGGCTGGTTCAGGGGATCTTTGCCTGGCTGCTATTCCCGTTCCTGGGCGCCCTTCTGGCAGCTCCCGGTGACACCGGTTTGTGTGAAATCCTTTCGGCTGGTGATGGTGCTGCGTTCAGAGTGATTGGCTTCGGAGTTCTCTGGGGCGTAGGCGGTTTGACCTTTGGACTGAGCATGCGCTACCTGGGGGTGGCTCTGGGCCAGTCTATTGCTCTGGGTACCTGTTCGGCGTTGGGAACACTTATCCCGGCCATCATCATGGGAGAAGATTTGTTCACTGGCCCCGGTCTGGTCCTGCTCATTGGCGTCAGCATTGCCATTGCCGGTATTGCCATCATCGGATATGCCGGAGCGCTCAGAGCTCAGAATATGACTGAAGAAGAAAAGAAGGCCGCTGTTAAGGATTTTGCGCTTACTAAGGGGCTTTTTGTTGCTGTGCTCTGTGGCGTAATGAGTGCCTGTTTCAATTTTGGTCTGGAAGCCGGGAAACCCATTCAAGACTTTGCGCTTTCCGCTGGCTCTTCGGATATGTTTGCCCTGAACCCTGTTATCATGTTGGTTACATTTGGTGGCTTTATTGTGAACGCCATCTATTGCCTCTCACAGAACTTCAAGAACAAGACACTGGGTGATTATCTCGGAGTTTCCGGTGGGGTGCTTACCAATAACCTTCTTTTCTGCGCTCTGGCCGGCGTATTGTGGTATTCACAGTTTTTCGGATTGAGCATGGGCAAGAGTTTCCTGACGGATTCTCCCGTTATGCTTGCTTTCTCATGGAGTATTCTGATGTCTCTCAATGTCACCTTCAGTAATCTTTGGGGTATTCTTCTCAAGGAATGGAAGGGCGCTGGAAACAAGACCATTACTGTTCTTGTGATTGGGATGCTGATTCTCATATTCTCTCTTATTTATCCCAATTTATAGATAAATCACCTTGGGTGCCCGCGAAGAAAGCGGGCGCCTGTGGCATAACCTTAACTAAATACATTCATTATGCAAAGACTCGCGTTTAAAATGAAGTTGTACCCCGGTATGCGGGAAGAGTACACCAAGCGCCACAATGCCATCTGGCCGGAACTCAAGAAGTTGCTGCAGGATGCCGGCGTGTATGACTACAGTATTTTTCTGGATGAAGAGACCAATACCTTGTTTGCTGTGCAGAAGGTGAGTGGCGAAGGAGGTTCTCAGGACCTCGGAACTACCGAGATTGTGAAGAAATGGTGGGCCTATATGGCCGACATTATGGAGACCAATCCGGACAATTCTCCGATTAGCATCCCCCTCCCCGAGGTATTTTACATGGAATAATCCCTAACAATCTATAGAAATGAAAGACGAACAAATCAAGAAACAATTTGAAGCTGCTGTTGAACGTTATGCCGAAATGGGTGTGGACGTCAAAAAAGCTTTGGAACAGATGCAGAAAATTTCCCTGTCGTTGCATTGCTGGCAGACAGACGACGTGACCGGCTTTGAAAATCCCGACGGACAACTCTCCGGGGGAATCCAGGCCACCGGGAACTATCCCGGCAAGGCCCGCAACATTCAGGAAGTACGTCAGGACGTTGAAAAGGCCGTCAGCCTCATCCCTGGTAGCCATCGGTTGAGCCTCCATGCCATCTATGGGGATTTCAAATCGAATGTGGACCGTGACCAGATTGGAATTAAGGATTTCCAGAGCTGGATTGACTGGGCTAAGGCCAACAACATGAAGCTGGACTTCAACAGTACCAGTTTCTCCCACCCCAAAAGCGGGGACCAGAGCCTTTCCAACCGCGATAAAGGCATCCGGGATTTCTGGATTGAGCACACCATCCGCAGTCGTGCTATTGCCGATGAAATGGGCAAGCAGCTCGGCGGCAAGGCCTGCCACAATCTGTGGGTACACGACGGGATGAAGGACCTCACCGTGGATCGTTACCTGTATCGTAAGAATCTGGAAGACTCTTTGGATAAGATTTTTGCCAAGAAGTTCGCCAATGTTAAGGATGCTGTGGAATGCAAGCTGTTCGGTGTGGGGCTGGAAAGCTACACCGTAGGTTCTCACGAATTCTACATGGGATATGCTGTGAAGCATGGGATTATGGCTACTATGGATATGGGCCACTTCCATCCTACCGAAGAAACCTACGACAAGATTTCTGCTCTGTTGCTGTTCACTCCCGAGATTATGCTTCATGTGAGCCGTCCCGTTCGTTGGGACAGCGACCATGTGGTAATCCTCAACGACAGCGTGCAGATGCTGGCTCAGGAGATTGTCTGGGCCAACGCTCTGGATCGCGTGAACATCGGTCTGGACTACTTCGATGCTTCCATCAACCGCATCGGGGCGTATGTGATTGGCTCCCGTGCTACCCAGAAGGCCTTCCTTATGGCTCTGCTTTCACCCATCGCCAAGTTGCGTGAATATGAAGCCAACGGCCAGTATTTTGAGCGTCTTGCCCTGCTCGAAGAGAACAAGGCCATGCCTTGGTCGGCTGTTTGGGATTATTTCTGCCTGCAGAACAACACCGTTCCCGGAGAACAGTTCATCGCAGAAATCCAGAAGTACGAAAAGGCGGTTACCAGCAAGCGGTAGTTGTCCGGCTAAATAGAAAAGTGGGCGTCTCAAAAGCAATTTTTGAGGCGCTCTCTTTTTTGTGTACACCATTAAGGTCCATCAGACAAAAGTTTCGTCATCCGAAAGGGTGTCCAGATGGCAGTCAATACGAAATATATGATTGGCAGGGGCTTCGGGGTAGTGATGCAGCAGAAAGGCCCGGCACCAATGCAACTCCTCAGGATCGTCCTGAGAGATAATCCAGTCCTCCATTTCTTCTGCATCAGAGTAAACGGGGTCGGGCATATCTCCTTCTTCTACCGGATTGTAATCCGGATACGGCAGGGAAGCGTCTTCTGGTTCTGCCAGAGCATAATCAGATTCTGCGATGGTAAGGTCTTCGGGATAGGGTAGCTCGCCAAACAGCTCAGACTGTGGTTTGAATTTATTCTGCTGGGTGATGCCGTGCACGATTCCCGCAGCAATGGCGTACTCAAAAAAGTTGATAGACATGGGCCTTGGTTTTGTTTTCTGAACAACGAAAGGCCAAAACTATTGGTGAATATTGTCAACTCATGACACCTTGTGGAAAAAGATGGAAAAGCAGGTGCCCTGGCCAGGAGCGCTTTCCACGCTGATGGAAGCGTGGTTCCTGTTTAGGAATTCATAACACAGAATCAGCCCCAGCCCCGTACCCTGCTCTCCCTCGGTGCCCGGAGTGCTACTGTTCTGACCAATCTGGAACAAGTTGTCCCGGACTTTGGGACTCATGCCCACGCCGTTGTCCCTGATGTCCACCCGGGCAAGATCTAATGGCGAAGGCGTGCAGGTGATGGTTATGTCAATCCGGCCCTTCCGGGGGGTATATTTGATGGCGTTCGAGAGCAGGTTGCGGAATACAAAGTCTGTCTGGTCCCGGTCGGCCTCCACCTGGCAATGCGTTTTGGCTGTAAGGGAGAGGGCAATCTCTTTATCTTGGGCAAGAGAACGGAGCAAACCCACCTGTGATTCAAGGGCCTCCCGCAGGTTGACAGTGACGGGGCGGGTGACGATCTTCCCCGACTGGGTGCGTGCCCAGGTGAGGAGGTTGTTCAACAGGTTGTTCACCTGGGTGGTAGTGTCCAGCAGGACGCGGATGTGTTCTTTCATCTCCGAGCAGTCGCTGTTCTCGGCACTTTGGTTAATTAGATCCAGATAAGTCTGCATAGCACCCACTGGTCCGCGGAGGTCATGCGAGATGATGGAGAAGAACTTGTCCTTGGAGGTGTTGAGGTCGTCCAGTTTCTTGTTGTGTTCGGCGATCAGGGCAATGGCCTGGTTGGAAATGCCAATCTGTTCATCCAGCGCGGCATTCTGAGTTTTCAACTCTTCCTGATGCTGTTCAATCAACGCGTGGGCGCTCCGCAACTCATCAAGTTTGTTAATAAGTTTAGACTTTAACTGGAAAAAGAGCAGGATGGTGGCCGCAACGGTCAGGGCAATTAACGCGATAATCATGGAAAGCAACCGGTTGCTTCGTTCATAGTATACCTTCAATTTGTCCGTCGTCCTATTGTACAGAAGGGAGAACATACTGTCAATGGGTGCCATGATATTCTGTTTGGCACTGAGGTAGGCTTGGTTGAACATGAGGTTGCGGGCCATGACGGAGTCAGGGCGGCCACGTAGCGTGTACAGTCCGTCTTCATCCTGAAACAACCCGTTGATGGCATGCATGGCTTTGCGTTCGGTGGAGACCAGTGCGTTGGACCGATCTTCGGCCGTGGTCAGAAGTGCCATCTCTGTCCTGGAAAATCCAAGCCTCTGCATGCTGTCGCGAAGAGAGATGTAGTCACCGTTGGGCCATGGGCGGATGCCATTGCGTACATCCAGAACTTCCTGGTATTTGTCTGCCCAGATGCTGTCACCGGTGATGATGTAGATACGACAAAATTTGGTGAGGTCTTCGGAGGAATGGCGCAGTTCCTCGGCCAGCATGTGAGAATTGAACCGTACTTCACGGCTTTGGCGCAGGGCATTCTGGTTGCGGAACAACAATACAGAAAGCACTCCAAGCAGGAAAAGCGCCAGAATAATAAATGTGTGGAACCGAATGAAGTACCGCGTCAGTTTCATAATGAGAAATTTACGAAAAATGCTTGAGAAATGGTGCGGTGTATAAAAAAAATGAGACGACCCGGCCATCGCCGAACGTCCCGCTTTTTCATCAATCAGGCTCAGGGTGTCAGAAGAGCACCAGGGATAACCACAGCAGAGCGGCTGTTGTCCAGAGTATGGTGTTCCACTTACGGGTCCTGGCCCAGGTGTCTTTCGGCCCCAAAAGTGCCGACCGGAGTTGCAGTATGGCAAATTCATACGGGTGCCGGCTTTGATACGTTGTTCTCATATACATTTGTTTTGGTTACACTGCAAATGTACCGGGAGAACTTTAAGCCATTGTTTAGCCCATGTGAAGTTAGTGTTAAGTTATTCAGGTGCCCGGCCCGCAGTTCAGGCTAGTGCAAAGGGGGCTCTGCCCCTTCGGTGATGAAGATACTGGACATGGTTTTCACTTTTTCGTGCTCCTGATAGCTCCATACCACTTTCTTGCCGGGGGTGATTTCAAGGGCATGGGCTGATTTGCCCAGATTGTTGTGTCCCAGCCAGTTGGTGATGACGGTGTTGCCGTTTTCCAGACGCTGAAACCCTGCAACAAACTTCAGGCTGATGCCCGGAAGCTCGTCTGCGGACACGCTCCAAACCACTTCCTTTTGCGGATTGAATTCAACAATGCCCGGAGCTCCACTGTGATCGGTACAGGAAACCAGGGTGTTCCCGCCGGGAAGTCGCACAACGGAATGGGGCCCGCCCGTGACTGGTACCTCCCACACCAAGGCTCCTTCCTGATTGTATTCACACACCTTGTCCAGATTGTAATGAGCAACGAGGTAGTGGCCGTTTTCCAGTCTGCGTGCATTCCGCATGAAGCCTCCCGAGGCTTTTTGTCCCTCGGGAAGCAACCGGATACTTTTGACCACCGTTCCATCCGGACTGACCTCCAGCAACCTGGCGCCAGTACACTCACCGATGAATGTATTCCCATTGGCCAGGCGCTGGCAGGCATAGATGTCCGACTCCGAACGGTACTCCCAAACCACCTTTTTGTCCAGAGTGACCTCTTTCACGCTGTTGCCGTCATTGAACAGCAGATGTCCGTTGGGGAGTACCCAGATATCATTGCAGTTCTTTGCCGGGTATTCCCAGACAATCTGCTGCTGCTCGTTGAACACCAATACTTTTCCTTGTGTGTAGTCGGTGCAGACAAACGCCCGGGAGACGCATTGGGCTCCGGTGGAAGCGAGTATGAGCCATAGCAGCAGGGTGTAGTATTTCATCATCAGGCGGGGGTTTACGGTCGGATGTCGCCAAAGAACATATTCTCTGTCGTACGGGGTTCGGCCAGAGGGATGATGATGGTGGAGGGCCCCAGATTGGTGGGTTCCTTCCATGCTCTCAGGGCCCATACAATCTTTTTGTCCGGAGTGATTTCGATGGCCTGTACCGGCTCATTGTCCGGGTTTACCTGCCCGGTGCCTTCCCATTGGTTAAACCAGTTGTTCACGATGGTGTTCCCGTTGCTTAGCCGGACGGCCGTCTGAGGCGAAGTGATGCTGTAGCCCGCTTCCCTGGCCAGAGACAGGGGATACTCCCACACCCGTTCCTTTTTCCTGTTGATCTCAAACACTGCTGTTTTGCATGTGATGAGAATGTTTCCGCCCGGAAGTTCTTCGGCCGACCAGATACCCGGCACATCCAGGCTCATGAGTTCCTTGCCCGTGGCGTCATATTCACAAAGCCGCCCCATGTCCAGATGCGCCACCAGAATGGTTCCGGCCTTGGTAAGACGGGCATGCCTGAAGTGTCCATGAATCTGTTTGGGATTGCCCACAGGAATCAGCAGTTCCCGGATCATTTTGTCCGTCCTTTTATTCATGACCAACAGTTTGGCTGGGTTCCCGTTTTGTAGAAACAGCACCAGATCCTTCCCGATAGGTTGCGCGGTGTGAATCTCGGTGCCTTCCGGAGCATCGTGGTTCCACACAATCTTTTTGTCGGGGGTAATCTCGGTAACTCCAAACTGGTGGGCAAACAGGATGTTCCCGTTGCTGAGGATTACCGCATCACTGATTTCTCCCTTGGGTGCCTGATAGGTGTACGACCATTCAATCTTGCCGTTGCGTACCCGGTACATATTTTGGATCTTGGCTTCTCCGGCATAGAAGAAGTCAAAACGCGCCAGCCCGTTTCCTGGAAGCTGAACTGGAGACAACCTCGGTGTTTCAGCGCCGGAGGTTGCTGCGTTGCTGGTTCCTTTAGGGGCTTCCTGCTGGGTCATCTTTTGGAGTTCCATGCTTCCGGTTCCCAGAATGAAGGAGCTGATTCCGGCAAAGGTGTTTACTTCTTTGGGCTGGGAAACATAAGCATTGTAGTTGTCCTTGATCCCGATGCTGCTTAGGTCTCTGATGTCGGTCTGCCCCTTGTCGTTGCGGACCGCCTTGGTAATGAGCCCGGCGTAGGCCTTTTTCACTACCGGCTCAAATTCTTCTCTGGAGATGTATCCTTTTTCCATGGAGTTCTTGAGCAGGTACAGGAACATTCCGGTGCCCGAACCTTCGTTCCAGTTGTTGGTGGCCTGAGGTTTGTCCACCACCTGGCACCACATCCCTGTGGCAGAGTCCTGGCAGTTCTTCAGGGCCTTGCACAGCTTTTGGAGATAGGCCATAAGCACCTTGTAGTCTGGATGCTCCTTGGGCAGATAGTCGAATACATCGGCGATCAGCACTGCATACCAGCCCAGGCCTTCACTCCAAACCTCAGGGGATTGCCCCGTGACCTTGTTGGCCCATCTGGCCGAGGCCGAGGCATCATATCCGTGGACCAAAAGACCGTTGCCATTCATGCAGTGCACGATGCCCAGCTTCATCTGAAGCGCCACCTCGTCAAAGTCTGCCCGGCTCTTGCTGATGGTCTGTGCATATCGGGCCATGAAGATCTGGCCCATGAAGATCCCGTCCACCCACATCTGGTTTCTGAACCTGGCGGAGTGCCAGAAACCTCCGTCATCATTCCTGGGATAGTTTCGGAACCCCTCATATATTCGCGCTGCGGCCTTTTTGTATTTCTCCAGTCCCGTCTGTTCATACAGAAACAGAATAGCATATCCGGGGATAAAGTGATCCAGAGCATCGGGTGTGAAGTCAGGCACACTCCCGTCTTCGCCCACCTGCTGGTCCACGTAACGTTTGATGTAGTTGAAATAGTTCTTGTTCCCGGTGGCTTTCCAGAGCTTCTCCATGGTGAACATCATGTATCCGGCTTGCCAGTCAAAATGATTCTTGTTGGTGAACCAATGGATGCTGTCTGGATTGGGATATTTGCTGATAAAACTGTCAGCGGTTTCCAGGGACTTGCTCAGGGTGACGTACTGGGCTGAGACTGGGATGATGCCCGCCGTAAGGGCAAACAGCATCAGAAATGTCAGGATTCTGGTTATCATGCTAGTATGATTTGGGCTACAGGGGCAGATAGACAAATTCAATGCCTTTGCCTGAGGCGGGGTTCAGATTTCGGGAGTATTTCATGGAGCGGTCGTTGTCCCAGTGTTCGAAAACCCCGAGGCTTTTCACAGGCTTCCCGCCCTGCATGTATTTGGTTCCCGAGGGAGCCTGTTCGGGGATCGCCATCTCCCGGAGGAAATCGTCGGCGTTGTCCCGGAGCAGGATGCGGGGAACGTTGTGGTAGGATTTCTCAAAATTGTTCTGGCTTTGGGCGTACATAATGTCCAGACCCACAGACTGTATGGCCACCCCGTCGAAGGAAGCCAGCACACAGGCAGGCCACTCGGGATTTTCGTAGGGTTCTGTCTTGTTGTTGAAGGGCGGGTTTGGGAAATGCGAAGGATAGGAGCGCCATTTGCGTCCGCAGTAGAGACCATCCAGGACATACAGAATGGTCTTGGCTCCCAGGTTGGGCGCGGCTGCCAGGTCCACCAGCGGGGAGTAGGCATTCTTGGTCCCGAGTTTCTTGGTGTTCAGGATGGCGTGCAATTCTGAAGTCCCCTTGATAGAGCCCGCATGGTTCTTCCCTGTCATGGTCAGGGCCGTTTGCCCTTCATCCCCGTCCTCCATATAATTGTATGGGTAGGAGTGGAGTTTGAGCAGGGCCAGATTGATCAGATAGGTGGCATCCATCACTTGTTTGGGGATTAGTTTTGCCTTGTCAAAGTTCTGAGCGGAGTAGCTCACTCCTTCGACCCAGATGGCTCCTTCCAGACCGGTATGGTCTCCATAGGCTGGATTCACGGGCAGCTTGGATGTGGGCGCATTCTCTTGCATGAACCGAACGTCCTTGAACTCTTTCCATACGGTCAGGAGCATTTGGGGAAACATCGGCCTGCGGGCATCGTAAATCAGGATGTCCTTTTGGGGAACTCCGGCTTTGTACACCAGATGCCGCACCATGGCCAGCACCATCTGGGGGGAGGCGTCAATCTGGTTGTCTGTCTTGGTTTCACTGCTGTTGTTCAGATTGATCTTAATGGCAACTACCTCGCCTGCCTGGTGCGAGCGGTTGCTGAGTCCACGGGCATTCTGGTTGTAGAAGGCAAATATTTTTTGCCAGGCAGCCTCATCGGTGTTGGCCCCGGTCAGTTGCCGCAACGTTACGGACAGCATGTTGAAGACTACATCCACATCGGTATTCTTGTCCAGCCACCACTGGTCTTCGTTCAGGTTCCACCGTCCGGCCCATTTGGTGGCGCGGGCATCGCGCGACATCACCACCCGCCCCGGGAAGATGCCTTTAGCGTCTCCTATCGGTTGGTTCGAAGGCCCCGGTTTCCAGTCAAAACCTACGGCTGGGGTATATTCAGCGGGGGTTGCCGCATTACTGGCAACAAACGAGAGCGGAAATACCGAAGACCAGAACGCGATGAACAACGCGCAGGCCGCAGAGCTCCCAAAAATCAGCCAGCGACGTTGTGAGATAATCTGTCCGAGGTATTTCAGCCCGAAGTAACTGCCCACTACTCCCGTCAGCCAGAGTACGAAGGCGCAGGCCAGGGGGAAGGCCGCTTGCTGGCAGGGGTAAGAGGCCCGGCTGGGCTTGGGAATCACCCTGATGAGAAACCATATCAGGGCACTCATTCCCAGAACAACCATCCCGAACCGGGCTCCAACCAAACCAAATCTTGAAATGAATTTGTTGCGTAGTGTTTTCATGTTGTTATATTATTCGTAATCGTTTACGCTATAATTGAAAAAAATTATCGTGCGGAGGATTCTCTCACAATCAGTTCGGGGGACAGCACCCTTCGCTGGATGGTGTTTTTGTTCCCCTGAATCAGTTCATAAAGGAGGTTGAACGCTTCCTCGCCCATCTGCACGGTTTTTTGATCTACCGTGGACAAGGTTGGGGAGATGTGCGCCCCGAACAGGTCATTGCAGAAACCAATGATGCCAAAGGATCCCGGAACGGCTACAGAGCGGGCTTTCAACTCTTTGAGTGCTCCCAGAGCGGTGAAATCTTCAACCGCAAAAAGGGCATCCGGAGGAGCCTCCAGAGCCAGAAGGTGGCTTATGCCGGCTTTCCCCGACTCGATGCTGATGTCCCCTGCATAAATAAGCTGTTTGTCCGGGCTCATCCCGTATTTTCTCAGGGCGTCCTGATAGCCGCGGAGCCTTTCGGAGAAAGCCTTGATATGCTGTGGCCCGGATATGTGGGCAATACGTTGGTATCCCGATGTGATGAGCGATTCGGCAGCCATGAATCCTCCGGAGTAGTCATCCACGCAAACCGAGGAGAAACTGGAGTCATCCTGTGTCCGGTCGAAGAAGGCGACGGGGATATTCCGTTCCCTTGCGGTTCTGAAATGCGACAATTCCGTGGTCCCCTTGGATATAGAAGCCAGGATGCCGTCCACCCGGGCATCAATAAAGGTTTCCACCCCTTTCTTCTCGAACTGCTCAGATTCGTTGGACTGGTATATGAGCACATCGTACCCCCGCTCGCTGGCCAGATTGGATATGCCGTGAATCACCGAGCCAAAAAACAAGTGTTCTGCCGTGGGGATAACCACTCCTATCACATGGGTTTTTCCGGACCGCAAGGAGGAGGCAATTTTGTTGGTCCTGTAGTCCAGGCGTTTGGCAACGGCCTTCACCTTCCGGATGGTGACCGGGCTGATCTCGGGATGGTCGCGCAGCGCTCTGGACACTGTTGCGGCAGTGATTCCCAGCTCCTGGGCAATATCTTTTATGGTAACTTTGGTTTTCATCGTCGTAATCGATTGCGAAGATATGAAAAAATTCTTTTGAATGCGCTCATGTGAGATGCTCCGATAAGAGATGAGACCTGGCGATAAGTTCCGGAAGGATGGTTTGGCATATCTTTACTTCACCAATCTTCGATTCCCGGATGCCCAAATGGCTTCGGAGGACGTTTATGACTTACACATCTTAATGTATTTTTATGAAACAACTATTGCTCAGGTCATGCTTGTGGACTGTCTTAACAGTGTTGTGTGTGGCCATGGTTCCCGCAGCGTTCGGGGCTAAGTTCCAGATGCCCGTCACGCAACGTGCGGTGTATAATTTTAATCCAGGCTGGAGGTTTGTCTTCGGAGACTCTTCGGGTGCCGAACTTCCTGCGTATGATGATGCGAAATGGGCTGCGGTGAGCCTTCCCCACACATGGAACGAAACCGACACCTATCGTGCCTTCATCCGGCACAGCGGGGGAGATGTCGGAGCCAAGATGTTTGGTATTGGCTGGTATCGCAAGCATTTCCGTCTGCCTGCAGGTGCTGAGGGACAGAAAATTTTTCTTCATTTCGAAGGGATGCGGCAAGCCGGCAGGTTCTACCTGAACGGTCAGTACATTGGCAAACACGAAAACGGGGTGACTGCTTTTGGTTTCGACATCACTAAGTATGTCCGGTTTGGGGGCCAGGAGAATATTCTGGCGGTAAAAGCGGACAACAGTACCAACTATCGTGAAGAGGCCACCGATACGCCCTTTTTATGGAACTCCAAGGATTTTAACCCAAACTTCGGAGGACTCAACCGCAACGCTATGCTTGTCATTACCGGTAAAATTTACCAGACGCTGCCACTCTATGACGGGCTCAAGTCCACGGGCGTGTACGTGTATCCCCAGAACATCGATCTGAAGCAGAAATCGGCTGAGATCAGCGTGGAGGCCGAGGTGGTAAATGAAACCAACGACTATGCATCCATCACTCTGTCGGCCGTTGTTGTAGATGCTGATGGGGTGGTGCGGGCAGAACTTGAGGGGAATACTTCCGATTTGACTGCTGGCCAGGGAGAGGTCTTCACAGCAACCGGTACCTTGAACGATGCCCGGTTCTGGGATGTGAACGACCCGTATTTGTATAAAGTGTACACCATGCTTTCTGTGAATGGAAAGGTGGTGGATGTGTGCGAAACAACCACGGGGTTCCGTCATACAGAGTTCAAGGGCGGCGTTGGGACCGGCGGAGTGTATCTGAACGGGCGTTTTGTCTGGCTTACGGGCTATGCACAAAGGTCGGCCAACGACTGGGCCGGAGTGGGCGGCGCGTATCCCGACTGGATGCATGATGTTACTGCGGCCATGGTGCGTGAAAGCAATGGTAATTATATCCGGTGGATGCATGTGGCCCCTCAGGCGGCTGACAGCCGTGCCTGCGATACCTACGGTATTGTGCAGGTGTGTCCTGCTGGTGACAAGGAGCGCCTGGTTACTGGCGTTCAATGGGACCAGCGTGTAGAAGTTATGAAGGCCACCATGATATACTACCGAAACAGCCCGAGCATCTTGTTCTGGGAGGCAGGGAATACCATCGTAACCCCCGACCAGATGCACCAGATGGTGGCGTTACGCAAGGAACTTGACCCTTACGGAGGGCGAGTCATGGGTACCCGGGATAACGATTTGTCCGAAGAGAATAAGGCCCTGACCCCGATGTCCGAATGGTATGGGGTTATGATTGGGCAGGCTCCGCAGACCGACCGTATTTCGGGCGATGACATCTTCCGTGGCTACAGCATCTCGCGCAGGGATAAGGCTCCTCTGATCGAAACCGAAGATTTTCGCGATGAAGCCGGGCGCAATATCTGGGATGACTATTCTCCCCCCTATTTTGGGTTCAAGCCCAAATCGGGTACGATCTCGAACCGCCCTGTGGACACCTACCACTGGAATTCTGAAACCTTCAGCCTTGCTGCTGCCGTTCGCTACAATAGTTATGTAATTAACCGCATTGACAATACCGACCCCGCTCACTCCAAGTGGTCCGGATACGCTTCCATCTACTTTTCTGACTCCAACGCCGACGGCCGTCAGCAGGGTAGTTATGTGGTGCGCGTGAGTGGCAAGATTGATGCGGTCCGCATCCCCAAATCCATATTCTATGTTTCCCGGGTGATGCAGAACGAAAAACCAGATATTCACATCATCGGGCACTGGACGTATCCTGAAGGGACAAAAAAGACCATGTATGTGGCCGCTACCCATTGCGACAAGGTGGAATTGTTCCTGAACGGTAAGTCTCTGGGTGTGGCTACAGAACCCCATAGATTTGTGGATACTTACGGTCGTCAGGGCGTGCCTGGTTCCGAACTCCTCAGAGGAGAGAACACCGGATATGTTTATGCCTTCCCCGATGTGGCTTTTGCGCCCGGAACCTTGAAGGCAGTGGCCACCAAAGACGGCAAGGTAGTGGCTCAGCAGGAACTTCAGACGGCCGGACAACCCAAGGCCATCAAACTTACCCTGCACACCGGAGCCAAGGGATTGCAGGCGGATGGCAGTGATGTGGCCTTCATTGACTTTGAGATTGTGGATGCTCAGGGTCGTCGTTGTCCCACGGATACTTCAAGGGTTGATTTTGCCGTGGCCGGGCCTGTGGTGTGGCGGGGCGGCTTCAATGTGGCCAAACTCAACACCACCAACAATCTGTATCTGGATGCAGACTGCGGGATCAACCGGGTGGCCATTCGTTCCACTCAGGAGCCGGGAACCATCAGCATCACTGCGTCGTCCAAGGGCCTTACTCCTGCCACTCTGAAGGTTGTTTCCAATAAGGTGGAGATTATCGGTGGCTTGATGAAGGATATGCCCCAGCGGCTGACACAAATAAAGTTCTGAAAATGGTTTGGTTGTAAATAAGGGAGGGTGGCTCGTTTGGTTGAGCCACCCTCTTCTGGTTTATCCGCCTCGCACGGGGATAGTCCTGTGCTACAGTCTTTCGGTGAAGGCGCCGATGCTGGTGTATTTCTGGTACAGAGCCTGATACTTTTTTGCCTGCTCGGGATTGGGATAAAACGCTGCTTCGAATCCCTGTCCCATGGCTTTCTGGGCTTCTTCCACCCGGGGATATATCCCGGCGGCAGTGGCGGCAAACATGGAGGCCCCGAAGGCGCAGGCCTGTTCGCTGCGGGCTACCTTGATGGGCATGTTGAGGACATCGGCCATCACCTGCATCACAAAGGGAGATTTTTTGGAGATACCTCCGATGCCGATGATGCCGTCGATGCGTACACCTTCGGAGGCGAAGCGGTCCACAATGGCCTTGGAGCCAAAGGCCGTGGCTTCCACCAGGGCCCGGAACAAGGCCGGAGCAGAGCTCCCCAGATTCAGTCCGGTGATGGTGCCCGTGAGCAGTTGGTTGGCATCCGGGGTACGTCGTCCGTTCATCCAGTCGGTAGCCACCAAGCCTGTGTCTTCGGCCGACAGTTTCTCAGCCTCGGCGGTGAGCGCAGGAATCATCTTGTCCAGAACTTCGTCCACAAGTTTCTTGCGGGTGGCGGTGTCCGTCTTCAGGGATTGGCCCAGAATATTGACAACCGGCCAGGCAAGCACGTTGCGAAACCAGGCATACACATCTCCAAAGGCTGACTGACCGGCCTCCAGGCCCATCAGTCCGGGGATGACAGAGCCGTCCACCTGGCCGCAGATGCCGCGGACCAGTTTGTCGCCTATCTGCTGATGATCGGCAACCAGAATGTCGCAGGTGGAGGTCCCGATCACCCGTACCAGAATGTTGGGGGTCACTTCGGCCCCAACCGCCCCCATATGGCAGTCAAAGGCACCCACGGCAACGGCAACACTGGTGGAGAGGCCCAGACGGGCCGCCCATTCCTCGGTGAGGTATCCGGCTTTGAAGTCGCTGGTAAAGGTGTCTTGGAACAACCTGCTGCGAAAACCTTTCAGCAGGGGGTCCAGGGTGGTGAGAAATTCTTCGGAAGGCAGGCCGTCCCATTTGGGATGCCACATCGCCTTATGCCCCGCAGCGCAACGGCTCCGGAACAGTGTTTCGGGACGGGTGTTCCCGGTAATCAGGGCGGGGAGCCAGTCGCAATGCTCCACCCAGGAATAGGCCCTGGCCCGGACAGCGGAGTCCTGACGCAACACATGCAAGGCTTTGGCCCAGACCCATTCAGAGGAGTATATGCCTCCCTCGTAGGCGGTGTAGTCGATGGCCCACTTACGGGCCAGTTCGTTGATTTCCGCAGCCTCCTGAACCGCGGTGTGGTCTTTCCACAACACGAACATGGCATTGGGGTTCTCAGCAAATTCGGGCAACAGCGCCAGCGGGGTTCCCTGTTCATCCGTGAACACAGGAGTACTGCCGGTGGTGTCGAATGCGATGCCTGCCACTTGTGCTGCGGTTCCGGCGGGACACTGCGCCAGAGCATCCTTGATGGCAGCTTCCATGCCCTCGATATAATCCAGTGGGTGCTGCCGGTATTGGTTTCGGGCTGGGTCGCAATACTTTCCGGCTTTCCACCGGGGGTATTCGAATACCGAGGTCCCGATTTGTTCCCCGGTTTGTGCGTCAATAATCACGGAGCGAACGGAATCGCTGCCATAGTCCAGTCCGATACAGTATTTTTTTGCCATGATGGGAGAGTGAATTGAGTGAAGAGGAAAAAGGTATGCCTGCGTCCGGCAGGTTATTTCTGCCCGTAATAGGCGTTGGGGCCGTGCTTGCGCATAAAATGCTTATCCATGATATATCCGGGGAACACGGGGGAGGCATTGAGTTGCAAGGTGTGGTGTGCCATTTTGGCCACCTGTTCCATCACCACGGCATTGTGTACGGCATTGTCCGGATCGGTACCCCAGGAAAAGGGCCCGTGGTTGTGTACGATTACCCCGGGCAGGTGGTCTGGTTCGATTCCGGAGAATGTCTCCACAATCACCTTTCCGGTGTTCAGCTCGTAGTTTTCTTCAACTTCCTTCTGTGTCAGGCGCCTGGTACAGGGAATTTCCCCGTGGAAGTAGTCCGCATGGGTGGTCCCCAGGGCTGGGATGGCCCTGCCGGCCTGAGCCCAGGATGTGGCCCACTCGGAATGGGTGTGGACAATCCCCCCAATATTGGGGAAGTTCCGGAATAACCACACATGGGTGGGCGTGTCCGAAGAAGGTTTGTAATTGCCTTCAACGACCTTCCCTTCGAGGTCCGTGACTACCATGTCCGAGGGCTTCATATCCCGGTAGGATACCCCGCTGGGTTTGATCACCATCAGGCCTTGTTCTCGGTCAATCCCGCTGACATTGCCCCAGGTGAAGATCACCAGCCCGTGTGCTACCAGATCGAGGTTTGCCTGAAATACTTCCTGTTTGAGTCGTTCCAACATACGAATGAAAAAAGAACAACCACGCCGGCAAGGCTACCGGCGTGGTTGTGGTTTATATCTCTGATTACCAGAAATATGCGTACAGAGCAATAATGATAGCTACGATGCCCAGAGCACCCACAGCGAAACCGCCATCGGTTTTGAACAGTTCAGGTGCCCAGTCGTATGCTTTGCGGTCGCGGGTGGCACTCTTGCCATTGGTGAAGCAAATCAGCGAGAGGAATCCGAACAACGCCACCAGCATAAAGACGCTTTCGAAGGCAATGTCCTTGAGCGGGGCGCTGAACAACAGTCCAGCCACCAGGGCCACAGTAGCCAGGACGGCAAAAATCCAGCCGCCTTTGTTGAGCTTGTCTGCAAAGGGCTTGAGGTCCTGCGGGTCCTTCACCTGGTGTTTCTTGTCGGTCAGGGTCATAACCACAGCGATTGCAATCAGCATCACGCAGACATACCCCATCCGGATAAGGAACGGAATCTGGGGGAATTCCAGCGAGGGGAATGCCCAGTTCACCAGACCAGGCAGCACCTTCATCAGTATCCCGAGGGGAATGGTGAAGATGGCTGTCCACAGAGCAGCGCGGGCGGTGGCTTTCTTCCAGAGCAAGCCCATCCCGAAGACAACTACAGCACCGGGATAAATAAAGCCGGTGTACTCCTGAATATACTGAAAGGCCTGGTCCAGACCGCCCAGAAGCGGTTCGGCTGCAAACATGGCAATAACCAAAGCTGCAAAAGCTGTCCAGCGGCCAACGCTGACCAGTTTCTTCTCGGGAGCGTCTTTATTGATCAAACCCTTATAAATGTCCAGGGTGAAAATGGTCGAAGTGGAGTTCAGCATCGAGGCCAGCGAGGACACGATGGCGGCTACCAGTGCGGCAAAGGCCAGGCCGCGGATACCCACGGGGGCGAAATTGCGGAGCAACCAGGGATAAGCATGGTCTGCCTTCTCGATGGTTCCGGACAATCCTTGCAGGTTGGCCTGAAGGTCCGGGTGGTTGAACAGAGCGTAGGCCGTGATACCCGGGATTACCACGATAAGCGGGATGAGAATCTTGAGGTAGCCTGCGAAAATAAGACCCTTCTTGGCCTCTTTGAGGCTTTTGGCTGCAAGCCCCTTTTGAATAATGTACTGATTGAAGCCCCAGTAACCAAGATTGGTGAGCCACATGGCTCCAAGAATCACTGCCAGTCCGGGAATGTCCTGAAAGATGTCCACCAGTTCACCTTTGTCGTTGGCCACGATGGAGCCTTCGGGGATGATCATGTTGAAGTGCCGGTCGCTGGCATTATCGCGGACAATCCCCAGGATCTGTTTGAATCCGTCCCAGGCATTTCCGGCATCTCCGCCCACAGCATCCAGAGCAAAATAGGCCGTGATCAAACCGCCGCCCACCAGGAATACGACCTGTAAGACATCGGTCCAGGCCACAGACTTCAAACCTCCGTAGATGGAATATATCCCGGCGAATACCAACAGGCCGAAGACGCAGTACGAGGTGTTCCAGCCCAGAATCTGGTTCATGGCCAGGGCACCCAGCCAGGAAACCGAAGTCAGGTTTACGAACAGATACACCAGCAACCAGAAAATGGCGAAGGCCACGCTGACGCCCCCGTTGTACCGTTCTTTAAGGAACTGGGGCATGGTGTAGATTTTTTTCTCAATCATGATGGGCAGCAGGAACTTGGCCACCAGGATGAGGGTAACGGCGGCCAGCCACTCATAGGCAGCGATGGCCAGCCCGATGCGGAATCCGGAACCCGACATGCCGATGAAGTGCTCAGCCGAGATGTTTGCGGCAATCAGGGAAGCCCCGATGGCCCACCAGGTGAGGGTTCCCCCCGCCAGAAAGTAATCGTTTGAAGTCTGCTCCACCCCTTTCTTGGAGCGCGACAACCAGAGTCCCAGACCCACGATCATAACGGCATAGAGCGCGAAAATCACGTAGTCTACGGTGTGAAATAAACCCATGTTATCCATAAAGTGTTGTTAATGAAGTGTAGTAAAAATGCAAAAGTTTAGTGGTTGAATGTTTCTCACTGAGCGCAAAAGTGCATAATATTTTCAAAATTCAAAAGTGCAGAGGCGGTTTATTCCAAATTATTACGGAAATGTTACGAAAAGGAAGCGGGGCTGGCAGTGATGAATGCAAAACTCAGAAACGGCAGGGGTGGTATGCCCGCAAATCGGTTCGCAGCGCTTTCGTCTTCCCCTGAGAGAGTCTGTCTAAATAGTTATGGAATTCCGGTCCGTGGTTCTTGACGCGAATGTGTGCGAGTTCGTGCAGTATTACGAACTCTGCCAGATGCAGGGGAAGCCTCACCAGATGCAGATTCAGCCGTATGTCGTTCCTATTGGAGCAACTTCCCCAGCGTCCGGACATTTCCCGGACAGAAACGGAACGGCAGGGCAGACCGTTTATCAGGGCCAGAGCCGCCAGACGGTCTGGCAACTGCCGGAGGGCCTCAGCTCGAAAAATCCGGACCAGGGCGGGACGGAGGGCTTTGCTGAGAATCATTCCCTTGTCGGGAGGGTTAGTCAGGTCGGTTTTGATCCCGTCGTAGGTGGCAGCTCCATTGAGTTCCTTGCCCCTGAGGAGCACTTCAGGGAAATATAGGGTGTAGTGCAGGGGTGCGGTTTGTTCTGTCCGGAACCGCTTCCCCGGGGACGGCCTGAATTCAATAGAGATGTTCCCGAAGATGCGGGTGCCTGGAAACTCAGCCCAGGGGTCAGGTTGTTGGGGCGAACGGGCACGTACTTTCTCGATCCATTCTTGCTTGTCGGCTGCAAATCGAATGCCCCGGGCAATATTCCCGCCCCGTGGGATGGTCAGTACAACCTTTCCGCCGGGGAGTATGGCCAGACGATAGTGCCTGGCTTTGAGACTGTGCCGGACCTCGACAAGCCCCAGGATGGGGTGGTTCACTGAGTCATTCATGGGCTCAAATGTAAAAAAAATCAGGAGTCCGTTAAACCCAGGCAGCCGACAGGAGTCAAAAGACGTAACCGGAGACGTTGCGCAGCGTTGAGTTGTTCGTGAACCCCGGTGTTAAATTACGTTAAACATGTGGCTGCCGGGTTCTTTTGGCGTACCTTTGGCTGCTTTTTTGAGTATAATAGAAAAATGTCATTTTAATCATTATCGCGCTTTCTTATGAAAAAGAAAAGAATTGCACTGATTGCCGGAGGGGTTGTACTCCTCATTTTAATCATCTGGTTGGGTGGAAAGAGTAAAAAGGATAACGCTACCATCTTTGCCGAAGTCGAGCAGGGAGAATTCGAAGTGGTTGTTTCCGTGACTGGTGAACTCATGGCCAAGAATTCTGAATATATCCAGGGCCCGATGGATTTACGGACGGGTCGCGGGATGAGGTTCAGTGACATCAAGATTCAGGACCTGATTCCCGAAGGCACTATCGTTGACTCAGGCGATTATGTGGCCACACTCGACAGAACCTCTGTGCTCAACAGCCTACGGGATATTGAGGAACAGCTGATTCAGCAGGAGTCTTCTTTTGAACGCGCGGTGCTGGACACCACCATGAGTATGATCAGGTTGCGCGAGTCCATCAAGGAACTGGAGTCTGATTTGGAAGACAAAAAACTCACCGTTGAGCAGTCAATTTACGAACCTAAGGCTACGCAGCGTCAGGCCCAGATTGCGATGGAGAAAACCCAGCGCTCTCTGGATCAGGCACGGAGCAATTATCTCCTGGAGAAGCAAAAGGCCGAGGCCAACATGCGTATCCAGAGTATTGACCTGGAGCAGCGAATCCGCAACAAGAAGGAGGTCGAGGATGTAATGAACAAATTTGTGGTTTATGCCCCCAAGAAAGGGATGGTGATTTACTACAGAAGCCCTGATGGCTCCCGTCGTCGGGTTGGCTCCAGTATTTCTCCCTGGGATCTCACCGTGGCTACCTTGCCTGACCTCTCGGTGATGAATTCCCGTACGTTTGTCAATGAGATTGACATCAGCAAGATACGCAAAGGCATGAATGTCCGTCTGGGTGTGGATGCTTTCCCGGAAAAGAAATTCACCGGCGTGGTGACCTCTGTTGCCAATGTGGGCGAGCAACTGGCCAATACCGATGCCAAGGTATTCGAGGTTGTGATTCAGGTGAACGAGTACGATCCCATTCTTCGTCCGTCCATGACAACGAGCAACTCAATCATTATCAACACGTTTCCCGATGTGAAGTACGTTCCTCTGGAGGCCATCCGCGGGATGGACAGCATCCCCGTGGTGTACAAATCCAACCATACCCGCCAGGTGGTAGTGCTGGGTGAAGCCAACGACAGCTATGTGGTTGTGGAGCAAGGCCTGGAAGCTGGTGAGAAGGTGTATTTGTCCACGCCCGAGGGTGCGGAGCTTTGGAAACGTACCGGCGACGAACTTATCGAGGTTATCAAGAAGAAAAAGGCAGAAGAGGAAAAACTGAAGGCTGAACGCGAGAAACAAGCCAAGGAAGCCGAGGCTGCCCTGAAACTCGACAGGGGTACCAAT
>DFUR01000020.1 GCA_002380425.1 Bacteroidales bacterium UBA4181
AAAAAAAGTTTGCAAGTCCACCGGCAGATGATGTGCCGCAAATTTTGCAAATCAAGCATGGAAGTAATACAAGAGTTAAAACCTATTCCGAGTTCAACTCGGCAGAAGCCACACAAATGGGGAAAGTCCTAAGCGACATTGTCGAAATGTACCCTGCCGAGAGTTATGGATTGGTGCTGTGGTCACATGGTACTTCCTGGCTTCCGGCAGGCAGGCGGTTGCGTTCGTTTGGTGAGGATGACGGACAGCAAATGAATATTCCCGCTTTGGCCGCCATCTTGCCGGTGCATTTCGATTTTATTCTGATGGATGCTTGCCTGATGGGGTCGATAGAGGTCGTTTACGAATTGAAGGACAAAGCGGATTTCATTCTTGCCTCATCCACCGAAATCATTTCCAATGGATTTCCCTACGATAGGATCATTCCCGAACTGATACAAGCTAAGCCCGATCTAATAAAAGTCGCCACCAATTATTTCAACTTCTACAACCAACAACAGGGCGCATTTCGCTCGGCAACTATCTCATTGGTGAATACGAAAGAATTGGATAATCTGGCAACGATTACCGGACAATTACTTACGGGCCAAACGTTTGATTCCGAAACATTCGACCGACTATCGGTACAAAGACTGGATGTTTTCCGTGAACAATATGCTTTCGACCTATTGGATTTTATTGAAAAAGCCTTCCCGAATGCAGATACCGGCCCCTTCGAGGACCAATTGGGGAAAACCATATTGTATAAGGCGCATACGCCCGAATTTATCGAAGAATTCACCATTTCGACCTATTGCGGACTTAGTTGCTACATTCCCTCCGGTGCAAACGATGATCTGAAAGAGTTTTACCAACAACTTGCATGGAGCCAAGACAGCGAATTCCATCAGTTGTTCCGGTAAATCTCAAACAATAAAACAGAAGTTTATGAAACAAATACTTGCCGGTATTTTTATTTTCTTTTTGACTACTTCGTGCCATTCCTATCCTGACTGGGGGAAGAATAATGTCGAAAGGGACAAGTTGTTACATCATTACCCTGCGGGTTCATTAAAACGAAAAGCCGCAAAGTTTATCGTAGAAAATATGACCTTTCATTCTTCGTACGATAACGATGTTTTGGTTCACTTTCGAGAAACCGTACTTGCTCAACACGATTCAATTTTTAGAAATACAACTCCTGAATTATTGGATTCGTTATGGGAGAAGGCCAATCCTTTCCTTGTGTATGCCCCACAAAGATGTGATACGGGATATATCACGGCCGATTTTCTTATAGAGGATATTGATGAGGCTTTTGATAACTGGGAGATATCGCCGTGGAAGGACTCGGTATCTTTCGAGGTATTCCTTAATGCTATCCTGCCTTATAATGTAGCCAATGAGCCTTTGGTGTCCCGTCGGGCGATATTGCGGGAGAAGTATCTTCCTATGATTGAAGGTATTAATGACCAAAGGAAAGCCTTTAAAGTCATTTCCCGCTATATCGTGGCCAACTTTCGCCTTATCAACAATTTGGAGGTTTATGAAGATCCCTTGATTATGGACAAGCTTATGAAAGGGGATTGTAACCAGCGAAGCACTTACATGGTTAACGTCATGCGTGCACTGTCCATTCCCGTGGTATATGAGCATATTATGCGATGCGCCAACTACAGTATGCCTGTTCCCCATTCATGGGTGGCCCTGTACAAAAGCAACAGCGAGGTTTATGTTATTGCAGACAAAGACAGCGTACTGATAAAAAACAACAAGGCTCACTACGAAAAATTCGACAAAAAGATTCCATACGATGACAGTAATAGCCCATATAAAGTGGATACCGCAAAACGGATGTTCAAAATGTGGCGGAATACTTATGCCACGCATTTACGCAAGGATGTGCGTCAGAAAGACCCAAATCTTCCTTCGGAACTTGTTGATCCCAATAAAATAGATGTTTCCCGCTTTTACGGTATGGACAAAGCATGGACAATATATACCAAGGATAGATATAACGGCAATGTTTATATCTGTAATTTCGGTACCGGAACGGGATGGCTTCCTTTCGATGTAGTGGCGCAAAAGGGAAGGAAGATTCAGTTCAAGAATCTCAATCATGGGATATGCTATCTACCTGCTTATATTCACGAAGACGAAATAGCACCCATAACCAATCCGGTCATCATTCGCAAAGACGGCACGTTCAGGCACCTTGATCCTTCAAGCGATACGGAACCGGTCGTTCTAAGACGGAAATACCTGCTCATTTGCCCGTTTATTGTGGAATGGGCGCATGGTATCGGTTCAACCTTTGAAGGTTCCGACCAAAGCAATTTCAGAAATAAGGAAACCTACTACACGATTTCAGACGTACCCCTCGGGGCACAGAATCTCAACATTTCCCCCTCAAAAACACACCGTTATGTCCGTTTCAGATCGTCAAGCAGGCGGTTCAGAATGGCGGAGATGTCGTTTTACGGCATAGACTTTAACGGAAACCAAGTGGAACTGAAGGGTACAGTCATATCAGACAGTATCCCGCGGGAATTTGGCTTGAATGTTTTTGACAAGGATTATGCAACAGACATTCAGCCGGTAAGGGGATTGATTAACAAAACCTCCTACTGGATAGGGTATGATTTGGGCGCGAACAACAAAATAAAGGTATCGCGCATTAATTTCAGGACATATTCTGATGCCAATTTCATTGAAGAAGGCGATCTGTATGAACTCTTTTATTTCGATATGGGTTGGAAATCGTTAGGGCGGAGGGTCGCTACAACGGATACCCTGATGTATCATGTTCCTAAAAATTCCGTCTTATGGCTCCGCGACCTCACCAAAGGCCGCGAAGAAAGGATCTTTACGTACGAAAACGGGAAGCAAGTGTGGTGGTAATACTTATATGTTGTAATCCAGATTAATTGGGAGCCAATACTCTGTCATTTGTTCATCCCCCCATCCTCCTTTCAGATCATGCTCATAAGGCCCTCAGGAAAGAGCGGTCCTATCCGGTACTGAAGGAACACTGTGCCAGTAGATAACGACCCAGTTTTTCCTGACCGGGGTTGTCCGGGACGAGGATTATGGGTATTTTTACCCATCTAACCAATACATTACAACCTTGAAGAAATTGCTGCTTTCTTGGTTGGCCCCGATCCTCGCGGCCGGCCCTTTTTTGGCTACGGCGCATTCGCGTGTTTCTTCCCTGGCAAAGGCTCTTTCATCGGGCTCTTTTCTGGTTATGGCCCTCTGTTCTGTGCCCTTCCTGGTTTCTGCTCTTATGTGGGTTCCTTGCCCGGCCTTGGCCCAGGGCAGTTGGGGCGATCAGGGAAACGGGACCTATATCAACCCGGTGCTGAACGCCGACTATTCCGACCCCGATGTCATCCGGGTGGGGGCGAAGTACTATATGGTGTGTTCGGAGTTCCATTTTATGGGCATGACCATTCAGGAATCGGACGATATGGTCAACTGGAGGATTGTCGGACGCATCTACGACCGTCTGGATTTCCCGGCCTACAACAACATGAGTGCTTACGCATCGGGCTCCTGGGCACCCGCTATCAGGTATCATGACCAGAAGTTCTGGGTGTATTTCTGTACCCCGTACGATGGCCTGTTTATGTCTCAGGCGGAGAACCCGGCCGGCCCCTGGAGCCCATTGCTGCAGGTGGTTAACGTGGCGCGGTGGGAGGATCCCTGTCCTTTTTGGGATGATGATGGCCAGGCCTATCTGGGTCACAGCCTGCACGGGGCGGGGCCGATTATTATCCACAAGATGAGCCCCGACGGGACGCGGTTGCTGGATGAAGGCAAAACGGTTTATACCGGGCCGGTGGCCGAGGGCACCAAAATGTTCAAGCGCAACGGCTACTATTACATGAGCATCCCCGAAGGGGGTGTGGAACGTGGTTGGCAGACGGTGTTGCGCTCCCGCAGCATCTACGGCCCTTACGAGAAGAAGGTGGTGCTCGAGACAGGACGCACCCTGATCAACGGCCCGCATCAGGGGGCCATCGTGGACACCCCGGGCGGAGCGTGGTGGTTCTACCACTTTCAGGCAGCAGGACCCGTGGGCCGGGTGATGCATCTGCAGCCCATGTACTGGCACGATGACTGGCCGGTGATTGGGGTGGATTTGGACCGAAATGGCATCGGGGAGCCAGTGTATGTGTGGAAAAAGCCTGATGTGGAAGGGACATATCCCATCACCGCCCCTCAGAGCAGCGATGAGTTTTCCGAGCCGGCCCTGGGATGGCAGTGGCAGTGGAATCATAACCCGGTGGATGGGCAATGGTCCCTCACGGACAAACCCGGCTGGCTGGTCCTCCGTGCCCTGAAGGCTCCGGAACTTCGGGTAGCACGGAACACACTCACCCAGAAGGTGATGGGACTTACCGGGGAGGTGGTAACCCTTCTCGATGTCAGCCAGATGCAGACCGGCCAAAAGGCCGGGCTGTGCAATTTCTCAAATGTGTTTCACTCCGTGGGCGTTGCCCATAAGGACGGCCGTCTGTACGTGTTTTTTGAAGGCACCCGCAAAACTTCCGTGGAGATTCCCCTGAGCCGCAAACAGGTGTACCTCAGGCTCACCCTGAGCCTTGCCGACCAGAAGAACCAGTTCAGTTACAGTCTGGACGGCCGCAGCTACGAACCCATCGGCCCGGCTTTTGAAGCTACCTGGGCCCATTGGAAGGGTACGCGGATAGGGCTGTTCAGCTTCAACGAACAGGGCGATGCCGGCAGTGCTGCGTTCTCCTTTTTCCGCTACGAATATGACGGCCCCAGGGAAGGGGGCGGGGATTAAGGATTGTAGCGAAGCAGCTTGTTTGCCCAGGGGATAAAGAAGGGGAAATTGGGCCCGTCGGTATGTCCTCCGTCATGCTGTCTCCAGGCCAGCTCTCCTTCCATCAGTCCCTGAAGAACCGGGGGCAGGGTTTCCTTCATGTAATCGTCCGAAACCCCCAGGTCTTTTGCTCCCAGCAGCCGGAACACCGGGCCGGCAGCAATGGCGGCCATATAACTGCCTCTCTGGTCCAGCCAGTTGGCATCTCCCTTCTCGGGAATCCCGTAGCTGATAAACGTCAGGCGGGGAGCGCAGAGAGCAATCAGGTGGTGAGAGTCTGTCGGCAAGTCGCAACCTGTGCGGCTCCCGAAAGTGGATTCGGAGGCTCCGTATTTCAGATAGTTTCCGGCCATCCAATGGTATTCCCCGCTTCCGGTAAGGCTTTCCACAGCTTCCCCAAAGACCCGGCGGTGCAGGGTGGCCCCTCTCTTCCCGGAAGAACCAATCAGCCCAACGGCAAACCTGGGTTCAAAGGCCAGCGTCACCAACGCAGCTTTCCCATAGCGGGAAACTCCTTCAATCCCCACTTTGCGGGCGTCCACCTTTGGCTCCGTTTCCAGATAATCCAGGCCACGGGCGGCACCCCATTCCCATGCCCTCAG
>DFUR01000021.1 GCA_002380425.1 Bacteroidales bacterium UBA4181
AGCTGATAGTTATATGATTCCGCCACCAAGAGTGAGCCGGAAAAGACCAAAGAAAATGGATACTCCACAAAGAATCATACCACCGGTGGAACGCACGGCAGCACTAACAATGAGTCCCAGAATGGCAAACGGTATGTTCACCCAATTAAGCCACCCCAACAGGGGAATAAACGCCACGATCATACCCAACGCGGCCAGCACACCAAAAATAAAGCCCAGAATTTTCATAAAAGAGCAATCAAGATGTAGTTGTTAATCTCCGGGATGAAAAACGAAAACTGAGTATTCCTGCACAAAAATCATGCAAATCTACTTAAGCCGAACGTCCAGATATACTGAATGACGGCCATAGGTATCGTAGAAAGGCTTAAAATCAACCCCGTCAATCTTGAACTGCAACTGCCCGGAGTCTCCTGAGATGGATTTGCTGATGTCCGTTGCATCCAACACAACCTGGCGCCACGTTCTGAGGGGTTCAGGCTCCTGGGCTGCCAGCAAGACCGGGCCATAAAACAAGCTCGCAATATTTGGCTGATCCATTACCGGCTCAAGATAAAACGAAAAGGGCATCTGCAATTCCACCAGATCACCATCTTTCCAGTGACGGCTCAGCGTCAGATAGTTTCCTGGCACTGCCCGAACCTTAAAACTCTTGCCATTAATCTTCACAAAGAATCCTTTGGTAGCCCAACGGGGTATCCGGACATTCAGGTCAAAGCGGCCCTGGCCTTGAATGCTGAGCAACACCTTGTCATCCCTGGGAAAATCAGTAGTCTGTTTCACCGTCACACCTTTCTCCTTCCATTGCAGGGTGGAAGGCACGTAGAGATTCACATACAAGGCACTATGGTCAGCACTCCGGAAATAAATAGCACTCTGAAACTTAGTATTGCTTTCCAGAGCCGTACCATTGCAACAGGTGAATCCGTTCATGCGGGCATTCCCAAACTGCTTTACGGAACCTGCTCTGAGTGGCACATGATAAGTGTTGGCAGGGGAGTCCTCAGCCACCGAAGCCAGAATGTGGTTGTAGAGCGCACGTTCATAGTAATCCATGAATGCAGCATCCTGGTCAAACAAAAACAGCCCGCTGGCCAGTTTGAGCATATTATAGGTAGCACAGGTCTCATTCTGTCCTCCGGCCGAGAAGCCGTTTTCGTACAGAGTGGCGGGTTGCGCCGTAAAACATTCTGCATTGTTGGGATTGCTGGCTCCGGCCACGCCTCCGATGCTGTACATATAATCCCCAACAGCCATTTGCCAGAAATTATCGGCGATGTGATAATACTCCCGGGCACCCGAAACCCGATAGGTTTCAAGAGCCCCGAGCATCTGTGGAATGTGCTGGTTGGCATGCAGTCCGCGGAACAAATCCACATTCTTCGCCAGCCCGTGCGCATGCTCCTCATCCCCGAAAAACACGCGGACATTATCGAATAACCTGGCCGCCTCCAGATACCGGGATTCACCTGTGAGGCGATGCAGGCGCGCCAGTACCTCATTCATTCCCCCGTACTCCCCTGCAATATAGCGGTTCCACATGCTGGTCAGGGTACTGACCGGCAAACGGCTCAACCGTGCATACACCCAATCGGCCATACCCCTGGATACCGACAGAGCCTTCTCATTGCCACTGATCTCATAAACATCCAGCAGCCCTGCCAGAATCTTATGAAGGGTGTAATAGGGGGCCCAAATCTGGGCATTAGAACCTCCGTAGGTAGCTCCACGCTCCAACATGATGAACTGGTCGGGGGGATAGGCGCTGACGAAGCCCTTTCCCCAGTTCCAATAGTCAGTTCGTATCCCGGTGGCACTCAGGTCAGAATCAAATCCTGCCTTCCCCGGGCCCGGCTGTACGCTGCACGGGTCGGAGACGCAGTCTGCCCCCAGGGCCTTGGGGTGTCCGGACTTTTGCGACAACTCATACAGAACTTGTACTATATATTCCATCTTCCGGCCAAAATCAGCCTGCAGCGATGCATCGTAACCAGCCCCTGCGTAAGCCTGCGCAATGGCAGTGAGATAATGTCCCGTGGCATGCCCACGCAACTTGGTCTGCTGGCTGTCCCATCCGCCCAGCGGAGTCGCTCCCTTGGGCTGTTCCTGACCGAAGGCATTCCGGAACATAAACAGGAAATCATCCGAATTGGTGTCGGCAAGCCCCCTCATGAACTTATCGCGGTTCTTGATGAATGGCGTCGGTTGTTGGTGCAGGTCCGGATCCAGGCGCACATCCTGGAGGGGAAACACCTCGAGCGCTCTGCGGGGCACACCCGACGGATAGGCACTGCTGACCGTTGCCATATCCGCAGACCTCCCTTGCTCCGTCACAGTTACTTTTGCCACTGGCCGAAGCTGCGTTCCGGGAATCCGGCCGGTCACAGTATAAATCCCCGGATTAAGGGCCTCTGCATTATCCACCGGGGCAGGCCACAGGACCCGCACCTCCGGTCCCGCAATCCCCTTTTGGTAAACACCCTGCACGAAACGTGGCAAACGGGGAAGCACCCCTGTAACGGTTTCCACCTGAACATCCGGCACGCTCTTAAGAAAAGCGAAATACAACGGAGGCACCGTGTCAGCAAACCTGGGAAGGCTCCGGTCTGACTCTTCTCTTGTCCTGACCACCGGTTGTTCCTTTTTGACGGCATTGTTGTATATCCGCGCTATCTGGCTCCCACTCAGCGGTATCCTGTAAATACGGAAATCACTCAGGCTGGCATCCAGAGCTGCACTACCGGGAGCAAGCGACCTCCCAACATAGAACAGAAATTTGCCACCGGAGGCGGACGTTCCCTGTGCGGACGTTCCTGTCTGGTTTCCGGTGAACTGCTGCAGATCCACCCCCACATTGGTTGTCTCCGCTACCCGCTCGCCGTTCAGATAGGTACTCAACGTCCGGGACGGAGCATGGAGCACAATGGCCACATGACTCCACTTATTGACGGGCAAAGCCGCTGAACGAGCCACGTACTGACTGGCCCCGGATTGAATCAAGGCCTGGTAACCCTCTGCATCCCTGGTCCCTGAAGGGGATACCAGAAAATGCGGCCCTGACGGGCTTCCAAAATCGAAAAGCACCTGACCCTTACTGGATGAACGAAGAAACAACCAACCGGTGATGCTCACCGATTCTTCACCGGACACAGATTCACCAGGAACAGACAAGAATGCCTCTTGATTTCCGGGGAGGGAAAGCACCGTCCCAAACAGGCCGTCCTGGACAAAACGAAAGCCGGCACCTTGCTGGGTAGCATGCAGATTGTTCCGCGACCAGTCCCTGCTATCCCCCTTGAGGGTATAGCGCGCCATCAATCCCGTCTCGCCGATTCCATCCAGGATCTGATCCCCCCCTTGGGCGCTCACCCGAATGGGTCCCAGACTGCAAACGCACAAGAACAGCCCCCAAAGCAGACAATATTTCGTCATTCTTAAAAATTATCTTTTTGAAAACGCAATAGCGAGTCCCGTGCCTATCAACACAGACCCGGTAATCCGATTGAACATCCTTCTATAAGCATGCATCTTAAGCAGTACATTTAACCTGGCCCCAAACACCGCATATAACATATAACACCCAAAACCTATGATTCCCAGCGCAATAAAAATAATCAGGAACGAGCCAACCGTTGCGTGGCTTGTACGAATAAACTGCGGGAAAAGCGCAGAAAAGAACAAGATGCCCTTTGGATTTCCGATGGCAATAACAAAACCATCAGCAAACAACTCATATCCTCTTTTGCCAAAAGAGTCCTGTGGGCTTTCATCCTTAGAAATATCTCGACTGACTGGGCCGAAAACCATCCTTACGCCAACAAACATGAGATATAGAACCCCAATCCATTTGATTGCATTAAAGACCACTCCTGATGCCATCAGCACGGCCCCTAATCCCAAAATAGAAACCAATGCCAGCAAAAGATTGCCCGCCAGATTGCCCAAACCACTATAAACCGTTCTGGACAGACCGTAATTCACACCATGATTGGTAGCCAGCAGCATATTCGGCCCCGGAGTAATCGTCGCAATAAACAAGATCATACAATAGGCCAGAAAATCATCAAGAGGCATCATATCTTCAATACTGCGGGTTAAGGAACCAGGAAATGTGGGTACAACGAGAGCACACATAACAGGTGGCACTTTTGTTCGCCCAATCCAAATCAAAAAAAGTGGCAACTGGGGTGTTTAATTGGGCCCTTCGTGTCCAGAACAAATGGTTCCCGCAAACCGGACACTTGAAGGCATTCTCCCCAACCTGAATGGCCTGAGGTTCTTTTTCACGAAATATTCCCATAGCTATGAAGGATTAATATATATATTTTACCCATTCTACTTCCCGTGCCCGTCATCCTGGGCCAAGATCTCATTGTAAGCCTGAGATAACAATGTGCTATATCGGCCACCCTGAGCATCGAGCCTGATCATTAACAGCTTGAAAAGCTCAGAATAATGCTTGTGTGCTGGATGAGGTCCGTCAAAGAAAAACCGAAAAACACTGACAATCTCAGGGTCCTGGAATCCCGACAGAATGCGACACACATTCTCTGTATCATCCAGCAGCCTTTGATGCAAACCAAAGGCATCCCTGATATTGTCTGCCTGCCATATACCATCCAGACAGATTTTGATGTACTTGAGATAATAGAGCGAATCCGGAATGCTCCTCAATTCGCTGAAAAACTCAATAACCTTCTCTCCTGAGGAATACAAGGGGGCCGGCCCTTTCTCAGAATCGTAGCCAAAGAGCAACTGCATGTCCTCGAAAGAACCGGGGAAGGCACAAAAGAACCGCTGTTCCCACACCCTCCGGGCGTCAGGTGAGGACAGACGAGACCTTTTCATAAAGGCCACCAGAGAATCACCCTGCTCTTTCGGAGAGCGAAAATCATAACGGACACACACAAAAGGCTCGGGAAGCAACACCGTATCCGCCCAAGCTGCCGAGTCCCGAAGAAGAACTGAGTCTGCACGAGACTGTCCCATCAGAGACTTCTCATCCAACAGTTCACCTCCCCGCGTGCAGGAAATCAGCAACAAAAGAGAGAATAGCAACGCAGGTCTAGACATGGTTCTGGATAGTGAACACATCACAAACAAGATGGCCCAGGTGAGAACAAATAAAACATAGACAGAACGGAAGTATCCGAATGATATGGTCTGCTTCACATAAGTGCCAATGTACAACGAAAGTTCATGCAAAACCTCATCTCGTTCTACAGATTTCTCAAGAAAATGTAATGTCCTGAAAAAAAACAGCTTAGCACATAATAATTTAAAAATTATACCGAGAGAATGCCCGCAAAACATCCATATAGCATCCAATAAGGATACAATCAATATCATCTTCTATGAAAGAAACGGGACATCTTCTTTCAACATTTTCCAGCAGACTGTATCCAGAGACTGAATATTTTGAGCAAATGCCCGGAACGAGATAATGGCGCCACCCAACCACTGTAAGTACCTACATCTTCACAAAGGCGCAATCATCAGGAGTATAGACTAATGAACTCTTTTGTGTAATCGGCAAGATACAGCGGCAGATTAAGTAAATCATCGTTTCGTTCTACGTTTTTGAGCGAAAAACGAAGCGATAGCCTAGGCTGATATTTCTTTCGGTATTCCGATAAACTCTTCGATTTAATGCTGAAAGCCGACTTAGCCTCAACCGGGACAATCATATTACCACTTTGAACTATGAACTCAATTTCCGCCTGATTTCCCGAAGACCAATAATATATATCACTACCAAACTGCCTTACAAGCGATTGTAAAACAAAATTTTCAGTCAGGATTCCCTTAAACTCAGAAAACAACCTATCGCCCTGCATAATGGTTGTCGGTGCAAGATGAAATTTTGCACGCAAAAGCCCCGAATCATTAAGATAGAGCTTAAAGGCATTTCTGTTCTTGCAGGAAGAAAGTGGTAAGCGAAGCGTTTGAATTTCAAACACCCGATGAATCAACCCACTCAGGGCCAACCATTCAACTGAATTTTCGTATGCTCTCGCTCGACCTCCTTTTTCAATCAAAGAATAGCGAAATCTCCTGTCTTCCTTTGCAAGATTGTCCTGAATATTATCCCAAAGAAGGTGCAGCCGCGGAATGTCCTTGCTGTCGATATGTTTGGCAAAATCGAGTGAATATGCAGTAAGAATCTGATTATTAATCATGTCTACCTCGTTCCAGTCGCGGTTTTCAAGATAACGGACAATGGTTTCGGGCATTCCACCACAACACAAATACACTTTATATGCATCAATCAGCTGGTTATGAAAGATTTCTGGCACCTTTTGCAGTTTGTCAACCAAAACAAAATTTTCCAGAAATTGAGATAAATGATCGTTATACTTAGCAAGAAATTCATGGAAACTAACCGGAAAAAGTGTCAGAAAGTCCACTTGACCGACAGGGAATGACGCACCTTGACGGTTCAACGCCACCCCAAGCAACGAACCTGCGCACACCACAGCCTGTTTGGGCATCAGTTCTCTGAAATATTTTAAACTGTTCAACGCATCGTTGCATTCCTGAATTTCGTCGAAAATAATCAACGTTTTTTCCGGTTTAATATCTATCCCCTTAACCGCAGTAAGATAGGATACAATGCGTGCTGGGTCTTTTGTGATGCCAAATTGCGACTTATGTTCCTTCTCAGAATCAAAATTCACATAACAGTAATTTTCAAAACTGAGGGCACCGAACTGTTTTAAAATATACGATTTCCCAACCTGCCGTGCGCCCTGTAACACCAACGGTTTGCGATACGGGCTAGATTTCCATCGGTTTAGCTCAATAAGAACATCTCTCTCAATAACCATATCTATAACTTTTCGTCAAATATACACATTATTCATATATATAATGTGAAAAGATTTCAAAGGAAAACACTTTCAAAGCTTTGGATGCAGAACAACAAGCCATACAACCAGCTACTTCACACACTAAAAGCAAATTATTAGCAGCAGTGCTCATTTGCCCTTTGGTGTGAGAGGGGAAAAACTGTAACCTGCTTGAGCAAGAATGAGTGTGTGATGACTGCCCAGGAGGACCGGGAATGGTGAGGCACAGCATCCGACCGGGGCACAACGGTTCGGTTGCCAGGCACAGCGAGGGACGAAACAGAGACCCGTTTGAGCAAGGATGGGTGTGAGACGACTGCTCAGAAGGACCG
>DFUR01000052.1:0-2938 GCA_002380425.1 Bacteroidales bacterium UBA4181
AGGCGGCCAAAAGGAGGAGTTTCCCGTCATAGGGAGGAAGCAAGCCGAACCCGCCCCGTAGCCCTGTTGAGGACCTCGCTGTGCCCTGACACCCGCAGCCCTGTTGAGGACCTCGCTGTGCCCTGACACCCGTAGCCCTGTCGAGGACCTCGCTGTGCCCTGACACCCGTAGCCCTGTCGGAACAGACCCGCCTCACTGAAACCGAATCCAGTCAAGCTGAAACAATTCTCCCTCACTGGCCCCGGTGAAAGTGAGATACACTGCCGCAACCCCCTTGACCTGAGACACGGGACACGAAAAAGTACCCGAACCTCCTGCAGGAATGGTGCAAGACCCGGCAGGAGCACCTGTGGGACTGTTAAAGCGCACCTCTATGGATCCGCCCTTGGGAGCCTTGGGCACCGAAGCAGTGAAAGAGCGGGCGCCCTTGCCAAAATCGAGATACTTGAACGCAGCCGTACTCTGATGATTGATCTCGGTGAGGGCCTCGTTGTCGGGAGCGATGGCCGAAATCCGCACATTCCCGTTCAGGGAGCAGGCACGCATGGCATCGGTAACCTCATAGGCATTCAGCGGCCCGGACGCACCCTGAGAGGTCATCTCCACCTCAGGAATCGTCCCGTCAGCACGAAACGTAATGGGCTCCAGGCAAGTCTTGCGCATCATCTTGCTGTTGTGGGTAGCCCGGTGATAGACCACATACCATTGTCCGCGAAATTCCACCACAGAAGGATGGTTGTTCCAGCTCTGGGGGTCACAGGTACGGTTGTCCACGATAACCCCCCGGTACGTATAAGGCCCCCAGGGGTTGGTCGCGGTGGAATACCCCACACAGGTGGGCCTCCGGTCACGGCTCTCATCGGTATATACCAGATAATACAGCCCGTTGCGCTTGAACATCCAGATGCCCTCATGGAAAAAATGCTGTTGCCGGTTAATGACATTGCTCCGTATGGTGGTGGTGTCTATCTCGGTCATATTGGGTTTGAGCCGTGCCATCTTCAGGTTGGTCTGCCCCCACAGGTAATAGGCCGTACCATCGTCATCCACAAAGATGGCCGGATCAATCTGCAGCACCGAACGGGGGATATTCATACGCATTCCCGTACCGAAAGGGCCGGACGGAGAAGTCCCCACGGCCACGCCTTCGGCATTCAGCCTATCGTTCATGCAGTAATACAGGTAGTATTTCCCGTTGCTGAAGATACAGTCAGGAGCCCACAGGAGCCCGTCGCTGTAAGCAACCTTGTCGTTCTCACCCTTAGAGGCAAAGGACTCACCGAACATCTCCCAGGTCTTGAGGTCACTGGTGGACAACACATAGTAGCTCCAGGAGCACCAGTTGTCCAGATTGACATCCCGAGAGCCATAGATGTATAGCTTACCGTCATTCCACACCCTGGCAGTGGGGTCAGCGGTGTAACGTCCGGGAGGATCGATGGGATTCTGGGCAGAAGCCCTCAGGCAAAAGCAAAGAAGAACCGCAAGGACACAAAACAGGTTTTTTGAGAAAGAATTCATCACAGGGACTGATTAAAGATTCCAACCAACAATCACACACTGGCAACTGAAAGAGAAGGCAGTGCAGACTTGCAAAGATAGTGAAAAACAAAGGTCTTCCTCAGGCATGGAACAACGCACATGGGTTCATTCCAAGGAAACTCTCAAATGGAATTCCGTCCGTCCCCACCAGGAAGACCCCTCGGGGCTTGAACTCCTGTTGAAACAACGCAAGCCCACGGTTGGCACTACTTTGGCCGCTTTTCACCTCAATTCCCACGACCACACCTTCCTTTTCAATCACATAATCAACTTCGCAGTGACCCATATTCCAGTAATACACTTGAAACCGGTGCTTGAGACCACTGTTGATCAGATGGGCCCCGACGGCCGACTCAGCAAAACGGCCCCACTCCTCTTGGCGGGTATGCAGAGAATTATAGGACAGATGTTGGCTAGCAGACAGAAGCGCATTGTTGTGAACCTGAAACTTGGGCTTCGAAGACCTTTTACGAATGATATCCGCTGCAAACTTCTCCAACCCGGACAGCAACCCGGCCTGCTGAAGCAGCATCAGGTAGCCGGATAGTGTGGTCAGATTACCCGTCTCCTGAAGTTCACCCTGAACCTTTGAAAGCGACAAAATTTGCGATGAATACCTGCAACCTATATCAAAGAGTCGCCTCAGCAGCGCTGGCTTATCTACCCTTGTCATCATCAGAATATCTCTGGAAAGGGTGGGCTCGACCAGAGACTCTCTGACATAGTCCTTCCATCGTTGCTCATCCCCGATGAGCGAAGCCGAGCCCGGATAACCACCATAATACAGGTACTCTCCGAGGCTCCATCCGAACGCCTGACGCATCTCGTCAAAAGACCAGTGCGTAATGGGGTGTACTTCAAACCTCCCTGCCAGAGACTCGGTCAATCCCTTTTGAAGCAACAGACGGGACGAACCGAGCAAAACCACTTTGACAGGTACATCCGAAAAAGAGTCGGCATCCCATTCCTTCTTCACAGTCTCACTCCACTGGGGCACTTTCTGAACCTCATCAATCACCAGAAGGAATGAACCCTTGCCTTCCTGTTGACAGAGAATACGCGCCTTGACCCAAGCCCGCTTGAGCCAAGTGGTGTCAGCAGCAAAAAGGTCGTCAGCCGAAACAAAATAATGTGGGATATCCGTTTTTGCCAAAAGTTGTTTGATAAGGGTGGTTTTCCCCACCTGACGGGGGCCGACCAATACCTGAATGAACCTGCGCGGTTCTTCTACGCGTGAAATAACATCTTGTAAAACAGATCTTTCAAACATATTTCTGAAATTATTCGATATATATAAATATTTATTTAGGCAAATATAATAATTTTTTGTGGCCGGAAAAATAACTTTCCTTTCGGGAGGATGAAGTTGCGGCGGGGGAAAATTTTTTTTTTTTT
>DFUR01000052.1:2950-40489 GCA_002380425.1 Bacteroidales bacterium UBA4181
TATCAGATGAAACTGCCCCGCCTGTGCCTTTCTACTCTCTTTTGCCTGCTGCTTTCCTATAGCCTGTCCGCTCAGGACCAGCCTCTGGTACCGGAGATTATCGCCGACCTGCGCAGCCCCGACATTCTGAACCGGACGACAACGGTGACTCAGGACCAGGACATTACCCGACTGCTGTATCTGCATGCCGAGAATCAAAAGAACAAACCGGTGACCGGTTGCCGCATCCTCATCTTCTCCGAGACGGGAGCCTCGGGCCGGCAACGAGGTCAGGAGATCCGAAGCCGCTTTATGAGTGAATTCCCGGGCATAGAACCTTACCTCAGCTGGGATCCGCCGCATTACAAAGTGTATGTGGGGGACTTCCGCACCCGTTCGGAAGCCCTCAGGCAACTCAAGAGCATCTCAGGAAGCTACCGGAGTGCCATCATCGTTGAAAATACACCCATTAACCCCAGATAAACTATGAGTGACGCGTTGCAACACGAGTGCGGAATCGCCATGGTAAGGCTGCTGAAGCCTCTGGAGCATTACCACTTTAAATACGGAAGCTGCCTCTACGGGCTGAACAAGCTGTATCTGCTGATGGAGAAACAACGGAACCGGGGACAGGACGGAACCGGGGCCTTATGTGTCAAGACGGGGATGCCCGCCGGGAGCCAGTACATATTCAGAGAACGCTCCGTGAAAACCTTCTCCATCGACAAGGTATTCAAAACCATTTACGAAGGCCTCGACAAACTCACCCGGGGGGATACATCCCGGATGGGAGACGTGGAATTCCTCAAGCGCGAAGCGGCCTTCGTGGGAGAACTCTACCTGGGGCATTTGCGCTACGGCACCTTCGGGAACGACACCCTTGAGGCCGTGCATCCGGTGATCCGGCCCAACAACTGGAAAACCCGTAACTTGGTACTGGCCGGGAACTTCAACCTGACCAATGTGTCTGAGATCTTCAACACCCTCACCGAGCTGGGCCAGGCCCCCGTGGCAGTTTCGGACACCGTGATCATGCTGGAGAATCTGGGTCATTTTCTGGACCGCGAAAACCAACGTCTGTTTGATCAGTTCAAGAAGGAAGGATACTCCAATGTGGAGATTTCTGCTTTGATTGCACAGAACCTGAGTATTCCCAACGTATTGCGCGATTCCAGCAAACGCTGGGATGGCGGGTACGCCATCGCCGGCATCGTCGGCGACGGAGATGCATTTGTGTACCGGGACCCTGCCGGCATTCGCCCGGCCTACTACTATCATGATGAGGAAGTGGCTGTTGTGGCCTCTGAACGTGCCGTAATCCAGACCGCTTTTGATGTGCCTTGTGAACGAATCAGCGAGGTGAAGCCGGGATACGTGCTCACCATCCGCAAGGATGGCCGAATCGCTGAGGAACTGGTCCAGGAGCCTCGTGAAAGGCGATCCTGTTCCTTTGAACGAATCTATTTCTCACGCGGCAGTGATCAGGATATCTACAACGAACGGAAAAAGCTGGGTGCCCTCTTGCTGCCCGATATTCTGGAGTCGGTGGACTCTAACCTGGAGAACACCGTGTTTTCCTACATTCCCAACACTGCCGAGAGTGCCTTTTTCGGGATGATTCAGAGTGCAAACGATTTTCTGAACGAACGGAAAAAGAAACTAATACTCGAAGCCGGCCCGCGCCTCACTCCGGCCCGTCTGGACAAAATTATGAGCGTGCAGGCCCGGGTGGAGAAGGTGGCCATCAAGGACGCCAAGTTACGCACCTTCATCACCCAGGACCGGAGCCGGGCACACATGGTGGGACACGTGTACGACATCACCTACGGCACCCTGCGCAGGGGGCAGGACAATCTGGTCATCATTGATGACTCCATAGTGCGCGGCACCACCCTGAAACTAAGCATCATCAAGATTCTTAACCGGCTCGGGCCCAGAAAGATCATCATCGTATCCTCCTCTCCGCAAATACGCTACCCGGATTGCTATGGCATTGATATGGCCCGTCTGGATGACTTCATCGCCTTCCAGGCAGCCATCGGGCTACTGCGCGAAACCGGGCGAAGCGATATCATCAACCAGGTGTACCTCAAATGCAAGGAACAAGAGCAACTCCCTTCCCACCTGGCTGAGAATCATGTAAAGCAGATATACGCCCCCTTCACGGACAAGGACATCTCCAGGAAGATCGCCCAAATGCTCCATACCAGCGAAATCACCGCGGAACTCGATGTGATCTACCAATCCATCGGAAATTTGCACACAGCCTGCCCAAACGACTTGGGTGACTGGTATTTCACCGGCGACTACCCCACTCCCGGGGGCAACCGTGTGGCCAACCGGGCTTTCATCAACTATGTTGAAGGCCGCCATAAACGAGCTTACTGATGGAGGTGCATCCCCAAATCGAAGACGGATGGAAGGAGGCCCTTGCCGAAGAGTTTCGCAAGCCCTACTTCGCGGCCCTCAAGGAATTTCTGATCAAGGAAAAGTCCCTGTACCCGGTGTTCCCTCCCGGCAATCTCATTTTCAATGCCTTCAACAGCACTCCGTTCGACAAAGTCCGGGTGGTCATTCTGGGTCAGGACCCTTACCACGGGCTCGGACAGGCACACGGCCTGTGTTTCTCCGTTCCCAGAGGCGTTCCTGCGCCCCCCTCACTGAAGAATATCCTCAAGGAACTTGGGGATGACCTGGGCATAGCCGACCCGGGTCACGGAAATCTGGAAAGCTGGGCAAGCCAGGGGGTACTCCTGCTCAATGCAACCCTCACCGTCCGGTCCGGACAGGCGGGTTCACACCAAAACCGAGGCTGGGAATCCTTCACGGATGCCGCCATGGCACTTTTGTCCCGGCGCAAATCCGGTTTGGTATTCCTACTGTGGGGCAAATATGCACAAGCCAAAAAAACCCTGATCGACCCTGCCGCCCACCTGATTCTTGAGGCACCCCATCCCTCACCCCTCTCCGCCTATCAGGGCTTTCTGGGATGCCGGCATTTTTCCAAAACCAATCAATGGCTGGAGTCCCGGGGGATGCCCCCCATAAACTGGAATCTTAACTCTATTAACGCGTAGCCATGTACCAGGTTCATACCGTATCCTCAACAACAGACAAGAGAAAGTTCCTGGAGTTCCCGGTGTGGTTGTACCGGGAAGACAAGAACTGGATCAGGCCTCTGGATGCCGACATCGAGAGGGTGTTTGACGCAGAAGCCAACAAACTTTTTCGTTCCGGGGCGTGCATCCGGTGGCTCTTGCTCGACGATAAGGGGAAAGTGTGTGGCAGGGTAGCCGCCTTTTACGATGGCCGTTCCGCCCGCAAGAACAAGCAGCCCACCGGCGGAATGGGTTTCTTTGAATGTATTGAGGACCAGCAGGCAGCTTTCACACTCTTTGACGCCTGCAAAAAGTGGCTGCAGGAGCAGGGCATGGAGGCCATGGACGGACCCGTCAATTTCGGAGACCGCAACACCTGGTGGGGTCTGCTTACCGACGGCTTTTACGAGCCTATCTACGGCATGGGATACCACAAACGCTACTACGCAGCTTTCTTTGAAGCCTATGGCTTTAAGAACTACTTCAACCAGTACACCTACTTCCGGGAGATTGATCCCAAAGCCACCATATCCGAGGAATTACGCCAAAAAGCCGAGCGGATTCTCAGGCAACCCGGGTACACCTTCCGCACATTTGATCCAGCCCAGGCCTCCTTCTTCATTGACAGTTTTATCGAGGTGTACAACCGGGGATGGGCAAAATTCGAAGGCATCAAACCCCTCACCCGGGCTCACGGAGAGGCTATGTTCAAAAGCATCCGCCCCATCATGGACCCCCGGCTGCTGATTTTTGCGTTCTACGAAGAACAACCCGTGGCCTTCTTCCTCTCCATCCCAGACCTCAACCAAGCTTTGAAGCACATCAACGGCAAACTCAACCTGTGGGGGAAACTGGTCATTATGTACCATCTGAAGATTAAGAAATCCGTGACCAACATCATCGGGACCATCTTCGGGATTACCCCGGAATTCCAGGGACGGGGGGTGGATAGTGCGATGGTGGTCACCTTACAAAAGATCATTTTGCAGGGGAACTTTCAGTACAAGACCTTACAGCTCAACTGGATCGGGGATTTTAACCCGGCTATGCAGAAGGTTGCCGAGCAGGTGGGAACCCGCATCTACAAGACCCATGTCACCTACCGTCTGCTGTTCAACCCTGAGGCTCCTTTTGAACGGGCAGCCCTGGTGAATGTTCGAAGGACGCCATCGCGCCCTCCCCAAGCCCCGCAGACTTCGCAAACCCCTCACGAGCAATGAACCTGCCTGCCATAGTCCGAAACGATCCTTGGCTGGAACCATTTGCCCGGAAGATTGCCGACAGATCAAGGCTGGCAGCCCTTAAGGAGAAACAGATCACCGGCGGCCAGTCGTTGCCGGATTTTGCTTCCGGGCACTTGTATTACGGACTCCACCGGGTTCCGGGAGGCTGGGTGTTTCGGGAATGGGCGCCGAATGCAACAGAAGTGTATCTCAAGGGAACCTTCTCCGAATGGGAAGTACTACCCCGATACGCACTTCAGCCTGTAGGAAATGGCGTATGGGAAATCCATCTGAAGGAAGATGAACTGCAACATCAGGATCTGTTCCGGCTGACCGTCCGCTGGGCTTCAGGGGAGGGGGACCGCATCCCATCCTATGCACGGAGGGTCGTTCAGGATGAACAAACCAAGATCTTCAGTGCACAGGTATGGCGGCCCCACCAGCCCTATCAGTGGAAGATGGACCATTTCAGCCCCGGCACCGGCGCCCCGGTGGTGTACGAATCCCATGTGGGGATGGCCACCGAGGAACTCCGGGTGGGAACCTTCACAGAGTTTCGGGACCGCATTGTGCCCTATGTGCGCGATGCCGGGTACAACACCCTCCAGTTAATGGCCATCCAGGAACACCCCTATTACGGTTCCTTTGGATACCACGTGTCCAATTTCTTTGCCGTGTCCTCACGGTTTGGCACCCCGGACGAACTTAAATCGCTTGTGGACACAGCACATCAGGCCGGCCTGACTGTCATCATGGACCTGGTGCATTCTCATTCGGTGAAGAATGTAGCCGAAGGCCTGAACATTTTTGACGGCACCCCCTGGCAGTATTTTCACAACGGTCCCAGAAGGGAACATCCGGCGTGGGACTCACTCTGCTTTGACTACGGGAAACCCCAGGTACTGCATTTCTTGCTTTCAAACTGCCGCTACTGGCTGGAAGAATATCATTTTGACGGATTTCGTTTTGACGGAGTGACCAGCATGCTGTATCAGCACCACGGACTATCCCGCGATTTCACCGAGTATGCCCAATACTTCGATGGCACGGACGATCCCGATGCCATGAGCTACCTGATACTGGCCAACAAGCTCATCCACCAGGTGCGGCCCGGGGCGCTCTGCATCGCCGAAGAAATGAGTGGCATGCCGGGCATCGCTACCCCGGTGGACCAGGGCGGATTTGGGTTTGATTACCGGTTGGCCATGGGAACCCCGGATTACTGGATAAAACTCATCAAAGACCGACCGGATGAGGTCTGGGACGTGGGTGAGATCTTTTACGAACTGACCCGAAAACGGGCCGATGAAAAAACCATCGGATATGTGGAGTCGCACGATCAGGCCCTCGTTGGGGACCAAACCATCATCTTCCGGCTTATCGGCAAAGAGATGTACCAACATATGGACATGGCCAGCCGCAGCCTTGTGGTGGACCGGGGTATGGCCCTGCACAAGATGATACGGCTCCTCACCATGGCTACTGCCGGGAACGGCTACCTTGCCTTTATGGGCAATGAGTTCGGGCATCCCGAATGGATTGATTTTCCCCGGGAGGGTAACGGGTGGTCTTTCCAGTTTGCCCGCAGGCAATGGAGCCTGCTCGAAGACCCGAACCTCAGATACCACACTCTGGCAGCATTCGACCGTCAGATGATTGCCCTGCTCGCCGGAAAACACTCCTGTTACAACGACACCCCGCAACTGGTCCACGAAGACAAGGGAGCCCATATCCTGGCTTTTCGCAGAGCCGGGCTGCTGTTTGTATTCAACTTCCATCCCGTGCAGTCCCATACCGGATACGGCATTCCCACAGAACCGGGGAAATACCGGATTCTGCTGGATACGGACCATCCCTCATTCGGAGGCTTCGGTTTGATAGACGACCGTCAGATTCATTTCACCGGCCCACTGTTTGATGACCCCTCCACAGGAAACAGGTATCTGAAACTCTATCTCCCGGCCCGGTCAGCGTTGGTACTCGAAAAAATACCCACCCCCAGCCTGCTGGACCTGCTCTAATCAGTACACAATGTCTCAACCAGCCACGTTCCTCAACACTCTGTACCAAAGCCATCCCCTCTTTGGCTCTCTGGCCGAAGGGGTAAACCACAACATAACCATCCACCTCAAGGGGCTGTGCGGGTCATCCCCGGCACTCCTTGCTGCTTCGTGCTTTGTTCGCTTGGCAGGAGTCCATGTGATCATCCTCCCCGAAGCAAGTGCCGCCGCCTATTTTTACAACGATCTGTGCAATGCCCTCGAGGAAGACCGCGTACTGCTGTTTCCACCCTCCTTTAAACGTTCAGCCTCCCAAATACGGACGGACGAAGGGCAACTCATCCTGCGAACCCGGGTTCAGGAGTTTCTCCGTCAGGGAGACCCGCGCGGTGGCATCCTTGTTACCAGTGCCGAGGCCCTTGGCGAGCGGGTCCTTTCGGGCGAACAACTGGGACGGAACATACTGCAACTACACAAGGGGGAACGCATCTCCATCAGTTTCATCTGCGATTTGCTGCACGAATACCAATTCACCCGCTGCGATTTTGTCTCCGAACCGGGACAGTTCTCGATCCGGGGGGGCATCGTGGACATCTTTTCGTATGCCCATCATCTTCCCTACCGGATTGATTTCTTTGGCAAGGAGGTTGAGTCCATCCGCTCGTTTGACATTGACACCCAGCTTTCCTCAGAGTTTTTCGAGGAAATCACCATCATCCCGGACATCCGGAAATTTCTGGCCCCCGGCAGTTCCGCCTGTTTCCCGGCACTACTCCCCAGGGACGCCCTGCTCTGGAGCGAAGACCTGCCCCTGACTCTGGACTTACTCGACAAACTGGGGAAAAGCCCCGTTAGGTATTACCAACCCGATCGTTCCGAATCGGCCATCCCAGCCTCCGAGATCTATGTTCCTGCCCAAACCATTGAGGAGCAACTCAAAGCATTCCGACACATTGAATTTGGGCACTTCAACCATTTTGAAGGCGCAAGCTCGCTCACCTTTCACACCGAGCCCCAACCCACCTTCAACAAGAATTTCGATCTGATGGCCGAGAACCTGGCCATGAATGCCGCCAGAGGGTTCACATGCTGTATCCTGAGTGAAAACAGCAAGCAATTTGACCGTTTGCGGAATATCTTTGCGGGCACCCGCGTGCAGGCTACTTTTACCCCAGTACCGGGCATCCTGCACGAAGGGTTCACTGATCAGGACCTGCAACAATGTCTGTACACCGACCATCAGGCATTTGAGCGATACCACAAATACCGCATCCGTAAAGGATTCTCACGCAGTGAGAGCTTCACGCTGAGAGACCTCCAGGGCCTCCATCCCGGAGACTACGTTGTCCATGTGGACCACGGAGTGGGCATCTTCGGGGGGCTGGAAAAGATCCGGAACAATGACCGGGAACAGGAGTGCATCCGCCTGGTGTACCGGGACAATGATGTATTGTACGTGAACATTCACAACCTGCACAAAATATCCAGGTACCGGGGCCGGGACAGTGAAGCCCCCAAAATTTACAAACTGGGCACCCCAGCCTGGCAGAACCTGAAGCAATCGGCCAAGAAGAAGGTCAAGGACATTGCCCGCGACCTGATAATGATCTATGCCCGAAGACAGGCCAACAAGGGCTTTGCGTTCTCACCGGACTCTTTTCTTCAGGAAGAACTGGAGGCATCCTTTCTTTTTGAGGACACCCCGGACCAACTCAAAGCCACCCAGAGTGTCAAAGCGGCCATGGAAAACGACATCCCCATGGACCACCTGGTTTGCGGCGATGTGGGATTTGGCAAAACCGAGATTGCCATCAGAGCCGCCTTCAAGGCAGTCACAGACAACAAACAGGTGGCCGTGCTGGTTCCCACCACCATCCTGGCCATGCAGCATGAGCGGACGTTTAGGGAGCGTCTGGAGAAATTCCCCGTGCGCATCGAGCATCTCTCCCGCTTCAAGAGTGCCAAAGATACCCGGGAGATCATCGAAGACCTCAGGGCCGGACATATCAACATCCTCATCGGCACCCACAAAATACTGGGAAAGACAGTAGGTTTCAAGGACCTCGGCCTGCTCATCATTGATGAAGAACAAAAATTCGGGGTGGCCGCGAAGGAAAAACTCAAGGCTCTGCGTACCGGGGTGGACACCCTGACCCTCACCGCAACCCCCATTCCCCGCACCCTGCAGTTCTCCCTGACGGGCATCCGGGATATGTCCGTGATGACTACCCCGCCCCCCAACAGATATCCCATCCACACCGAGGTCTCTCCTTTCAGCCACGACCTCATCCGGGAAGCCATTGAATTCGAGGTGGGCCGCGGCGGACAGGTGTTCTTCATCACCAACCGGGTGCAGAACCTGCGCGACCTCGAAACCACGGTACGAAAACTTTGTCCCGAAGTGCACACCGTAACGGCCCACGGCCAGATGGAGGGTGCAGATCTGGAGCGCATCATGATGGATTTCGTGGCCGGAGACTTTGATGTGCTGATTGCCACCTCCATCATCGAATCGGGCCTGGACATCCCCAATGCCAATACCATACTCATCCACCACGCCCATCACTTCGGGCTCAGCGACCTGCACCAGATGCGGGGCAGGGTAGGACGCAGCAACAAGAAAGCTTTTTGTTACCTGCTGGCTCCCCCGCTCAGCGACCTTACCCCTGAGGCACGCCGCAGGCTGCAGGCGATTGAAGAATTTGCAGAACTGGGCAGCGGTTTCAACATTGCCATGCAGGACCTCGACATCCGCGGTGCCGGGAACATGATGGGAGCGGAACAGAGCGGATTCATTGCCGATATTGGGTTTGAGACCTACCAGCGTATTCTGGCGGAGGCCATGGAAGAGCTTCGTGAAGAAGGGGACATCCGGGAATTGCTGGGAACGTCCGTGACGGAGGGACCGCATGCCGCACCCGTGAAGGAATGCCAGATTGACACCGACCTGGAACTGCTCATCCCGGAAACCTATGTGGAGAACGTGCCCGAACGGATTCGGCTGTACCGGGAGCTGGATACTCTGGATGCCGAAGAAAAACTGGCGGCTTTCGAAGAGGCCCTCAGGGACCGGTTCGGACCGGTTCCTGAAGAAACCGCCGAACTCATGAACACCGTCCGCCTGAGATGGCTGGCCGGACAACTGGGCATAGAGAAAATTGTGCTCCGGCACGAACGGATGCTCTCTTACTTCATCAGTAACCCCGAGGCACCGTTTTATCAAACACCGCGATTCACCAACATACTGCGTTACATCCAGCAGAACCCCAGGATGTTCAGCCTCAAGGAAGCCCGTGAGAAACTGGCCCTGAACATCTCACCGGTAAAAAACATCCGGTTTGCCATGGAAATGTTTCGCAAAATGATTGAATCTACCTAAATTGGACGACCTAAAGCATACCCATGGCGACAGAAGCAGTTAACTACAAAACCCTGATGACCGAACTCCATGAGGGAAAGTACCGCCCGGTCTATTTCCTGATGGGTGAGGAGCCTTATTACATAGACCTCATATCGGCGTACATCGAGGCCAACGTGCTCACTGCCGAAGAGCGGGATTTCAACCAAATCGTGCTTTTCGGGAGGGATACCGATGCCGACACCATCATCAACACAGCCCGACGTTTCCCGATGATGGCGGCCAGGCAGGTGGTGATCGTCAAGGAAGCTCAGTTCATGAAGGACATCGACCGCCTGCACCTCTACACCGAACAGCCGCTCAAGTCAACCGTTCTGGTGATCAATTACAAGAACAAGGTACTGGACAAACGGCTCAAGCTCACCCGCCAACTGCAGTCCATGGGGGGGCTTTTTGAGTCCAAAAAACTCTATGACAACCAGATACCCGATTGGATCAGCGGATACCTTGCCCCCAGAGGGCGTACCATCACCCCTGAGGCCAGCCTGATGCTGTCCGAATATCTGGGTGCAGACCTGAGCAAGCTGGTCAATGAACTCGACAAGTTGCTCATCACCCTTCCGGCAGAGGAAAAGAGCATCACCCCGGCCCACATTGAACGCAACATTGGGATTAGCAAGGACTACAATGTTTTTGAATTCCAGGGAGCCCTTGCCGAACGGAACACACTCAAGGCCCACCGCATAGCCCTGCATTTTGCCGGGAATCCGGGAGAAAATCCGTTGATTATGATCATTGGTACTCTGGCCAGCTTTTTCATCAAGCTCCTGCAGTTCCACTACACCCGCGACCGGTCGCCCCAGAATCTGGCATCGGTACTCAAAGTGAACCCCTATTTCATCAGGCAATACGAAGGAGCCGCCCGCAAATACAACCGGCAACAGACTGCTCAGGCCATCAGCCTGCTCAGACAGTATGATGCGCGTTCCAAGGGCGTGGAAAACGGCACCACCGGGCCTGACGAATTATTGCGCGAACTCACCATCCGGCTGCTTCGGCTCTGAAATCCCGGCACCCCTGAAGTCTTCAGTGCCTGGTAATCCTGAAAGCCTGGCAGCCCCGAAAGCCTGGCAACCCCGAAAGCCTGGCAACCCCGATGACCGGGGTCCCAGCAGCAGCTACTTTTCCCGGAAAAAAATCTGAATAGGCACCCCCGAAAAATCGTAGGTTTCTCTCAGCCGGTTCTCCAGATACCGTTTGTAAGCCTCCCGCAAGTACTGGGGATGGTTGCAGAAGAAAGCAAATGAGGGCGCCATGGTCGGCAATTGAGTGGCGTACTTAATCTTGATATACTTCCCTTTGACAGAAGGAGGCGGAGTGTCCTCAATGAACTTCAGCATGACCTCATTGAGCTTTGAGGTGGGAATCTTCCGGATGCGGTTGTGATACACCCGCATGGCTTCTTCAAGCACCTTTTGAAGCCGTTGCTTCGTCACGGCCGAAGTAAAGATAATGGGGACATCTGTGAACGGAGCGATGCGCTCCCGGACGGCCTTCTCAAAAACGGACAGAGTTTTGTTGTCCTTCTCCACCAGGTCCCACTTGTTCACCAGAATCACCACTCCCTTGCGGTTGCGCTGTATCAGCTGAAAGATGCTCACATCCTGCGCCTCAATGCCACGGGTAGCATCAATCATCAGCAAACAAACATCCGAATTTTCAATGGCCCGGATGGCCCGCATCACAGAGTAGAACTCCAGGTCTTCGGTCACCTTACCCTTCTTGCGCAAACCTGCGGTATCAATAAGATAGAAGTCGTGCTGAAAACGGTTATAGCGGGTATAGTTGGCATCGCGGGTAGTGCCGGCCACCGGGGTGACAATATTTCTTTCTTCCCCCAGCAGGGCATTCACCAGAGAGGATTTCCCGGCATTGGGCCGTCCGACAATCGCAAAACGGGGAATATCCGCCTCCTCTTCCTGTCGGGCATCGCGCGGCAGGGCCGACACCACAGCATCCAGCAAGTCCCCGGTACCGGAGCCGCTGATGGAGGAGATCATAAACAAATCCCCGAGACCAAATGTGTGAAAGATATGCGCATCGTACTGTCGCTCTCCGTTATCCACCTTATTGACCACTAGGAAAACCTTCTTCCCGCACCGGCGTAAGATATCGGCAACCTCTTCATCAAGATCCGTAATCCCGCAGGTGACATCCACCATAAACAAAATCACATCGGCCTCCTCAATGGCCAGCAGCACCTGCTTGCGAATTTCTTCCTCAAACACATCCTCCGAGTGGGTGACATACCCCCCCGTATCAATCACGGAAAACTCCCTCCCGTTCCATTCCACCTTGCCATAGTGCCGGTCACGTGTCACGCCCGCCTGCTCATCCACAATGGCATCCTTGGAGCCTGTGAGCCGGTTAAAAAACGTGGATTTCCCGACATTAGGCCGCCCCACCACGGCAACAATATTCCCCATAATCAAAACACTGGATTAGGCGACAAAGGTAGTTAATCCCCTAAATAATTAGTGATTTTCTCCCAAATCGAGTACATTTGCAACGCCTGCGGGGCTTATTCAAACAAAATGACCAAAGTTTTACAAGTCATTCTCATCATCTGGGCCGTCTGGTTCGGACTCAGGCTGTTGTTCCGGGTTGTATTCCCCTGGATGCTTTCCAGGTACCTGCAACACCTGCAGAAAAACATGCAGGCCCGCCATGGTCGCCAAACCAGGAACCCCCGTCCCCCTGGAGAGGTAACCATTGAGCCGTCTCAAACAAGCGAAAAGACATTCTCCCCTCAGGACGGGGAGTACGTGGATTACGAAGAGATCAAGGAATAACCATGCATACCTTCTACCATTTTGGGAGATACTTCATGCTGCTCCACCGCACCTTTCGGAAACCCGAAAAGTGGAAGGTCTTTTTCAGGCAGTTGTTCCGCGAACTGGAGAACCTGGGATTGAACTCCATCGGGATTGTGCTGATCATCTCGTTCTTCATCGGGGCAGTGCTGGCCATCCAGACCGCCTACAATATGGAGAACCCCCTGCTGCCCAACTACCTCATCGGGCTCATGGTGCGCGACACCATGCTGCTGGAGTTTTCCTCCACCATCGTAGCACTCATCCTGGCAGGGAAGGCCGGTTCGAGCATTTGTTCGGAGATTGGCACCATGCGCATCTCCGAACAGATTGATGCCATTGAGATCATGGGGGTCAACTCTGCCAGCTACCTCATCCTTCCCAAGGTAGTGGCTGCGGTATTGTTCTTCCCCCTGCTTTCCATACTCAGCATGTTCGTGGGCATCTTCGGAGGCTGGATCACGATCATCATCAAGGGCCTGACCACCAGCGCAGAATACATTGCCGGGCTGCACTATTCGGTGCAATTCTACTACATAGGCTACTCGCTGATCAAAATGGCCGTTTTTGCCTTTGTCATCGCTTCGGTCCCTGCCTATCACGGGTATTATGTCAACGGGGGGTCGCTGGAAGTGGGCAAGGCCAGTACCCGTTCGGTGGTGTACAGCAGCATCCTGGTACTTATGTTCAACCTGATTCTCACTCAATTACTACTCTGATGATTGAAGTGAAGCATCTTTCAAAATACTTCGGTGACCGGGTGGTCCTGAACGATATATCCACTGTCTTTGAACGGGGCAAGACCAATCTGGTGATTGGGCAGAGCGGTTCCGGAAAGACCGTGTTGCTCAAATGCATCGTGGGGCTTTTGGAAGTCGAGCAGGGAGAGATTCTGTATGACCAGGTGGTCTTCAACCAACTGCCCTTTCAAGAGCAAAAGGACATCCGCAAGCAGATTGGCATGCTGTTCCAGGGAAGCGCGCTGTTCGATTCCATGACCGTGGAAAAAAACGTGATGTTTCCCCTTGATATGTTTACCCGCCTCACCCTGGCAGAGAAGAGGGAGCGGGTGAACTTCTGCCTCAAAAGGGTGAATCTGGAGCGGGTCAACCGGCTCTACCCTGCCGAGATCAGCGGCGGGATGAAGAAACGCGTAGCCATCGCCCGGGCCATTGCCCTCAACCCTTCCTACCTCTTCTGCGATGAACCCAATTCCGGGCTGGATCCTCAGACCTCCATCGTTATTGATGAACTCATCAAGGAAATCACCGAGGAGTACAACATCACCACCATCATCAACACCCACGATATGGGTTCCGTGGCCAGCATCGGCGAGAAAATTGTGTTTATCAGCAACGGCCGTCTGGAGTGGACCGGCACCAGCCATGACATCATCCAGTCGGGCAACAAGTTGCTGGACGATTTCATCTTTGCCTCCCCCTTCACCCGGAAAGTGAAAGACACCTTCCTCGGGAAGTAACCTCCCGCTTTTTGAGTATCTTTGAGCAACGATTGCTTGTGCCTTGCGAACCGAGATCCACACCTTTCTGCAACAGGAAATAAAATACCTGCCCGGGGTGGGCCCCAGGCGGGCGGAGTTGCTGCACAAAGAACTTGAGATAGCGTGTTACCGCGATTTGCTCTACCACTTCCCTTACAAATACCTCGACAGGACCCGGTTTTACACCGTGCGTGAGATCCGCCCGGACTTACCCGCGATTCAGGTGCGGGGCCGGATTACATCCATGACCAGGGTTGGCGCAGCACCCCGGGAACGGCTGGTGATGAGCCTGAGCGATGATACCGGAACCGTTCCGCTGGTATTCTTCAAAGGAATCAAATACATTGCCGCGTCTGTACGCCCGGACACCGAATATGTAATCTTCGGCAAGCCCACTTTGTTTAACGGAAGCCTGAACCTGGTCCATCCGGAGATAGAACCCCTTGCGCGCCAGGAAGAGGGATTCTCCGTAGGGCTTCAGCCTCAGTATCCCTCCACCGAGAAACTTCGGTCCCATTATCTCACCTCCCGCGTTCTGCACAAACTCATGGCCACCCTGTGGGCAGGCCTTCCGGGGCAGATTCCCGAGACCTTGCCAGAGGGGATGCGCTCCCGGCTGGGATTGCCCTCCCTGCATCAGGCGTTGTTCGACATCCATTTTCCGCAAACCCCTGAATTGTTGCGTAAAGCCGAATACCGGCTCAAGTTCGAGGAGCTCTTCTACTTGCAGATGAATGTGCTCAGCAGCAAGATGTACCGAAAAAACACCGTACCCGGCTTTCGGTTCGAACACATCGGTCAGCTGTTCAACGATTTCTACGAGAACCATCTGCCTTTCCGCATGACCGAAGCCCAGAAAAGAGTCATCCGTGAGATTCGCCGCGACCTCGGACTGGGACGTCAAATGAACCGGCTCCTGCAGGGAGATGTAGGCAGCGGGAAAACCCTGGTGGCCCTGTCTGCCATGCTGATAGCTATCGGAAACGGATTTCAGGCTTGCATGATGGCCCCCACCGAGATTCTCTCCAGACAACACCTGGACTCCGTTTCCAGGCTGCTGGAGGGACTACCGGTACGCATCGCCCTGCTCACCGGGTCCACTTCCCGGGCAGAAAGGAAACAAATTGCAGAGGGGCTGATGGAGGGATCCATTCACCTGCTCATCGGAACCCATGCCCTGATTGAGGAAACGGTACAATTCAGGAACCTGGGGCTGGTGGTGATTGATGAACAGCACCGGTTTGGGGTGGCACAAAGGGCAGCCCTGTGGCAAAAAAATGAATGTCCGCCCCATATTCTGGTGATGACCGCCACCCCTATTCCGCGTACCCTGGCCATGACAGTGTACGGCGACCTGGATGTTTCTGTACTCGATGAACTGCCCCCCGGCCGGAAGCCGGTCATGACCTATCATTACTACGACATGGCCCGGCGAAAAGTGTTCCGGTTCCTCCGGGAGCAACTTGCCTTGAAACGTCAGGTGTATGTGGTGTATCCCATGATCAGCGAGTCGGAGAAAAGTGATTATGAGAATCTGGAACGGGGCTTTGCCATCATCCGGGAAGCTTTTCCGGAGAGCGAGTACACTGTGGGCATGGTGCACGGTAAGATGAAGAACGAAGACAAGGACCTGATGATGCGGCTCTTTAAATCGGGAGATCTGCAGATCCTGGTAGCCACTACCGTAATCGAGGTGGGTGTGGATGTCCCCAATGCCTCGGTCATGGTTATCGAGAGTGCCGAACGCTTCGGGCTTTCACAATTGCACCAACTCCGTGGCCGGGTAGGACGAGGCGCAGAACAGTCCTACTGTGTGCTGATGACCTCCGTGAAGTTGTCTCAGGACGCACGAAAACGCATCGAGGTGATGGTGGAAACCAACGACGGTTTCAGAATCTCCGAGGTGGACCTGGACCTGAGGGGCCAGGGAGACATCGAAGGCACCCAGCAGAGCGGCAAGGGACTCCGACTGCAGATTGCTGACCTGGCCAGGGACGGCCAACTGCTGCAGTTTGCCCGCAACCAGGCAGAGGAAATTCTGGAAGCCGACCCTCTGCTGAACAAACCCGAAAATCACATCCTAAAAGAAGAGTGCGCCCGACGAAAAACCACCCCCATCAACTGGGGCCGAATCGGCTGAAACTTTCATCATATGGATGGAAATTAACAAGTGGTGGTTATCTTTGCACACTTCAAACCAACACGTTATGCAGCAAATACGGAATTTTTGCATCATCGCCCACATTGACCACGGCAAAAGCACCCTGGCCGACCGTTTGCTGCAAGCCACCAACTCTGTCACAGACAGAGAGTTTCAGGATCAGGTGCTGGACAATATGGACTTGGAACGCGAACGGGGCATCACCATAAAGAGCCATGCCATCCAGATGGCGTACGCCTCGGAGGGAAAACCCTACATCCTAAACCTGATTGACACCCCGGGCCATGTGGATTTTTCCTACGAAGTGTCCCGTTCCATTGCAGCCTGTGAGGGTGCCCTGCTGATTGTAGATGCCACTCAGGGCATCCAGGCCCAGACCATCTCAAATCTCTACAAAGCCATCGAGTACGACCTGGAGATTATCCCGGTGCTGAACAAAATGGACATGCCGGCAGCTATGCCCGATGTGGTCAAGGACCAGATTGTGGACCTGCTGGGATGCGACCGCGATTCCATCATCGAGGCCAGCGGAAAGACCGGCCTGGGGGTGCCTGAAATTCTGGAGGCGATCCTCCGCCGGATTCCCGCACCCAAGGGCAATCCCGAAGCCCCGCTGCAGGCCCTGATCTTCGACTCGGTGTTCAACTCCTTCCGGGGCATCATCGCCTATTTCAAGGTAGTCAACGGAACCCTCCGCACCGATGACTTTGTGAAGTTTGTCAATACCGCCAAAGAGTACCACGCCGATGAAATCGGGGTGATGGGGATGAACCTGCTTCCCAGAAACCAGTTGAGTGCCGGCGATGTGGGATACATCATCTCGGGCATCAAGACGGCCGTAGAAGTGAAGGTCGGAGACACTATCACCCATGTGGAGCGGCCCTGCGACAAGGCCATCGCGGGTTTTGAGGAGGTCAAGCCAATGGTATTTGCCGGAATCTACCCCGTAGAGGCCGATGATTACGAAGAGCTCCGGGCCTCCATCGAAAAGCTGCAACTCAACGATGCTTCGCTGACATTTGTCCCCGAGTCCTCTGCTGCTCTGGGCTTTGGATTCCGGTGTGGCTTTCTGGGCCTGCTGCACATGGAGATCATCCAGGAACGGCTGGATCGGGAGTTCGACATGGATGTCATCACCACCGTCCCCAACGTGTCCTACCTGGTGCATACCACCCGAAAGGAGCTCATGGAAGTCCACAACCCCTCCGGGTTGCCTCCTGCCGGAAACATTGACTTCATTGAAGAACCGTATATCCGGGCGCAGATCATCACCAAATCGGAGTTTCTGGGAGCCATTGTGAAACTCTGCATGGACAAACGCGGCGTGATGAAGGGCCAGACCTTCCTGACCACCGACCGGGTAGAGCTCAATTTTGATATGCCCCTGGCTGAGATTGTGTTTGACTTCTACGACCGCCTCAAGAGTATTTCCAAGGGATACGCCTCATTCGACTACTACCAGTACGGGTACGAAAAAGCCGACCTGGTCAAGCTCGACATCATGCTCAACGGCGAGAATGTTGATGCCCTCTCCTGCCTCATCCACCGCGACAATGCCTACGACTTTGGACGGAGGATGTGCGAAAAACTCAAAGAACTCATTCCCAGACACCAGTTCGACATCGCCATCCAGGCCGCCATCGGGGCCAAAATCATCGCCCGGGAAACGGTCAAGGCCGTGCGCAAAGATGTGACCGCCAAATGCTACGGCGGGGACATCACCCGGAAACGGAAGTTGTTGGAGAAACAAAAGAAGGGAAAGAAACGGATGCGCCAGGTGGGAAATGTGGAAGTCCCCCAGAGTGCCTTCCTGGCCGTTCTCAAACTGGGAGACTAAGCCCTACACCTCGGCCCTGAAAGCGGTTTGCACCCGGGAACGCCGCATCTGGGCCCGAATCTCAAACCGCACCCCCCGGAACCACCGCCCGTACAACAAGGCCACCAGCACACAGGCAATTCCGCTGACAAGGAGCGTGTGCTGTATCCCTATCGAAGAGGCCACCACCCCCTGAAGCAAATTCCCAAAAGGCACGGTACCCATAAGGGCCATACCGTAGAGGCTCATCACCCGGCCCCTTTTGTCATCAGCTACCAATGTCTGTATCAAAGTGTTGATGGACGCCAGCAGAGAGATCATGGAATAACCGGCCATCACAAAAACGGGATAAGCCATCCAGGGTGTGGAAATCAAAGACATCCCCATCAGGCTCAACCCAAAAAGGCCGCCGGTAACCAACAGATTCCAGGGCAACCCCGACACGGACTTATTTGAGGCCAGACGGAGGGCGGCCACGAAAGCTCCGGCCCCGATGCACGACATCACCAGACCCAACATCTTGCTGTCTCCGCCCAGCACCTCACTGACAAAAGCGGGCATGATGACAATATAGGGCACTCCCAGCAGGCTGAAGCAGGCCAGAAGCAAGAGCAGAACCCGTATGGAAAAGGCCGACATGACATAATCAAAACCCTCCCTAATCTCCTGAGCTACTCCGGCAACCCTGGCACCCCGAAAGGCCGAAGCCGGACGGATTTTGGACAAAGCCAGAATCATGGCCGAAAAGGTCAGCCCATTGATCAGGAAGCACCAGGCCTCCCCCACAGCAGCAATCAGCAAACCACCCAGAGAGGGCCCGATGAGACGAGTCCCGTTAAACACCGCAGAGTTCAGTGCAATGGCATTGCCCAGATCCTTCCGGTGAGGCACCAGATCGGCCACCAACGCCTGCCGTGCCGGGGTATCCACCGCTGTGATCACTCCGTTGATCAAACTGAAAACGATGATGTGCCATACCCGGATCCATCCGGTAAAAATAAACAATGCCAGGGTGAGGGCCGTGGCCATAAAGGCCATCTGGGCCCACATCAGCAGCCGGCTTTTGTTGAAACGGTCCACATACACCCCGGCCACCATGGAGAGCAGAAAACTGGGAATCTGGGTGCAAAAACCCACAAAGCCCAGTAGGAATACCGACCCGGTAAGCCGGTACACCAACCAGCTCATGGCCACCTGCTGCATCCAGCTTCCGCTGAGCGAAACACACTGCCCCAGGAAATATTTCCGGTAATCGGGGTAGGCCAGAGAAGCAAATATGGGATGCATAGCCTTCTCTATAGCTGAATGTCCAGTACCCGGGAACCATCCGGACGTTCGGAAAGAAACACCCGGACCACATCGTCCGGAAGAATCACCTCGGCACGCTCGGGCCATTCCACAAAACAGAACTCCCTGCCATCAAAATACTCCTCGGCACCAATGTCGAACAACTCATTGGGCTGATTGATGCGGTAGAAATCAAAATGATAGATCATTCCCTCCCGGGAGGGGTATTCGTTCACCAGGGCAAAAGTGGGGCTGGTCACCGTCACCGAAGCTCCCAGAGCATGACAAAGGGATTTGATGAAGGTTGTCTTGCCCACCCCCATCGGACCGTAAAAGGCAAAGTGCCTGTGGGGTGAAGTTTGCTGGAGGAACAACTCCGCCTTTTGGTCTAAGTCCCGGAGGGAATCAAGAATCAACTGCATGTCGTAGGGGGATTAGAGAAAAAGTCCGATATTTGAACCCGCACAAAGTTCAGAATATTTCTGAAGCTATGCAAAAACCATTCCCGATTGCGCCCCCAGCCAAAATATCGTATTGTGATACGGACCCTCATGCTGATCCTCTGCCTGGGATGGATGCTTGGCTCGTGCTCCTCTCCGGGCAATAAGCTACCTATCCCCAAGGACGACATGACGGACATCCTGACCGAAATCCACATTGGCCAGGGATATTTTGACGTTCTGGGCATCCAGAACCCCAAATGGCAGGACTCCATTCCTTACAACCGGCATGTTGTGGAAGTGAAGGGCTACAGCTGGGCAGAATTTGACAGCACCCTCACCCTGATCAGCGCAGAACCCAAGCTGTTTGAAGAGATTTACGGCAAAGTGATTGACCGGCTCAAAGCCATGGAAACAGAGACACCCAAAACGCTGCAAGACACCTTGCTTTCGGTGGGTTCGCTGCTGTATCCCATGCATCTGGGAAGGGGGCCCTACGAACGCTTCGTTCGATATGAAGGCCCCGGCACCTATACCTTCTACGCCCGTATTCTGGTGTATCCTCAGGATCAGATGACCTCTCCGGTTTTTTCGGTGGAACGGGAAATCGCCGGAGCCCCCGGCAAGATGGAACGCACCTCCCTGGGACACCTGAATATCCGTAAGTGGGGGCAGCAGGTGGAATACCGGGTTCAACGCACCCTCAACGAAACCGGGGATGGCGGATTCACCCTGAGCATCTTTGACAAGGACCTGCGGAGCCTGCAGGACACCACCTGGACTCAGTATGCCGAGATCAGCTCGCTTTATGTGATCTTCGAGCCTCTCCCGGCAGAATAACCCCATGCGCAGAATCTCGGCACACTATGTTTTTACCGGGGATGGCCCGGTGTTGCGCAACGGGATCATCACCGTTGACAGTCAAGGGTGTATCCTTGATGTTACCGACACCCGGGGGCAGCTGATTCCTTCGGAGAAACTCGAACACCTCAACGGCATCCTCACCCCCGGCTTTGTCAATGCACACTGTCATCTGGAGCTCTCCTTTCTCAAGGGGCTGGTACCCCAGCACACTGGTCTCCCGGCATTTCTTACCGATATGGTGGCTCGCCGCGGACCCGACCCGGTGATGGCAGAACGCGCCGCACAGAAGGCTGCAGAGGAAATGTACCGCAACGGGACCCGGGCTGTGGGGGATATTTCCAACACTCCCGTTACCTTTGCTCTCAAGAAAAATGCATCCCTGCTTTTCCACACCTTCATTGAAGTCTCCGGCATTCACCCGGATAAAGCCGACAGGCAGTTCGCCCTTGCCCTCAGGCTGGAGCAGCAGGCGCTCACCCTTGGCCTCAGTGCCGGAATCTCTCCCCACGCGGCCTACTCCGTGTCGGATGCCCTTGCCGGGAAGATAGCCGGCCACCTGAGTCAGCGCAACACCCCTCTTGCCATACATCATCAGGAAAGTCAAGAGGAGCAGGACTTTCTCAGGGACGGGAGCGGACCGATGCACACTGCCTTCCTGGCCATGGGTACATTACCCACAGACTGGGCCCCACCTCGTACCACCCCGTCCGAATGGCTTGCCACACGGTTTGGAGGATATTCCGGAAGGATGCTGCTGGTCCACAACACGTATGCCGACGAAGAGGACCGGAAAACCATAAGCCGTCATTTCCCCGGCTCGTTCCGGGTACTTTGTCCCAATTCAAATCTGTATATCGGAGGGTGTCTCCCGGACATACCCGCTCTGATCCTCGCCGGAGAGCGACTTTGCCTCGGCACAGACAGTTACGGATCCAACACCTCACTCTCCGTGTGGGATGAAGTCTGCACCATTGCCCAAAATTTTCCTGAGATTCCTTTCACCGAACTCATCCGGTGGGCCACCTGGAACGGGGCCTGTGCTTTGGGGACAGAGTCAGAAACCGGGAGCATTGCCCCCGGTAAAAAGCCCGGGCTGAACCTGATCAGCGGAATGGACTATACCCGGATGCGCCCCCTGGAGGGAAGCAGGGTACAACGTATTCTTTAGGCTCAAAAAAGAGTAAGTTCCCGCACCACCGGTTTGACCACCGGAACACTCTCACTCTTGCGGAACACATAAACCACCCCGTATTGCGTGGCTCTGTCCCGCATCATATCATCGGGCAAATCCGAGAAAGTGGACTCCACCTCGTTCCAGACCGAAAGAATGATGCTGTCAGCTTCCTCACGCAAGGTTTTCAGGTCGCCCTGCATACGCACAGCACTTTTTTGATGAATCTTCTTGGAATGATAGGCATCCAGAAAGTTTTCAAACCGAACCTTCACTACCGCCATGGTGGGATTGGTCATCGGGGCCATGCCCTTACGAAGTCGCTCACCTTCACCGGCAATCACTTTCTCGCCCCAGCGAATGATATCCGACTCCGAATTCATCTCGGGCACTTTGTTGCCATACTCCATCAGACCGAAAAACTCCCGTATGGCCGGAGGCATCTCCCCGCGGGCAATAGACATGTTGAGCACCTGAATAAAGTGGGAGATATACAGTTTTGCCTTGCGCATCAACTTGGGATAATCCCTGTTCCGGGTAACCGTGGAAGAATAACTCCGCTTGTAATTAACAACTGCAGCCTCAAACGTAGGCACAAACGTACGTAAACGATTGAGCGTCACCTGAGAAAATGCCAACTGAACCGGGGAAGTTTCCTGACTGAGTTTCAAAGCCACTTTCAGGGCCCTCATCCGGGCAGCATCGGTGTTGGGGAGTCGTCTGTAAGGCATAATGCGGAATTTTGTCAGTAACCAGGCAGAGACTGTTGATAAGTCGCCATCTGACAGCGAAGGTAATAAATTGTAAGGATTTATTCTTGCCTTCGCAAAAAAATATTCCATTCTCGCATCCAAGAAGGCAGAAGTCGCTCGAAATCACTATATATCAAGAACATACGTCTAGCGCATGGACTGCTCCAAATTCTGAGAAAATGAATTTCCGTCCTTCGCACAAGGAAAAATCCTCAGTGAAGAGGCTTAAATGCCCAGAAATAGGGAACCAAAAAAGCCGGGCTGATGAAAATCGGGCTTCCCGGGGGACATGGGAGACCAGGACAAATAATGCGGAAAAGTCAATCTGTTTCCGCATTTGAAGAAGTTAGCCTTCATGCGAAGGCCGCTAAATGAAGTCAGGAAATCTTCAAAGAAGGCTTCGCAGGGAATAGACGCTCTGAGTTCCCAGGCCGCCATCCCCGGGAATGATGATTCCGGGTCGCGCCAGGCAGGGAAACGGGCAATCTGGCTCAGGACCCCTACGGGAGCCGGTACACGGCCCGTACGGCCTGTTCCATAGGACAAATAAAGACGCCCCAGGGCATTGAACTCAAAATTGTAGTAAGCACCTCCGGGTTCATCAGGAGACAAAGACACGAAGCATTCCACACAGGAATCCTCCCACACAGGCCCCATATCCTGAAGCACTTCTGCCCGGCGGCCGTATTCCTCCACCTCAAATTTCAGGTGCAACCTATCGTTGGTATGGAACAGCGAGACCTTGACACGGGGCTCCGGAACCCAATCGGGGTGGAGGGGCGAACCGGACAAGGGAGCCAGGTTGAGGGAAGGAATCCCTGAAGGCAGGCTGCCTGTCTCATTGAATTCGGGCAAGGAGTTCGTAGCTGACACAGAGGGCAGCACAAGGCGGGGGACAGTCAATGATGGGCGCTCCATCTTACTGAGGAAGGAAGACATAGGTAACGGACCCCGTCTGAGGTTCCGGAGCCTGAGTGCTCGTCTCAAACCGGGCGGTCTGCGCAGCCCTGAGGGCGGCATCGGTAAAGCAGGGATCCAATGATGCCAGGCGCTCCTTGCTGATGGAGGCCTGAACCACGTAACCGCGACGGTTCACCTGAATATCCACAACCACTGTTCCACCCCCCTGGCACTTATATGCAGGAACGGGCATATGGATGTGGCGACGATTGTCCAAACGGTACGAGACGGTAGTCGGACCCCGGTACACGGTTCTTTCTCCACGAGCGTTCAACGGGAACTGGTCATCATAAACCCGGGCCTCCCCCGAGGTCGTAGCATCTTTTGAAGAAGGTTCCGGGAGTGGGGCTGTCTGTTCCACCGGCTTGGCATCCTTGACGTTCAGCTCGGTTTTGATGTCCTGAACCATCTTGCCAATATTTCTCTCAGCCTGAGCCTCAGCTTCGTTGACCGAGATGTTCCGCACCGGGACATCACTTTGAAAGGGGTCCGTTTCAGGCTGAAGTTCTGAAGCATCTGGTGTCCGGGGCCGGTTAAAGTCCTGCTCCTGAACAAACTCCAGAACAATCCCCTGATGTTCCCGCGTGGTGTTGATCCTGGCAATCAAAAACACGGTAACAAAACCCAGATGCACCAGAATGGTGGCCAGCACCCCGATGGAATGCTCCTCCAGAAAGTGAAGAAGGCTGGACATGGAAACGGAATACCACCCGAATACTTTTCGAAACAAGAGCCTGAGCATCAGAAAAACAACATCAACGTGGATATCAGCGTTAAAAGCAGGACCAAGTTACGATAATTCCGCTCGGAAACATACCGCACCAGCCATATCCCCGCCAGAATGCCCAGCACAATGGCCGGGAACAGCATAAAGTTGAAGCGGAGGGTTTCCATAGTGATATTGTCCCAAACCAGCCACTGTAGGGGCAGCTTGAGGAGATTCACGATGAGGAAGAACCAGGCAGCCGTGCCCACAAAGTTTTGCTTGGGGAGCCTCATAAACAGGAGGTACACCGACATAATGGGGCCAGCAGCATTGCCGATCATGGTGGCCATGCCCCCCAGAAGTCCAAACAGTGGGGCCATCCAGGGATGAGCCGAAGCATCCACCTCCGCCCCTTTTTTTTCCTTCCATATCATCAAGGGCAACCCTATGAGGATGCTGATGGCAATAAGGATGCGAAAATACCGGGACGGAACCAGGTGGTCCACCAGCAAGGCGGCCCCAAAACCTGCCACAGCCCAGGGCAACAGTCTCCAGATATGTTTCCAGCGGGCACTGCGGCGATAATAGGCTACCGCCATGATATCGGCCATGCACAGCATCGGAAGAAGCAATCCTGTGGAAGGCCGGGCACCGAAAATAACGGCAAAAACCGGAACCACGAGGGTTCCCAAACCATTCACCCCCGATTTAGACATCCCGATCATCAGGCCGCACAACAGGACCCAGATCCATTCAAAGGTTGTCAGGGAAGTCAGGTCCAGCTGCATGCCTCTAAACTTTGGACATCAGGAAATCGCGAAAAGCTTCAAAGCGGGCGGGGAGCAACTCGGCAGATTTCCTGCCCTGACAGAATCGGGCCAGGGTATCCGGAAGTGCAACGGGCTCCCCAATCACGTCCTGTACCACTTCGGTAAACTTGGCCGGGTGCGCTGTCTCAATGAAGAAACCCGCTCCGGAGTGGATGGCCAGATAATCTCTGAGGGCACGGAACCCGATGGCGCCGTGGGGATCCAGCAGATACCCGTGCTGGCGGTATACTTCAAGGATGGTGGAACGCACCATCTGATCGGTGTACGAATAACCGGTAATGTCCTGCTGCAAAGCCTCCAAAGCATTACCGTACATCTGGGAGATACGGGCAAAGTTGCTGGGGTCACCAACATCCATGGCGTTGGCGATGGTGGCCACAGAGGGCCGAGGCTCATAATTCCCCGTCTTGAGGTATGCAGGCACAATATCATTCACATTGGTAGCCGCCAGGAAACGATGGATGGGAAGCCCCATCTTCTTGGCAATCAGTCCAGCGCAGAGATTCCCGAAATTTCCGCTGGGCACCGAACACACAACTTCACGGGTATCCTTCATGCGGGCAAACCCGTGGAAATAGTAAAAAGACTGGGGCAACAGGCGCGCCTGATTGATGGAGTTGGCCGAAGTCAGCGTCAGAGCCGAAGTCAGAGTGGGATCCAGAAAGGCCGATTTCACCAGAGCCTGACAATCATCAAAAGTGCCTTCAACCTCAATCGCCGTGATGTTCTCCCCCAGAGTGGTGAACTGCATCTCCTGAATGGAACTGACCAAACCCTTGGGATACAGAACAAAAACCCGAATGCCGGGGACTTTGAAAAAACCATTGGCCACAGCACTGCCAGTATCCCCCGAAGTGGCAACCAGCACATTGATCTCCAACCCGGAATTTCGGGTGAAATAGCCCAGCAAACGGGCCATAAAACGCGCACCCACATCCTTGAAGGCCATGGTGGGCCCGTGAAACAACTCCAATGCAGAGATATTCCCGGCCACAGGAACCAGTGGAATCTCAAAGGAAAGAGTGTCGTACACCAGCTCCCGGAGATCGTTTGCGGGGATATCCTCCCCAAACAGCGCCGTGGCTACCTCAAGGGAGATCTCCTGCAGGGACATCGAAGAGAGGTTCCGGAAAAAAGTATGCGGAAGTTGCGGAAGGTGCTCGGGCATATACAGCCCCTTGTCGGGAGCCAGTCCACGGGTCACCGCTTCTTTAAGCGTGACGGCCGGTGCCGCATGATTGGTACTGAAGTACAACATAATCAACGAGTTTTCAGGAATCGGTCCATCAGGGTATGTCCCTGCTCCACCACGATTCCGGTCTGGTGGGCACAAAGTTCGGTATAGACTCGCCCGGGGAAGTCCAGAGGTTGCCAGCTTCGGTAGATGACATAGGGCACCGGGTCGGAGGTGTGGGTATTGTACAGCATGGGGGTGGGATGGTCCGGAAGCACCATCAGAGCAAAGGGCTCCCCGGATTGCTGCAGCCATCGGTAAACAGGCCCGAGAATCTCCCGGTCAATCCGTTCAATGGCCAGAATTTTGTTGTCCAGCTCATTCCTGTGACCGCTCTCATCAGGGGCTTCAATGTGCACATACACGAACTCCTTACCTGCCTCCAATTGCTCGATAACCGCCAGGCCCTTGCCGGTCAGATTGCTGTGGATGGTTCCGGTGGCTCCTTCGACCTCAATGGAGTCCAAACCGGCACACAAACCAATGCCCTTGATGAGGTCCACGGCAGAGATCACCGCCCCGGAAACCCCGTAACGGGATGAAAAATCAGGCAACGAGGGTTTGCGGCCTTCGCCCCACAGCCAGATGGAATTGGCAGGGCGGAGACCGGCTGCCCGGCGTTTCCGGTTAACCGGATGGTCATCCAAAACCCCGAAGCTCTGCTCCATCATGTCCCGGAACCATTCAGACTGCTCGCCTTGAGGAAGATACGAAGTGATGGCCCGTCCTGAAATATCATGAGGCGGGGTGAGCGTGAAACCATTCCGGCCCTCGTTCCAGACCATCAGGTGCCGATAGCTTCTGCCGGGAAAAAAATGCAGGTTTTTACGGCTAAACCGCTCCTGAACAGCAGCCATCAGCACACGGGACTCCTCGGTGGGAATCTCGTCACTGCTGTAATCAATCATCGTTTTCAGGGGATAGGCCTCGCCCTCGGACAGCGTCACCAGATTGCACCGGAATGTTACATCATCGTGCTGCAAATCCACCCCAATACTGACGGCCTCAAGAGGAGAACGACCGGAGTAATATACCCGGGGATCATAGCCCATCACCGACAGGTTAGCCACATCGCTGGCAGGAGGCATGCCTGGGGGGACAGTATGCACCATCCCCAGCTCTCCCTGCGTACACAGGGCATCCATATAAGGCTTTTCAGCCACCTCAAGGGGTGTTCTCCCCCCCAGTGATTCCACCGGAAGATCGGCCATGCCATCACCCAACACTACAACATATTTCATAATACACCCCTGTGTTTCTGTGTCCACCGGCAAAGATAGAGGAAGAGCTCAAAGTTACCAAACGTTTTATTTCGGCAGAATGGGTACATCCAACACATAAATGTCTAATTTTGCCCGCTCAATTTCGATTTCTTGGATTAACTTTCGTCCCATGGAGATGATCACGGCATACTTTGTTCTCGTGGTGGTGTCCGTTGCACTCATACCTTTTACCGGTGCGCGGGGAAAGGGGATTGTTGCCCTGTGCAGCATACTGGCAGCATCGGTTATGAGTTCCGTGCCGGCAGTCATCGCCCTCACAGGTACTCCTGTGCAGTACCTGTTCGAAGGTTCTCAGGTGACGGGAGTGATTCCGGTGCGCTTCGACGCCCTATCAGGATGGTTCATTCTGATTATCAACCTCACTTTTATCACCGGTACCCTCTACGGCATGCACTACCTCAAGGCGTATGCCTCACGAAGGCAAGACCTATCGCTCCACTGGGCAGCTACCATCCTGGCCCACACGGGTTTGCTGGGCATCTGCGTGGTTCAGAACTCCCTGATATTTCTGATGTTCTGGGAATTGATGGCCATCACCACCTTCCTGATGGTCATCTTTGAGTCTGAAAAACCCGAAACCCTCAAGGCCGGCATCAACTACCTCATCCAATCCCACATCTCCGTGCTGCTGCTGATGCTGGGGTTCATCTGGGTGGCCGCCCGAACGGGATCCTTCCGCTTTTCGGCCATCCGGATCTTTGCAGAGCAGGAACCCCGGATTGAGAATTTTGTGCTGTTCCTGTGCTTCTTCGCCGGTTTCGGCATCAAGGCCGGGCTGGTTCCATTTCACACCTGGCTGCCCCACGCCCACCCGGCAGCTCCCTCGCATGTCTCGGGCATGATGTCTGGCGTGATTATCAAGATTGGCATTTTCGGCATACTCAAGATGCTGCTGCTGATCCGGCCGGACTTCATCACCACTGGTCTGCTCATCCTTACCTTCGGGGTGGTCTCAGGAGTGTATGGGGTGATGCTGGCCATCGTGCAGCACAACATCAAAAAACTATTGGCCTACCACAGCATTGAGAATATTGGAATCATTGCCATTGGCATCGGAATGGGTTGTCTGGGCCTGGGGAGCCGCCATCCGGGCATCGCAGCCCTGGGTTTTGCCGGGGCTCTGCTGCACACCCTCAACCACGCCCTGTTCAAATCCCTGTTATTCTACGGTGCCGGCAATATCTATCAGCACACCCACACCCTGGATATGGAACGCATGGGTGGGCTGGGCAGGACCATTCCCCGCACCTCCCTGCTGTTTCTTATCGCTGCTCTAGCCATCTGTGGCCTGCCGCCCTTCAACGGGTTTGTGTCGGAGTTCCTGATTTACAACGGCATGTTCTCCGGTTTGGGCGCTTCGGGTTTCCAGGACATCTGGGCCCTGATTTTCGCCATCTTCGGGCTTGCTCTGATTGGGGGCATGGCCCTGTTCTGTTTCACCAAGGCCTACGGCATCATGTTCCTGGGCACCCCCCGTGCCAACCTGGGCGGGCATCCGGGGAATGAGGGGCGCAACGGACTCATTCCCATGTATGTACTCACAGCACTCATCCTTGCCATCGGGATGCTGCCCGGGGTGTTCGTGCCTCTGACCCACAAAGCGGTCAACCTGTTCCTGCAGCAGGCTGACTTGTCCGTCCGGAAGGACTTGTTCCCGATGGAAACCCTCCGTATGGCAGGAGCCGGAGCTCTGGTACTGACCGGCCTGGCAGGATTGATCTTCTGGATACGGTCGCGATGCACCTCGGGGAAGGTGGTGACGGGCGAACCCACCTGGGGATGTGGCTATGCCGCTGAAAGCAGCAAGGCTCAGTACACAGCAAGTTCTTTTGCCCGCTCCTTCCGTAAACTCGCAGGGCCCCTGCTTTCCATTGACCGCAAAAAAGCGGACATTTCCGGGGTCTTCCCCGGTGAAAGCACCCATGCGACCCACCCGGGAGACAAAACCGAGATTTGGCTGATTGACCTCCCCCTGCGACGGTTCCATGCCTTCATTGCCCGGTTCTCCTTCCTGCAGAATGGCTCCCTTCAGGGATATATTCTGTACGGACTGCTGTTTATCACTCTGGTACTTACGGTTCCTGTCATTGCTGAAAAGCTCATGAGCTGGATTGACTTTCTAAAAGGCTTATAATGATCAGTCTCCTCTTTATCCTTCTGGCCAGTCTTTTCTTCTCCGGCATCATCATCCGGACCAAGAGCCTTGCCTCCGGCAGGAAAGGCCCCGGAATCATGCAGCCGGTAAAGGACATCCTGCGCCTGTTCCGGAAGGGCTCGGTGATGAGCCGCACGACATCGCTGGTGTTCCAGGTGGCTCCTTCTATCTATCTGGCCTCGGTGATTATGGCCATCCTGGTCGTGCCGGTGGGTTCACTGCCGGGGGTATTCTCCTTCAGGGGCGATTTTGTGTTCTTTGCCTATGCCCTGGCTCTGGGTAAATTCTTCTGCATCATCGCGGCCCTCGACACGGGGAGTAGCTTTGAGGGAATGGGCGCCAGCCGGGAGGCATTGTTCTCGATGCTGGCCGAGCCGGCGTTCTTTATCCTGATGGGCTCCCTGGCACTGCTCACCGGCCACACATCGTTTCAGGATATGTTTGCCGCCCTGCACTTCGGCTCCTATGTTTCCTATATGCTCGGGGTTCTTGCCACCCTGGTGCTGATCCTGATTGCCATGATTGAGAACAGCCGGATGCCGGTTGATGACCCCAAAACACATTTGGAACTCACCATGGTGCACGAGGTTATGATTCTGGACAACAGCGGATTCGACCTGGGCCTGATCCTGTCGGCCGGCCACCTGAAGTTCGCCATGTATGGCGCACTGATTGCAAACTTCTTCACCGGGAACTTGTCGGTACCCCTGACCTTGGCTGTGTTCCTGGGAACCCAGGTGTTCTGCGCCGTGGCTATCGGACTGACGGAGTCCTTCATGGCCCGATACAGGATGAACCACAACCCTCAGTTTATTTTCACCCTTTCGTCAGTTGCCCTGCTGATTTTCTTCGGGGTGCTGGTGATTCTGGGCAGAATATGACACAATCTTAAATGAATACCGAATCATGGTCCATGTTTTACTGATTCTGTTCACCATAACGCTGCTCTACCTGAGCATCGCCAGCAGGCTGCTTACCTACCTTAAGATTCTGGCCTTTCAGGGCGTGTTGCTTTTTGGGCTTGCCTTTATTGAGCTGCGGGAAGTAAGCACCCTCAACCTGGTGTTTATCCTTCTGGAAACCATTATATTCAAGGCTCTTGCCGTGCCCATCTTCATCAATTACATCATCCGGCGAAACCACATTACCCGTGAGTCTGAACCCTTTCTGCCCAACTTTGTGTCCCTGATTGTGGTGACGGGCATCATCCTGACAGCCATCATGATGTCCCACTCCGTCCAGGACGAGCTGTTGGAAAAGAGCACCTTCATCGTAGCTCTGTCCACGGTCTTCACCGGGATGTACATCATTGCCACCCGGAAAAAGGTCATCACCCATGTCATGGGATATATGGTACTCGAGAATGGGGTGTTTATCCTCTCCCTGGCTGTCGGGAACGAAATGCCTATGTTGCTCAATCTGGGCATCATGCTCGATATTTTTGCCAGCGTGTTCATCCTCGGCATCTTTGTCAACAAGATTGGAGATGTGCTCAAGGGCGTGGATGTTGATCAATTGAAAAACCTCAAAGACTGACAAATGTCCATGACCGGAATATACCTCAGCATTGCCATAGCGCTCGGTGGAGCCCTGTTCCTGAACCGGAACCAGGCAATCCGCCGCCTTCTGGTGGTCTGCTTCACCCTGCTTCAGGTTGGTTTCACCGTGTATTCATTTCTTCATCCCGGAGCTTCCGGGGAAGCATTCTTCCGGGCGGATGCCCTGGGCCTGCTGATGCTGGGTGTGCTGACCATCATCAGCATTCCTGCGGTTATCCACAGCGAAATCTACCTCTCCAACCCGCGCGAAACGAATCGTACCCGGGCTATCTATTGTGCCGCGCTCATCCTGCTCATCACCGCCATGGGGGCTGCCTGCCTTTCCAGTCACATTGCGGTAACCTGGATTTTCGTGGAGCTCACCACTCTGAGCGCCTCTGCCCTCATCTACCACCACCGCAACGAGCGCTCTCTGGAGGGGACCTGGAAGTATGTGTTTCTTTGTGCCATCAGCGTCACCTTCATCTTTATAGGCATTCTGTTCCTGAGCCTGGCTTTACGACAGACCGGGACAACCGACCTGAGCTACGAACAGTTGATGCTGCATGCCTCTGCGCTGGACCCCTCTTGGCTGAAACTGGCCTTTCTGTTTATCTTCACGGGGTTCACCGCCAAAATGGGCCTGGTACCGATGTACACTGCCGGCATTGATGCCAAGGACAAGGCCCCCGCCCCCGCCGGCGCCTTGTTCTCCAGCGTATTGATGAATATGGGGTTCGTGGGTATCTTCCGCATCTACGAAGTGACCGCCCAGACCAGCATCCTGCCCTGGGCCAACACCGTGATGGTCATCTCTGCTATTCTATCGATTTTTGTTGCCACAGTGTATATGATGCGGGTTACCAACTTCAAGCGGATGCTTGGGTACTCCAGCATCGAACACATGGGCCTGGTCATCCTGGGGCTGACTGCCGGAGGCGTGGGCTATTATGCAGCCATCCTGCATCTGGTGCTGCACAGTTTTGTCAAATCGAGCCTCTTCTTTCAGTTCAACCAGGTATATCAAACCTACCAGAGCAAGAGCCTGCCCGACACCGGTTTCTACTTTAGGTATAACCTTGCCGGAGCCCTGGTTGTGCTTACCGGATATTTTTTCGCCACAGCTATCCCGCCCTCGGGATTGTTTGTGAGTGAATGGATGATCTTCAGGGCCCTGTTTGAGGGCCACCACCTGCTGCTCCTGCTGGTGGTGATGATTTTGCTCACCACCATCATCTGGGCCTTTGGCCGCAGCATCTTCGCGATGCTCTTTGCCGCACCCCCACAAGAGTTTGATGCTTCGAGGGTGGTGCGGATTCACCCCCTCCACTCCCTAAGTCAATACCTGCTGCTGGCCCTCTCGGTTGTGCTGGGGCTGTTCCCCCCTGATTCTCTGGTGGCGTTGATTCAGGAAGCCGTTCAATCCTTACCCCTGTGACCATGATGTACGTTTCCGTTAAGAACCACCAGCGGATCCCATTTTCCGACATTCCGGTTACGGAATACGGAGCCTTCCGGGAGCTGATTCTCCATGAGCTCATGGCCAATCCGGACGACCACTGCGTGCAATACTTCGGGGTTCCGATGGATGGCGGCATTCGCCTGATTGTCTGTGTTGCCCGGGACAGCAACTCGGACATTCGCATTTCTTCCTGCCAGGCATCATCCGAAAATACATACCCCAGTTGCGCTGCCTCCAAACCCGCCCTGGAAAAATTTGAGCGGGAGATTACGGAGCTATACAACATACAATTCGAAGGCCACCCCTGGAACAAGCCGGTGCGCTATCCCTGGAACCGGGCCATGCAGGAACAGCGGATGGAGCAATACCCCTTCTACACCATTGACAGCGAAGAACTCCACGAGGTTGGGGTTGGGCCGGTTCATGCCGGGATCATTGAGCCGGGACACTTCAGGTTCATTTGCAACGGAGAACAGATTCTGCATATGGAAACTCAGCTTGGCTATCAGCACCGGGGGATTGAGTCCCTTTTCCTGAAGCCCGGGAGCGTGTTGCAAAAAGCCACCCTTGCTGAGAACATTGCAGGAGATACCGCCGTGGGGCACACTACCTGCTTTGCGCATCTGTGGGAAAGCCTCTGCGGTTTTGAACCCTCCGCCCAGCTTAAATACTCCCGCACCCTGGCTCTGGAACTCGAGCGCATCGCCATCCACACCGGAGGCCTCAGTGCCATGTGTGCCGACATTGGCTACCAGTTGGGCAACTCCGTCTTTGGAAGGCTACGCACCCCGGTCATCAACTTCTTCCAGCAGTGGTGCGGAAACCGTGTAGCCAAGAGCCTGATACGACCGTTTGGAACCCACTTCCCTTTTACCCCGGAGCTGGGCCAAACGCTCTCGGCCATGTTTGACCGATATGAGCCGGATTTCCTGGAGATGTGCCATGAGTTATTCAAGTTGCCCAGTGCCCTGTCACGCTTTGAAAAGACCGGGGTTGTCTCCCTGGAACAGGCTGCCGAAATCGGTGCGGTAGGCGTTGCTGCCCGCATGAGCGGGCTATGCCGGGACATCCGGGCATCCCACCCAGATGATTTGTACCCGGAACTGCAACACACCCCAATTGTCAAACACCACGGGGATGTGTATTCCCGGACCAAGGTCCGCAAACAGGAGATTGAACAATCCCTGGCGCACATCCGCCAGCTCCTCACCCGAATCCCCGCCCCTGAGGACGGCCTGTCGGCATCGGCTCCCGAAGTTCAAGCTCCTGGCCCCTACCCGCACTCCGGGCACGCTTTTCTGCACCAGTCCCCTGCACCTGCCCCCGGGATGTTTGTCCTCTCCCTTGTGGAAGGGTGGCGGGGCGAGATTTGCCATTGCGCCATCACCGACCCGCAAGGGGCCCTGGTGTGTTACAAGGTTAAGGATCCGTCCTTCCACAACTGGCTGGCTCTGGCTCTGGCGGTACGGAACAATGAAATCTCCGACTTCCCCATTTGTAACAAGAGTTTTGATTTATCCTATTGCGGACATGACCTTTAATTGTGCTGACCATGCTCGATAACTTCAAAATATGGTACCATCAGGGCAAGCAATACATCCCGGATGTAACCACCGCCCAGGTTCCCGGCATCTTCCGGGGCCGGCCGGTCATCTCAGAAGTCAAGGTGGACGAGGAGGCTCTGTGCGCCCTCTGCCCTACCCGGGCCATCCAGGCGCACCCAGTGGCCATTGATCTGGGCCGTTGCACCTTTTGCGGGGAATGCGCCTTTGCCTTCCCCAAAAAGATAAGGTTCACTACTGATTACAAGATGGCCACCAACGAAAGAGAGCGGCTGATGATCCGCGAAGGACAGGATGAGCCCATCACCCTGAACGAATCACTGGTCCGGAAGGAGATCCGCTCCGTCCTGGGACAGTCCCTCAAACTCAGGCAGGTCTCTGCAGGGGGAGACAACAGCTGCGAACTGGAACTCAATGCTGCCGGCAATGTGAATTTCGATATGGGGCGCTTCGGAATAGAATTCACGGCCTCACCCAGGCATGCCGACGGGTTGGTAATCACCGGGCCTGTCAGCCGCAACATGGCCGAGGCCCTTGACATCACCTACGCAGCCACCCCAGACCCCAAAATTATCGTGCTGGCCGGAACCGATGCCATCAGCGGAGGCATCTTTGCAGACAGCCCGGCACTGGACCGGAGTTTTCTGGACACCCATACGGTAGATCTGTATCTGCCGGGCAACCCGGCCCATCCCCTGTGTATCATCAATGGGTTCCTCTCCCTGCTGGGAAGAACCCGGCCCAAAACCCCTAAGCTCCCGCTAACCCCGCTCGGGAATCTGCCTGAGCGTGCCGGTGAGCAACTCCCAGAAAGGCTTCAGGGAAGGCAGGTATAATTTCTCATCCGGGGAATGCGGATGCTGTATGGTGGGGCCAAAGGAGATCATCTGCAAGCCAGGATACGCAGCCCCGATGATGCCACATTCCAAACCCGCATGCACCACGGTGACTTCCGGGTCCCTGCCCTTGAGTTTACGGAACAAGTCCCTCATAATCCCCAGAATTTCAGACTCAGGGTCGGGCTTCCAACCGGGATATCCCCCGGAGAACTGCACATCCGCCCCGGCGAGGGTACACACCGACATCATCATTCTGGCCAGGTCGGACTTCATCGAATCAGAAGCACTCCTGAGCAGACACTGCATGGTCACCTCTTCGTCGCCAGTACTCAGAACCGCCAGGTTGGTGGAAGTCTCCACCACTCCGGGAAGCTTCGGGTTCATGCGCATCACCCCGTTGGGCAGTGCATACAGAGCGTTGAGCAGTAACTCCTGTGAAGCCATATCCATGACCATTTCGGGACACGCCAATTCCTCAGCACCCAGGGTTACGCCTTCATCCACAGAGGCATAATCCGACTGGTACATACGCTGATATCCGGCCATCTTCTGCATAAACGGCTCCAGATGTGCCGCCGGCACAGCCACCACGGCAAAGGATTCCCTCGGGATGGCATTCCGAACCGTGCCCCCGTCCAGAGAGACCAGCTGCACATTCAGGGTATGGGCCACATCCGAAAGAAACCGCACCAGCAGCTTGTGCGCGTTGGCACGCTGCAACACAATATCCATCCCCGAATGCCCGCCCCTGAGCCCCGTCAGCGCTACCCGGAACCCCACTGAGCGGGGTTCCACAGGCTCCAGAGTGAAGGGGAAACGCACCACCAGGTCCAGCCCCCCGGCACACCCGATACAAAGCTCATGTTCGTCCTCGGTATCCAGATTGAGCAATATCTCTCCCTGGAGCAACCCAGGTTCGAGTGCCATCGCCCCGGTCATTCCGGTTTCTTCATCAACGGTGAAAAGGGCCTCCAGCGGGCCATGCTCCAGGTCACTGGCTTCAAGCACAGCAAGCGCCGCAGCCGCACCCACACCATTGTCCGCCCCCAAGGTCGTACCCCGGGCCCGGATCCAATCCCCGTCGCGCTCCCACTGAATAGGATCGGTGTCAAAACAATGAGGATGTCCCTCGTTCTTTTGGGGCACCATATCCAGATGCGCCTGCAGGATCACCCCTTTTCGCTGCTCCATGCCTGGGCTGGCCGGCTTTCGGACCACCACATTGCCCGCCTCGTCCTGGTGACACTCCAAACCCAGGGAACGGGCAAAAGAAACCACATACGCAGCAGCACGGCCCTCGTTCTTCGATGGCCGCGGGATAGCACATAAAGCCTCAAAATGACGCCACAAGGCAGAGGACTCCAACGCCACACCCACCCCGGCAGAATCCATTGCATTCATAAACAAAAAATTGGTCAGCAATCCCCAAAAATAATCATTCCCGCCCAATAAACGAAACCCCCTCACCTCAACGCAGAGGCAAAGGGTTTCAACACAGTGTTACATGCTGTCACTTCTTGGACCTATAGTCCAAATACTCACGGTAACGGTTTGCCTCCTTCAACAAATTTGATTTAAGGGAATACTCCATCCCAAATACAATATCTGTTAATGTATTATTATCATAACCACATAAATGGCTTAGGTACGAGGATGGCCCTGTTTTCACCTTAATCTCAAGCATAAAAAATTCCCTGCCTTTAGACTTCATTTCCATCAGTTGTGCAGAGAGGACATCCGGGGTCAGACCAATACTTTTTATATCCAACCATTTACCACCTGAGCGCTCTAAAGGGCACGAAACTACAATCTTGCCCTTGCTGAGCACATAATATTATGCTTTTGTGGTATCTAAATGCATGATGGATTCAAGGTTCTGACCTACGGTGAAGTTTATGAACGAAAGGCTGTCTATGGAATACACCGGAACAGCCAATACTTCCACTTCATTCAACCCACTTGAGTTCAAATCAACAATTGCATCATCCGATAGCGGAAACCGTTTCAGTTTATTACCCAGATCCGCCTTGACCACAATAGAACCCTCATCAATATTCTTCTGCCATTTTTCGGCAAATTGTGCACGATTTGCGAATGTTCCCAAAGCAGATTTAGAACTCAATCTTGGTTCAAATATATCAGAACAAGCGAACATACCCAGAGAAATGTAACACAAGAGCAAAACAGTCAACTTTTTCATAGAATTTGGAATTAGAAGTTAAAGTGAAACCGAAAATAAATCAGTACCAGCAAAGACGGTTGGGACAGAATTTGCGTCAACATAAAGTGACCCAACCCAAGCATTTGGATCATTGGTGTCATATTTTAAGAATACTACTTCTGGACTATTATAATAGCCAATACCATATAATAGAAGGAGATGGTTCGATGTTAACACAAGAATTCCGTTTCCGGCTGAAAACGAATTCATCATATCACATATGGAC
>DFUR01000046.1 GCA_002380425.1 Bacteroidales bacterium UBA4181
CTCTACCCTCAGGATACGGCGATTGCTGATGGCTACGCGGTGGGAATATTGCCCCAGATAGCGCACTATCTGCTGTGCATTACCCAGAGGGGGTTCGCAGTACACCACCCAGGGTTTTTGCCAGAGTGCATCCAGCAAGGCCTGATGAGCAGAAAGGATGTTTTGTTCTTTCAGACGGCCCTTGATTCTTTCGAGCAGTTTACCCCGGAATACGGTGCTGAGCATGCCCACCGGATACAGGTATTTACCCTGCCCGAAAAGGCGTTTGATCCTACCCCGGAGCGTTAGCCCTGCCGCAGGGACAAGACAATGGATGTGGGGATGCAGCGATAGGTTCTGCCCCCAGGTGTGGAGCACACACAGGGCTCCGGTCTCTACCCCATAACGGCTGTAGCCGAAGGAGAGCAGGGTGTCCCACACGCAGGCGAACATCACACGGTAAAACCAACGGCTGTCCTCCATACACAGGGAGTTGAGAGCCTCGGGTACGGTAAAGACCACATGAAAGTGTTTTACGTCAAGGGCTTCCCGGGATCGGTCATCGGCCCACAGGGCCTGCCGGGTGGCCTGACACTTGGGACAATGCCGGTTGCCGCAGCTGTTGTAGCTGATGCGCACGGAGCCACAGTCGGAACACACCTCGGTGTGACCTCCCAGCGCTGCTGTACGGCACTTGGACAGGGCATCGAGGGTACGCAGGGTAAAAGCATTGGGAGCACACTGCGCCACAAACCTTCCCCCGAACCGCTGCAAGACATCGGCCACCTCAAAAGAGGGGCGTTCCACTACCGCAGAGAATACAGGGTGTCCAACGGACTGTGGGCCTGAGATACCGGGCATTGGGCCACATGCAGATAGATCATCGTGGTGGTGATCTCCGCATGACCCAGCAGCTCTTTGATGGTTACAATGTTTACGCCTTCCTCCAACAGATGGGTGGCATAGCTGTGGCGCAGGGAATGCAGGTTGACCTCTTTGGATATCTGTGTCTTACGTAAGGCTTCGCGCATCACCCAGCTCAGGCCCCGTACACTGTAGCGTCCGTCGGGTTCCTTGCCATTAAACAACCACAGGTGGGGATGCTCCACCTGCAGATACCGACGGAGCCCACGGGCCATATATTCCGAAAGGGGAACCATGCGATCCTTTTTGTACTTGCTCTGACGGATGTGGATGGTTTTACGCTCAAAGTCGATGTCGGAGATCTTCAGATTGATGGCTTCCTGTCCTCGCAACCCGGCAGAATAGATCAGGGTGAGGACGATGCGGTGTTTGAGCAGCGGGGGTGCTTTAAAGAGCTCACGCAGCTCTGCCCGGTTCAGGATGGTAGGAAGGCGCGTATCGCCCTTGATGGAAGGCAACCGGATGGCCCGCTGGTTTTGCCCGATGTGCCGGAAGTAGTAACGCAGCCCATAAACGGCGTGTTTGAACAGACTCCGCGAAGGAGACTTCGGGCTTCTGGCCAAGGCGGTAAGATACTCGTTGATTTCTTCCTCCGGAATGTCTTCGGGCAGATGGCCGAAATGAAGACACACCTTGGCAATCTGCCGGAGGTAGTTTTGGTACGTGCTCTGGCTCTGCCCTTTGAGGATGGTTTGCTGCTCAATTTTAGCAAACACTGCAGAAAAACCTTCAATCCCTTGCAGAGCTCGCTCCACAATAGTACTTTCGCTTTTGCATCTCATGATACTGAACATTAAGAATTTATAAAAGGGTTCTTTAGGGGATTGCACTCCCCGTTCAGTATCATCAGAGCAAGAAAAGAACCATATTCACAGATACAGCTAGCCCGCTCCCAGAGCGGGATTTAGTGCAACAAAGTTTATACTCCATAGGGGTTTCAGTAGTAAGCCAAGCGCATCACTCGCTGGCAAGGTTCTTATCGGTGGATAGGAACGTGTTCACGAAATCCCCTACGTAGCATATACTAAACGTTACCTTGCATTAAAGAAAGATTTTCACAAGAAGATGCATTCTGCCATATAAGTTTTGTAATTTTGAGAAAAATTGAAACTAATGAATAACTCGAACATCGAAATTTATCAATCACAGGATGGTCTTACTGAAGTACAGGTAAAATTTGAAAACGAAACTGTTTGGCTATCACAAAAACAAATGGCTCAACTGTTTGATAAAGATTCTGATACGATTGGGCTACATTTAAGAAATATTTTCAAATCAGGAGAATTAGATGAGATTTCAACTACCGAGGATTCCTCGGTAGTTCAACTTGAAGGGACTAGAAATGTAACAAGAAGTGTAAAACTATACAATCTCGATGCCATTATTTCTGTTGGATTTAGGGTAAGTTCAAAACGTGGTATTCAATTTAGGATTTGGGCAAATAGAATATTAAAAGAGTATTTGATTAAAGGCTACTCTTTGAATGAGAAAAGATTAGCACAAAAGGCTGAGCAATTAAAGGATCTGCAGAAATCGGTAAAGATCCTTGGCAATGTATTAAACTATAAAGCTCTGAGTAATGATGAAAGTATTGGGTTACTGAATATCATTTCAGATTACGCTTATGCGCTGGACATTCTGGACCAATATGATTATCAAAGCCTTGAAATCAAGGACACATCTGGAAAGGAAACCTATCAATTGTCCTATGAGGAAGCTATAAAACAGATAAAAACGGCAAAGCAAGCACACGGAAACAGTGACTTATTTGGGCATGAAAAGGATGAGTCTCTAAAAAGCTCTGTATCAACAATTTATCAAACCTTTGACGGAGTTGATTTATATCCAAGCATTGAGGAAAAAGCAGCTAATTTATTGTATTTCATCACAAAGAACCACTCGTTTGTTGATGGGAATAAAAGGATTGCGGCATTCCTGTTCTTATACTTCTTAGAACGGAATGGAATTTTATTTGATCAAAAAGGGAATAAGAGAATCGCTGACAATACATTGGTTGCATTGACCTTAATGTTGGCAGTGAGCAAACCAGAAGATAAAGACACAATGACGAAAGTTATTGTGAATCTGATAAATAAGAACAACTAACGCATGATAACAACAGCTAAACGATGCCAGGCGAAACAGCAATGTGGAAATATTTGGTAAATTTCCGGCACGTTTGGCCACGGACGTTGGCAATCATAATAAAAGACCTATATGACTCAGACATTTAAATTAAAAAAAGGTAAGATTTCATTTGACAACGATAGAATCATCATTAATGATGCTGCAAAGAAGTATAGAATTCTTATGCTAATGACGTCTGGTTTTGGCTCTATTTTTGGAATTGGGTTTGCTTTGAATAGCTTACGGTCAGACGAACAGATTAAACTTTGGTTGGGTTTATTGATTTGTTTATTAAGTATTTCAGGACTGATTATGTGGCTTTTAAGGTCAGTTCGCAGTGAAATTTCTTTGAGAGAAGTGAAATCGATAAAACTTAACCAGAAATTTAGCAACAAGTTTCTTGACATAAGACTTAAAAGCAACAGACTGAGACGAGTAATTCGTCTTGACAATAAGACGGAACTCGAAGAATTTATTGAAACAAATTTCGGGGCTGATTGAATCACGGTTTCTAATAATTAGGCCTTCATGTGGTACGAATTGTCGAGCATGAAGGGCCGGTTTTACTACTCCCCATCTTCCAACCACCGGGGTTTGACTTTTCTCTATGTTGATTTCTGTTTTCCCATGATGCGGGTCATTAAAGGTTATTGCGTATTTTTACTTTTTGGTTGGGGCCTTGGGACAGCCTGCATAACAAAAGGGGGCATTTATGACCAGATATGAGGAGATTATCAAGAGGCTTATTGAGTTCAGGAACGAGCGGGATTGGGAACAGTTTCACGATGCCAGGAATTTGGCTTTGGCTTTAATGCTCGAGGCTTCGGAGCTTAATGAGTTGTTTTTGTGGAAAAAGGACAACGAGGTAAAGGATGTGGATGTCGGTCGTATTACGGAGGAGCTGGCTGATGTGTTGACCTATGCTTTTTTAATGGCTGAAAAATTCAATCTGGATATTTTCCAGATTGTGGAAGATAAAATGATTCAGAACGGACAGAAGTATCCCAAGGAGAAAGCCCGCGGAACGGCCAGGAAATACAATGAACTATGATTGTCTATCAGTCCACTAAGGAAGGTTTTTTGGCTGATGTGCTGGCCAATGAAATTGACACCAAAATAGACGCAGCCTTTTACAACCATTTGGGGAGGCATACATCTCCCAATGAGGTGTTGTCCTGGACCAACTCGATGATGCACATGAGCCAGGTGCTTAATGATCATGAAATTGCTCCGGACGCGGGTATTTCTATCGAGTTTCAGATTCCGATGACTTCTCAGCGGATTGATTTTATCGTTACTGGGTTAAACGAGAAGCAAAAGGAGCAGGTGGTTATCATTGAGCTGAAACAATGGTCTTCGGCACAACGGACCGAGAAGGATGCCGTGGTACGGACCCGCTTTCAGCATGGAGAAGCCGAGACCGTCCATCCTTCCTATCAGGCCTGGTCGTACGCCGCTCTGATTAAAAGTTACAACCAAACCGTTCAGGAGGAACAGATTCGCCTTATCCCATGCGCGTACCTGCACAACTACAATCCGGATGGTGTCATAACCCATCCCTTTTACGAGCATCACATTCGCAAAGCTCCCGTTTTTCTCAGGCCCGATGCCTTAAAGCTCCGTGACTTCATCAAGAGATTTGTGAAATTCGGAGATAATCGGGATATTCTCTACCGAATAGAGAACGGTCGTTTACGGCCATCCAAACAATTGGCCGACAGCATTGCTTCTATGATCAAGGGCAACCAGGAGTTCATCATGATTGATGAACAGAAGGAGGTGTATGAGACGGCACTAACTATGGCCGCACAAGCCAAGAGTGACAAGAAAATGGTGCTGATTGTGGAGGGAGGGCCTGGAACCGGTAAGAGTGTGGTCGCTGTGAATCTGCTGGCGGAACTCACAAAGAGGGGACTGGTTACCAAATATGTTTCTAAGAACGCCGCGCCAAGAGCTGTTTATAAAGCCAGGCTGACCGGTACGCTGCGACAGACTGCGATAGCCAATTTGTTTGGGGGCAGTGGTGATTATTGTGATGTTCCGGAGAATACTTTTGATGCGCTGATTATTGATGAAGCCCATCGTCTGAACATGAAAAGTGGCTTATACCAGAATAAGGGTGAGAATCAGGTGAAGGAATTGATCCGGGCAGCAAAATTCACGCTGTTTTTTGTGGATAACGACCAGCAGGTACACATTAAGGATATTGGGGAGTCTAATGTCATTGCCCGATGGGCAGAGTTTGAGGGAGCACGGGTACATAGGTTGAAGCTGAAGTCCCAATTCAGGTGCAACGGATCGGATGGCTATCTGGCCTGGCTGGATAACACGCTTCAGATAAAGGATACGGCCAATATTAGGCTGACTCGCGACGCATTTGATTTCCGCATTGTGGACAATCCGGCTGAACTCCGGAGGATCATCAAAGAAAAAAACGCAGAGGCGAATAAAGCCCGTCTTGTGGCTGGTTATTGCTGGGACTGGGTCAGTCAGAAGGCCCCGGATGCTTACGATATCACTTTCCCGGAATATGATTTTCGCATGCGGTGGAATTTGAGAAGTGACGGCAGCACTTGGATCATTGCGGAGGATTCTGTAAACGAGATTGGATGTATTCACACTTGTCAGGGTTTGGAGGTTGATTATGTGGGGGTGATTGTGGGTCCAGATATTCGATTTGAGCAAGGCAAGGTGGTAACCGATGTTATGGAGCGCTCTTCGATGGACCGCTCCATTCACGGCATCAGGGCTATGCTTAGGGAAGAACATCTGGAAGCGGTTCAGGTAGCCGATCGGATCATTAAGAATACTTACCGGACGCTTCTTACCCGGGGCATGAAAGGGTGCTATGTTTATTTTTGCGATCAGGCTCTGCGTGAACATTTTGCCAGTCTGTTAACTCCTGCCCCCGCTGTCGTGCCTGAAGACAACCCCGTCCGGCAAGTGCTCCGGAGGCCCAGGATAGAAGCGGAGATCAATGACTCAGCAAAATTCATCGATTTTCTCCCTCTGTATTCGGTAAAGGCTGCTTGTGGTGCATTTGGTGAAGGTCAGTATGCTGAGGAACTCGGTTGGGTGAAGGTGGAGGGGGTGGGTCGTCTCAACCGGAATATGTTTGTGGTGGAAGCCAAGGGCAAATCTATGGAGCCTCGAATCCCGGACGGCAGCCTGTGCGTTTTTCGGACCAATGTGGTGGGTTCCAGAAACAGGAAGATTGTGTTGGTTCAGCATCAGGGTTTGTTTGACCCCGACCATAACGGAAGCTTTACCATTAAGACCTACACAAGCGAAAAATCGTTTGACGAGACAACAGGGGAATGGCGACATGAACGCATTGTTCTTGAACCTGTTAATCCTGACTTTCAGCCCATCGTTATCGAGGGCGAGGACAGCTTTACGGTCATCGGGGAATTTATCGGATTGGTAAGTGGTTGAATGTGAACAGGAGATATCACCTTTAAAGGAAAAATACATCTCCCTGCCATATTTTTTTCTTAAGGAAACCATTGCTTCCATAATGCTTGGCGTGAGAATGTATCGGGCTTCAATCTGCTCAGCAGAATAAACTACGAAATATTTCTCAAATTCAGGGTTCTCAAGGGAGACCAATTGCCCTTTAGAGCTGTTCTTTTGAAATATCTGTCCCCACTTTCCAAAGAGTCTTTCTGCGGTATCGGGCAATACAAATGTCTGTCCTTTAATGTTTTTATTAAAGTCTGCATGGCGAATGGTTACTTTTCATCATTCGAGAGCTGCCCATCCATCACTTTTGAACGCAATTCCGTTATGTTGGTGAGTAGTTCTCTTTCATGTTCTGCATACTTCTTAACCACAGAAACAAGATTGGGAATAAGATCGTACCGTATTTTGAGTTGTGTATCCATCCCTCCAAATGCGTTATCCACTTCATTTCTGCGTGACAAGATGGGCGAAAACCGCGATGATTGCCAGAAAAACGATTGATGACGTGCCCATAATTTTGATTTAAGTTAAAGTGTTGGTTTTGTTCGTTTGATGATAAACGTGAGGGTTGAACGCAAATATTGGCGTTTTATTATATTTGTGAACCGACATTATCCGGGCCGATGTTCCTCAAAAACAAATCATATAAGTGTCGAATCAACTTTGCGAAAAAATGTTGGTTTTATGGTTGCTTATTTCAGCACCCGAGCGTCTGTTATTGACAGCAAGCCACGGACGTTGTATGCAAGTCAAATGAAACCTGATGCTCTGATAAATATGGAAAGGATTAAAAGAAGACAGATGATCAAAATGCTGGGAGCAACATCGTTAGGTATTGCTTCGAGTTCTTTTTTTAAGTTGGATGCTTCAAGTCAGAAGAATTTTAACAAAGAGGAAACATATTGTGATATCTTGGTTGTTGGAGGTGGAACCTCAGGCGTGATCGCTGCGATACAATCAGCCCGGTTAGGCCAAAAAACGATACTTATGGAAAGTGGTAGTCAATTAGGTGGAACACTGACAACAGGTGGGGTTTCTTTTCCGGGTATATTTCATGCGTGGGGTAAACAAATCATCAGCGGTATTGGCTGGGAACTTGTTCGTGAATGTGTTGCATTGAATGGAGATGTACTCCCTGATTTTAGTGTTGTCCCTGACAATAAAACGATAAGGCACTGGCGACATCAAATACCCCTGAATAGTGCACTTTATGTTTTACTTGCCGAAGAAAAGTGTATTGATGCAGGAGTTAATGTAAGGTATTATGAAAGCCCTGTTTCTGTTGCATTTACAAAGAATAGATGGACTGTAATTTCCTCTGGTAAAGGGACTAATACGATAATTAATTGCAGTCAGATTATCGATTGTACCGGAAACGCTTCAGTAGTGGCAATGGCAGGACATACCGTGGTAAGGGATACAGAAGTCCAACCCGGATCTTTAATTTTTACGCTTGATGGTTATGATTTTGAAAATCTGAATCTTAGTGAAATACCCGAAAAATTTCACGGACTGCTCAGACAAAATATGTTTATCAACTCTGAAAAGAACAATGCACCCAATAACTTTCCTCTCACAGTCCCTTACAACTACGTTTACGTTTCAGGTGCCGATTCAACTAATTCCGAGACTCATACAAATGCAAATATCCAAGGCAGAAAAGAATTGTTGAAATTGTTACGTGAAATAAAGACTTATCCAGGCTGTCAAAACATAAGGATTTCTGGACTGAAAACGGAAACAGCTATAAGAGAGACATATAGAATTTCAGGACTTTATGAGGTCACAAGAGATGACTATATAAACGGCGTGAGTTTTAATGATGCCATTTCATATTCCTTTTATCCCATTGATTTGCATCGCAACGGAAAGACGATACACCAGGAATACCTGAAAGAAGGGGTGGTGGCTCAGATACCGTTGCGATCGCTGATTCCCCAAAACAGCAACAATCTTATTGTTGCCGGCAGATGTTTAAGCAGCGATAGAATGGCTAATTCAGCTTTGCGAGTTCAGGCCTCCTGTATGGGTATGGGACAAGCTGCAGCTGTAACAGTATCTATCGCCAACAGAATGGGTGTAAGTCCTAAAGATGTGCCTGTTGCTGAGGTAAAGAAGGAGTTAATTAAAAATGGCGCAATTGTTCCTCAATAGCAGATAACATATTTAACTTTTACGTAACCTCAAAGGAAATCATCCGCAATCCCTTGCGGCACTTACTCTCGACCGTTACCACGCATTCGGGTTTTTCTTTCCAAGTGGAAGACAATTGTGAGTTGTGTTGGAAATGCAATTACAGTCTAACGGAGCAGAAAATTATTCAACATCAACCTTCAACAGTTATTAGGACATGACATTTGAGCATTTTATAGCTTATTTCCTGGTCTTATTCGTGGCGACCATTATTCCTGGACCTAATTCCTTACTGGTTATGAATCATGGAGCAAATCATGGCATTTAAAGAACGGTTTTCAGTAGTTTAGGGAATCTGATAGGGAATCTTTTAAGTGCTTCAGGTTTCGCAAATAGTTCAAACCGCAACAACTTTAGAACGTGCGTTAGCACCATTTGACAATATTGCAGACCATCATGAAAAACTATTGATCACGATGGACTAAGACACAGGTACATATAACGGGGGAAAAAAATTTAACGCCTTGGATTGGCTTACAAATACAGAAGAGTAAGGGCGAATCGATGGCATCACCTACCCAATACAGGCATTTCAGTAGTACAATCAAGCTTTGCGCAATCACCTGCGAAAGGGCTGATTCTTTTCTCCTCCTTTGGTAGTGTCCTGAAATAAGAGAACTGGAATAGGGTGCGCTTTTCAAAATAGAGTAGTTTTGTACGTTTGATTCAAATCAAAAGCACATGAAAACAGCAACTTATTCCTTCAGTCTATTCTTGATGTTCCTGCTCCCATCAGTCGTCTTAGCCCAGACTCCATGGTGGCAGGTTTCATTTCCAACGGTATCGCAGGCAGCCGCTTCTTTTGCCACACCTCCTGTTGAGTACGGTCCCGTTCACTGGGCGTTCTGGGGCGGGAATCCCCCGGTAACCAAAGAACGCATTACCGCCGATCTGGAACAGATCCACGCTAACGGCGGCACCCAGTACATGATCAACAATTCCAACGGCTTGCGTCCCTTGTATTTCACTCCGGAATATATGGAACTGGTAAAGCATGTGGTGCAAGAATGTAAAAGACTCGGCATGAAGGTCTGGATTGAAGGTGATGCCGGATATCCCGATGGTTTTGCGGGGGGTATGATCAGCAAACGATATCCGGAACTGGGCATGCAGGGCATGATTGCCGATGCCAAATACACCGTGGTGGCAGGTCAGACGCTTGATATCCCACTGCCTGAGAACACGTTGGGTATTGTGGTGAATCCTCGGGCAAGCACTCGCCCGGGAGCAACGGCAACGGCGACAGCCACCCCGGCCACCCCGGCCACCCCGGCTCAGGTGATACCCGTACCCACCGGAGGAAGGCTCAAATGGACGGCTCCGGCCGGACAGTGGGAGATTACTTTTGTTCGAGCCGTGTTGCGGAGTTCTCCCACCCGTTTTGTCAACCGCGAAGATGGCACACGCGATAAAGACAGCCGCTACGGGCTCATTGATTATCTCAATCCTGAGGCCACCAACACCTATCTGAAACTCATTTTTGATGAATACGAAAAACTTGTGGGCGACGAATTCGGCAAGACCATCATGGGTTTCCGTGGCGACGAGCCTGACTATACCGGGTTCCTGCCCTGGTCCCCCAAGCTACCCGAAGTATTCCTCAAGGAGAAAGGCTATGACATCAGGCCCCATATCGCTTCGTTCTTCGCGGGGGTGTTAACACCCGAAGCCAAACGCGCCAAGGCCGATTACTTTGACGTGTGGAGCGGGATGTTCCGCGACAACTTCTTTAAACCTATCGAAGACTGGTGCAAAGCCCGCGACATGGAATACATGATGCACCTGAACCACGAAGAGATCATGATCAGCCCTCGGGGAGGTGAAGACCTCATCCAGAACGAAGGTTCTCTTTGGCGGGCAATGCGTTACACGGGCGTTCCGGGTATTGACAACCTCAACCAGATCAGGCCGGGCCGGGTAATGGACTTTCCTAAGCTGGCCTCCTCTGTGGCCCATCTGTTTGGCTATCCGCTCATCTGGACGGAACAGGGTGGCAGTACTGGGCAAAACGGTAAGTTCGTGGCGGATCATCAGCTTGTGCGAGGCATCAATCTTTTGAATGTTAGCGGTTTAAATGCAAAGCCAACGGAAGCCCTGAACCCTGCATCCATGGGCTGGTACACCCGGCGCGCCAGCTACCTGCTGGGCATTGGGCGACCTGCTGTTCAGGTAGCTCTGTATCATCCCACGGAAAGCATGTGGCTGGGGGACCGGGCATCCGACTCGGTGACGGTTAAGCTGTCGGCCCAGCTGATGGAACAACAAATTGACTTTGACTACATAGACGAAGAATCACTCGGATCGCTCTTCAGCATCGAGAAAGGAGGAATCAAGAATCTAAGCGGCAATATGTACCGAGCCATTATCATTCCCACATCGACCGTGATCTATAAAAAGGTGCTCGATCGTCTGCGTACGTTCGTGGCCGCCGGGGGCAAAGTTGTTTTTGTAGGCAGCACGCCCTCGATGATCGTCGAAAAGACCTTTCTGGATGCCAAGGGTACCCCCGACCTGAGCTTCGCTACCCTTTTGGAACCCAAACCAGAAATTACCCAGGCCGTGGTTGCCGCATTGCCTCCCTCTGATGTGAAACTCAATGAAGCTTGTGCCTCGTTGAAATACATTCACCGCTCCCTGAAGGACGGAGAGGTCTATTTTTTCTTTAACGAATCGGACCAGAAGGTGATGCGCACCGCCACGGTTGCCGGGAAAGGGAAGGCACAGGTTTGGGATGCATTCACCGGAAAGATCACCGCTCAGTTGGGTGCCCAATCCGGGAAAAGAACCGTGAGCTTCCCGCTGGCACTGGAAGGGTACGAAAGCAGATTCATGATCATCCGATAAGACCCATGGCTTGACAATGTTGATTTGACGTTAAGCTTCTGTCTCTAGGTCAGCGGAAACAGTTGCTTGGGCCTGGGTGCTCCACATCGGGCACACGCGGGGTCATACCAGCTCAACGGTAGGCCGCACAGGCTCCGCATAAGGTTCCGGTTTCTTTTGTTCATCACTCAGTTGGCTCGAAACATATTATTTGTACATTTATTGCCAATATCGGGACGAAAGAACTACCATGCTCGTGAATCCTGGGATTTGGTGGATTTGACGGCAAGATGGAACAAAAAGACTACATTTCGAGAGATTGAGAAGATAGGACAGAGCATGAGTGCTGTTGGACAAATGTTTTTCGGCAAAGGATAAAGGGAAGTCATTAACTGGGATATGAGATACATTGATTTGGACACTTGGAAACGAAGAGGACACTACGAGTTCTTCCACAGGATGGATTATCCGCAATACAATATTTGTGTGGATATAGATGTTTCTAACTTTAAGGAGTTTACCACTCAAAATGGATTGTCCTTCTATTATTCCATGATTTTTGCTGCCACGACGGCAATCAACCAGATTGAGAATTTCAGATACCGGATTCGGGATGATAAGGTTGTTTTACACGACAGGATACATCCTTCGTTCACCGATATGAATAAGAATGGAGACGATGATTTGTTCAAAATGGTTTCAGTGGAGCTTACCGGTGATATTCATGAGTTTGTAAAAAATGCCAAACAAACGAGTGAGCAGCAAAAGGATTATTTTGGAATGGACCAGTTGGTGAGGAGGGATGATGTGATTTATATTACCTGCATCCCTTGGATTTCTTTCACGCATGTTTCCCATACGATCACATTGAATCGCAATGATGCGGTTCCGAGAATCTCCTGGGGAAAGTACTTCAAACAGGGTGACAGGATGCTGTTGCCCTTTTCTGTGCAGTCACATCATTCCTTTGTGGATGGGTATCATGTTGGACGATATATTGATGCCTTACAATCGATGATGGATGGAATGAAATAGAACCTGTCGTGGAGACCATTTTCAGTAAGCGACGGCGAATGATACTTAGTTTAAAGACAAAATATTTCATGTGATGAGGCTATTTATTTCACTGATCCTGTTTGGATTATGCTTCCAAGGTTTAAACGCGCAGAAAGCATCAAAGGTTGATTTTGATTCCATTTATAGCGTCATTCACCAAAAAGGATCAGAATTTGAGTATTCAAAGCTTCATGATAGATTTAGAAATGGTTCTGTATTGAGTGACCGTGAGTTATTCTTGCTTTATTATGGTTATACTGCTCACAGGGACTACAATCCATACAATATGTCTGAAATGGAGCTTCAAAACCATATTCGGGAGAACGGATATGGTAAAACGGATAAGTTAGAAGAAGAAGTATTTAATAATAACCATGTTAGTATAGTTGCCTGTCTTGCCCGGGCGATGAGGTATAAGATGAGAAATGACACGGGATTAATGAATATATGGGTCAACAATTACTATGGTTTATTACGTGCTATCAGAAGGAGTGGAGATGGCAGATCAGAAGCCTCCGCTTTTGTCACAAATTCTATAACGGATGAATACCAAATCCTAAGGTATTTTAACCTTAACTTTACGATGCAACTTAACTTAGAGAGATATGATGCGTTCGAATTAGTGGAACCTAATGAATTTGGGGAAAAACGTATATATTTCGACAAAATTAAAAGCCGTGAATTCTTAAACCGACATTTTAATGACAAGCAAGTAGCTGATTGATGGTTTAACTATAATAACTTGACTATGAAACTGCCAGCTTTAATCTTGGGATTTCTTTTGACGACAATTTCTTGTTTTGGGCAAAATGATCATTTAGAACCGGTAAAATACTTAGATCGGATTAGTGGCGTTCTAAAAGAGTATTACGGCAAGGTGTTCCCGTTGCTTCATACGGGATTTTCTGAGAAGCCCTATGCCCGCTATACTTCCAGGCCTTCGTTCTCAGCTGAGTATGCATTCTCGGTCGAAGAGATTGGCGGGAAATTTTATGTTTTGTCGAATAGACTCTCGGAGAATTATTGGTATGTAGTGTTTCAGAATAAACAGAAGTCTGTACAGATTAAGTCCGCGAAAACCGAAATCAACCAGGATCTGTATCGGGATATGGGCGTTTTGTTTCAGCTTTTGGCAGAACAAGCTAAAGAAAAAGAACGGGAAATTCGGAAAGGGCCAAACGGAGAAATATTAGTTGGGCTTGGAACAGACGGAACAACGTATACTTTCTCATCAACAGACAAGGATGGAGCAATAAACTCAGGGGAAACATGGTCGCCTCACCCCTCCAGTCAGCCACTGTTATCCCGGCTTGTTAAGGTTTGTGATGATTTGTCCTTATTGGGAACCAATGATGCCATTTCTCAGAGTGAGATACTCAAATCCGTGGCGGCACTCATTACCGATTTGCGCAAATAACCGACATACGCATGCAACCGCTATGATTTAATCGGTCTCTTGTACAGTTTCATGACAGTTAGAGTATTATCGCGAACAGTATGACTATTTATCTTAAGAGTATCCTTTATTCGATATTGTTTTTTGGGATTGTCGGAACGCTCAGCATTGGGTTATTGTGGTTATTCACAGATGGCGCAATCACCGACAGACACATTTTGTTCGTCCTTATTGTGACGGTTGTGTTTTCTCCAAGATTTGAAGTGGTTACTCTTCAGTCCGGGAAGGTTTTGCAGATGAAGGGTTTGTTATTGCTGATGTATCATTCTTATAAGAATCGGAAACGCTAACACTTATATTATGAAAAAGAAAATGAAGATCGTATCAGGGCTTATTGCTTTTTTGGCCATCATTGTGGTTGTTGCTTTTAATTCAATAACCAGAGTCACAGCAGACTGGAAATTGATTCAAGATGTTGGCGGGATAAAGACGGGAACCCCGTTGTTGACTGAGGATGGTTTCTATTTACCGGTTGTGTGCAATGTCTCGGGATTGGATTCAGTGACCGTCAAACCAGCTACCATCAATTCCGCCCTTTCGTATGTGAAAACGAATGTTAAGGTTGAGGGGAACAACATATACCTTAAGGTCATAGCCGGCCTTTCGAAATCACGCCAGAAGGATGGAAATAGTAAGGCCGTCCGGATAGGTTCCCTGAATGAAGGAAGTTATCAGGTGTTTTATGGGGACAAGGGATCTACAGATTATTTAATCGGCCAATTCAAAATTGAGAGATGAAAAACACGGACTTAATCTCGATTGCAGTTAAATTCTTAGGGTTGGTTGCCATATGGCGTGCTGTCCTGGGTATCAGTGCGGTGATTACCGGAATAGCTCTGCTTACTTCATCTATTTCGGTGAGTAGTCAGATGAATACTTCCTACGTTCAAATCGTTGCATTCTCAATGATATTAAATTTTGTCCTCCCTTCGGTTCTGGCATTTTTTTCTCTCTTTCGGACCGAGAAGGTATTGTCTCTTCTGAACATCAAGGATGAGAGTGTCATTAATCTGAGCGTGAATAAGTTGGTGATCTATCATGTGCTCATTCTTGTTTTTGGAATGATGATGTTGTTGCATGGGTCCGATAACTTTCTGGAGGTTCAGTATCATATAGCCACAAACAAAACGTACACCACCACTACTGTTCTGACCGGAAGTCAATCACCAGATAATTCACCAAGGGAAGAGACGCTCGTTACAGATACGAAGGATTTTATGGTGAATTATCTGGCGTTGGCTGAGATTATTGTGGGGATCGTTATTTTGGTTCATGCTGTGGGAATCGCCCGGATAGTCGAGAGAAATTTTGATTCAAAAACGATCAGTCCTACAGAGGGGACAAGCAATTAATGTCCAGTGCGGCAAGATAATCACATAGGAATACATTTATGAACTACAAAACGCGTTTCTCCCATATCATCATCGCGTTATTTCTGGTTTTTTCTCCCATTTTGCCAGTATGTGGGGCGGTGACCATGCCCTCTTTGTTGTCCGACAATATGGTGTTGCAGCAAGGGGTGCCGGTTCATATCTGGGGGAAAGCCGATGTGGGGGAAAGAGTCACTGTGCGTATTCTGGATCAATCCCACAAAGCGGTTGCCGATAAGGGCGGGAACTGGGAGCTTTGGCTGCATCCGCTGAAATCATCCAGGCCGGTTTCTATGACCGTCTCCGGCAAGAACACCATCGTTATCCATAATATTCTCATCGGTGAGGTTTGGTTTGCTGCCGGGCAATCCAATATGGAGTATTCCGTGAGGCTGTCAAACAATTCGGATGAGGAGATCGCCCATGCCGATTATCCTCAGATCAGGCTCTTTGATGCCAAAAGAAGCTTTTCAGATTCGGCTCAGACAGATATTGCCGGAACATGGGTGCTGTGTTCTCCCGAAACAGTGGCCGAAATGTCAGCTACCGCGTATTTCTTTTCCAGGGGGCTTCACCGCCATTTGAAAGTCTCTGTGGGATTGATTGATGCCTCCTGGGGCGCAACCCGGTGTGAGGCATGGACGCCTGCCAAAGACTTTGCTGCAGACCCAAGGCTGAACTTTTGGATAAAGAAGTGGGAGCTATTCAGGCTTGATTATCAAAAGCAGTATCAGAATTATCTTGCGGGTCTTGAAGCGTGGAAGGTCAGGGCCGAAAAAGCAAAAACTGAGGGGGAGGCCATCCCGAGGGAACCGATTGCGCCAGAAGGCAAGACAAAGTACGAGCCTTCGGTGATTTACAATGGGATAGTGGCGCCAGTGAGTAAGTTCACCATTAGAGGGGTAGTGTGGTATCAGGGGGAGAACAACGCCTATGAGCAGGAGGCATATCCTTACAGGTATCTGTTCCCAACCATGATTTCTGCCTGGAGGCGCGAGTGGAAGCAAGGTGATTTCCCGTTCATCTTTGCACAACTTTCAACATTGAACAAACATCCGTACTGGCCTGTGTTAAGAGAGTCGCAAACAGAAACCTTAAAACTGAGCAATACCGCGATGGTTGTAACTTACGATATTGGGGATTCAACGGATGCCCATTTTAAGAACAAACAAACTGTGGGTCATCGGTTTGAGTTGGCCGCCCGTAGTTTGGTGTATGGGGAAAACATCGAAGCTTCCGGCCCCATGTTTCGCCAAATGACGGTTGAAGGGGACTCCCTGCGTATCTGGTTTGACCACGCAGATGGGATGAGATCTTCTGACGGGGGCGTCTTGGCCGGTTTTGAGATTGCCGGAGACAATGGGAAAAGGTATCCGGCGAAGGCTACGATTGACGGGGAGACGATCTTGCTGTACAATGAGAAGGTAACCAACCCCTCTGTGGCACGCTATGCCTTTAAGGATGCAACCATTGGGAATTTGATCAATGGCTCCGGTTTGCCTGCCGTTCCGTTTCGGACCGATGTAAAGAATGGCCTGTAACTGAGGTTTTTTCACTAAATTTGGGCATTATGAACCTCAGGATTTTTGTTTGCTTCGTCATAATCTGTCCTTTTATGTTTGGATTGTATTCCTGCGCTACGATACCCGACGGAGCCTTTGCTGTGAAGCCTTTTGACAAACAGCGGTATCTTGGTAAGTGGTACGAGATTGCTCGAAAGGATTTTAGGTTTGAACGGGGGTTGAGTAATACCACTGCGGAGTATTCTTTGAATGAGAACGGGACCATAAAGGTTGACAACCAGGGATATAATTCAGCAAAGGGGGAGTGGGTTCAAGCAATTGGGAAGGCGAAGTTTTTGGGTGAGGAAGACGTTGCCATGCTGAAAGTGTCCTTTTTTGGACCATTTTATTCCGGATACAATGTGATTGCCCTGGATGATGAATACAGATATGCGCTAATTGCCGGCAAGAGTCATAAGTATTTATGGCTATTATCCCGCCAGACGGATATGCCTGTGGAAATAAAGGCTAAATATCTTAAGATTGCAGAGGCAATGGGCTATGATATATCGGACCTGATATGGGTTCAACATGACAAACAGAAATAAGCCAACTCTGATGGGTAAATCCTTGCAAAGATGAAACGAATATTCATAATTCTACTCGGCCTTTTCTGGATATTGTCTGGTGCATTATCTGTGGGTGGCGTTGCTGAGAAGGCAACATATCTTAGGGATATCAAGATAGAGCTGGAGAAAAAGTGGCCGGCTAACCGGACCATAAACATTGTCTTTCACGGTCATTCGGTTCCCTCTGGCTACTTCAGAACGCCTGTTGTTAATACCTTCGATTCTTATCCGTATCTGTTGCTCAAAAGGCTTAAGGAGCGCTATCCTTATGCCGTGATTAATGTGATAGTTACCTCCATTGGGGGAGAGAATTCAGTCCAAGGTGCGGAGCGGTTTGTCTCGGATGTGTTGACGCACAAACCGGACATTCTTTTTATAGATTATTCTTTGAATGATGTGAGCGTTGGATTCGAAAAATCGCGTCAGGCGTGGGATGAAATGATCAGGAAAGCTCTGGAGACTAACGTTAAGGTGCTGCTGATGACCCCGTCTCCCGATCAAAGATTCAATATTCTGGAACCCAATAGTGTATTGGAACAGCACAGAAATCAGGTTGCCAAACTTGCTGAAGAGCATGGGGTTGGTCTCATTGACAGTTATTCTTTATTCAAAGAGAAGGTTCAGGCGGGAGAAGGTATTTCTGATTATATGGCTCAGGTGAATCACCCGAATAAGAATGGACATCAATTAATTGTGAATGAGATATTTAAATATTTTGAATAATGTTGGTATAAAATATGGTGATCTAACATGAATATGAAACGCACAGCATGCTTATTGTCATTGGGTTTTGTCCTTCTGGCAGGTGTGGGGTTGCATGCGCAACCTCCATTATCGGGGCGCCCGGCGGGCGGATCCTCTCAACGCGATACGCTACGAAGCATCGCGCAATATTTTGTTCCAGCCACAAAAACAGCAAAGGCTCCGGATGCTGATGGATTCATCCAGCGCTGGTTGCTTCTGGAACCCATTGTCAAGCAGAACCGCAGTAATACTGTTTTCACGGACAGCTATCTGAGGAAGGTTTTTGATACGCTGTACTTCCCAAACCAGTTTACTGTGCTTCCAAAACATGGTGAAAAGGTGAACGTGTCCGGCAGGGAACTGACCTGGCATGCATTGGATAGTAAGAATTTCAATGTGAAGTTGTTCCGGTTTGCCTACGGTCTGAACAAACCCGAATACGGGGTAATCTTCTGGGCCGTTACCGTCGTTAACTGTCCGCAGGAAATAAAGAATGTCAGGATGGCTGTGGGCTCCAATGCCGCATCTATGTGGTGGCTAAATGGGAAGGAGACAGTGCTGCTCTCCGGAGACAGGCGCATGGTGATGGACGACTGTGTTTCTGCCCGCCTGACTCTAAACAAGGGGCGGAATATTATCCGTGGTGTGGTGATCAACGGCCCCGGAATGAGTGATTTCTGCGTTCGTTTCCTCGATGAGGAAGGGATGCCGGTGAAGAATATCAGTATTAGTTGTGAGTAAAAAGGAGATTTGGATGATGAAATCAAATTTTAAGATACAAGGAACAACGGTGCTGTTGTCATTGTTGTTCGCGGCAACTGGGATGGCACAAGTGGGGAAGCCGTTCATTCACGATCCGTCCACCATTATGGAATGCGACGGTAAGTATTACACCTTCGGCACGGGAGGTGGCGGGTTGATATCCCAGGATGGTTGGACATGGAATACCGGCGCTGTACGACCTGGCGGTGGAGCTGCCCCGGATGCCATAAAAATTGGCGATCGCTATCTTGTAGTGTATGGAGCCACCGGTGGTGGTTTGGGAGGCGGACATAACGGGAAGATTCTTACTATGTGGAACAAAACACTTGACCCTCAAGCTCCCGATTTCAAGTTTTCCGATCCGGTTGTTGTGGCTCAGTCCGATGGTTTTGAAGACAATGATGCGATTGACCCCGGGCTGCTTTTGGATCCCACCGACGGACGGCTGTGGTGTTCTTATGGTACTTATTTTGGGTTTATTCGTCTTGTGGAGCTCGATCCCAAAACGGGGAAGCGTGTTGAAGGCAACAAAGCCTTGGATATTGCCATTGATTGTGAGGCTACTGATCTGGAGTATCGTGATGGGTGGTATTATCTGCTGGGAACACACGGAACATGTTGTGACGGGGCAAACTCTACCTACAACATCGTGGTTGGGCGCTCCAGAAAAGTAACGGGCCCCTACCTCGACAATATGGGCCGGGATATGTTGAAAGGTGGCGGCAAGATGGTGGTTGCCGCTGGCCGAAGAGTTGTCGGGCCTGGTCACTTCGGTCGTGTTATTCTTGAAGACGGAGTCGAAAAGATGTCGTGTCATTATGAAGCCGACCTGGATCAGGGTGGCCGTAGCGTATTGGGTATTCGTCCATTGCTGTGGAAAAACGGATGGCCGGTTGCAGGCGATAATTTCAAAGAGGGAACTTATGAGATTGAGTCCGAGCGGAGAGGGTATGCTCTGGAATTGGTGGTTGATTTTGTGCGGATGGCAGGGGGTATGCGCGGATTTGGACGTTCCGAAGAGCCGGTGAAGCCAGTTCCTTCGCAGGAACTGGCCGATGTGATTGATGGATGGCCTAAAGGAAATATCGGTGTCCGGATCGGCGATTACATGTTTCGCCCGCATCAGAGATGGACCATCACCGCTGTTCCCGAGGCTGGCGGATATTTAGGGGGCCCGTTTTACAAGATAGTCATCGAAGGAACCGAACGGGCGTTGGCGGCTACCGCGGAGGCCGAAGTAGTATCGGTCCCGAAGTTTACCGGTGCTCCTGAACAACTGTGGCGTATTGATCAACTCACTGATGGAACGTACAGAATAATGCCAAAGGTTGTGCCCCATTCAAACGAGAAACTCGCGTTGGTTTCTGCCGGAGACAGCACCCCAACACTTGCTGTTTTTGACATGAACAGTGATAACTCAAAGTGGAATTTTAGATAGTTGACTTTCAATGGCTTCAAGTCAGAGTTTTGTAGATTTCATCGTTGATCAGATTCAAGGAGCCGGAGAGATTACCTCCAGAAAGATGTTCGGAGAATATGGCATTTATGCGGACGGAAAGATCTTTGGACTCATCTGTGACAACAAACTGTTCATCAAACCGACTCAGGCGGGAAGGAGTTTTATTGGTTGTCCGGTGGAAGCCCCGGCTTATCCGGGTGCAAAACCGAGTTTCCTGATTGAGGACGGGCTTGAAGACAGTCAATGGTTGAGCGAACTTGTGAACGTATCATTGCATGAACTGCCACCGCCAAAACCAAAATTCAGGACAAAGAAAAGATCGAAATGAGTTTCTAATAAATGCACGATGAACAAAGAAGCACATATCAGGAACGCCAACGCCCAGGTTGTTGCTCAGGGCAATCTGGATGTAGTGGAGGAATTCTTTACTGCTGATTACCTCGCACATTCCGATGATAAGGACTATAAGGGGCATGATTTTATTAAGCGGTATGCCAGACAGATTCGGAAGGCATTGCCGGATCTTTCGGTGAAAAACGTTGAGTTCCTTGTCCATGATGGGAACACCATAGCCTGGCAACGCACATTGCAGGGCACCCATAAAGCGAACCTGATGGGCATTCCTGCATCCGATAAGAAAGTTGTATGGAAGGAAATGGTTGTGAGCCGGTTTGAAGAAGATAAGATTGCCGAGGAGTGGGTTGTTTCGCAACTGGCAGGTAAACTGCTGTTGAAACAGCCTAAGATCAGTAAGAGGATCTGAACCAGTAGTCAATAAACCATAAGTCAACTTTTTATGATAAACAGAGTGCGCTCGTTGCTGTTATTGCTTTTCTTGTTCCCAGCATTTACAGCATATTCCGCAGACACCAAATCCACAATGACCTTTGCGGTCTTGCTTTCAGAGGCTAAGATGATGTTCCGAATGCCCGATGGACTGGTGGAGGCTGCGGTAGTAGAGAATGACCAGATGCACTACGATCATGCGATTAAGTATCCCGACAAAAAGTTTGAGGTCCGATATGCGGTTCGTCCACTTGGGGCCATGATAGACCGGTATAAGGAGCGCGAGAAAAACAACAATTCGGGCGAAGTTCTGGTAGATCCTAATAATTCATACTCCGCTTTGTTTCAGGCTATTGCCATGAATATTTCTGGTGGCAAATTTCAAGAGAGTATGGAATTTGACAAGGCTTCCGTTCAACAGGATTTTAACGCTGATTGGGGTGCGACTACATTTGTGGAGGTGGGTAAGTCCTTTGGAATGGGGTACAAATATTGCATGATGATAGCAATCCATAAGAATGACTGTGCGGATGCATATGTTTTTTTTATGTCCGATGACCCGGATCACTTGATGGAGTTGGCAACGCCGGCGTTCTATTCGCTAAAATTCAAGTAACGTAGTTCCGAAAGTCATCGGTGAAGTCGTTGAAGGCATCGGGAGAATTTTCCAAAGGATATAATAGATTTTGACAGCATGTTTGTTTGGTGGACTTTTGGGCGTATGTTTAACCAATCATTACGAATATGAAAAAGTCCGTTGTCCTTTCCATTCACATCATTTTCTGGGTAGCATTGCTGGCTACCGTGTTTATTAACAGGGTTGCCATATATTTCCTGGATGCTGGCGAGTTTGGTACAGTGTTGTATTATTCCGGCTTGCTTGCGCCCGTGTTTTTTTATCTTGGGTATCTGGGCGTCATGGGTATCAGGTGGAGCCGGAAGACTTTGTTTCCCTCATTATTGGCAATTGTTTCGGCCTATGTTCTTCTCTATATAATTTCAGAAAAGGCATTCGCGTATGCCTTGGTACCCGTTCCTAAATTGATAGCATGGATTTCCATCGGATGTTTGTTCCGGTTCGCCATTGACTGGTTCAGGAAACGGAATGAACTGATGCTGTTGGAGAAGACGAATGTCGAAAGCAACCTGGCATTGCTTAAGACGCAGATAAATCCCCACTTTTTATTCAATACTTTGCACAATATTGATGCCCTGATTCATGACAATCAGGCCAAGGCCTCGGAGTCACTGGTGAAGCTTTCGGACATGATGCGGTATATGCTGGGGGATGCAAAGAGTGATTTTGTGGAAGTGAGCAAAGAGGTGGAGCATCTGGAGAACTATTTGTCCCTCGAACGACTGAGGCTGAAGAATGAGAAGTTTCTCAACTATTCGGTAACCGGGGAATATCGGGGAATGATGATTGCTCCCATGATGATGATCCCTTTTGTGGAGAACGCTTTCAAGCACTCTGTTGACTCAGTTTTGGAAAACGGGATCATTATTGATATCCGCATCGAAAACAGAAAACTCAGTTTTGTGTGTGAGAACCACTATGATAAGTTTGAGGCTGAAAAAGACAAAATGCATGGCATTGGGTTAGAAACAGTAAAAAAACGCTTAGATTTGATTTATAAGAACAGGTATCGTTTGTCCATCCATCCGGAGGATACGGTTTTCAAAGTGCATCTGGAGATAGAACTCAATGAGAATTAATTGCATCGCTATTGATGACGAGCCGCTTGCCCTCAAAAAGATAAAGGAATTTATCGGGCAGGTGGATTATCTTAACTTGTTGGACGTTTTCAACAATGCAGTGGATGCCATAGGGTTTCTTAAGAAGAATTCTGTGGACCTGATATTTCTGGATATCCGAATGAAGCAACTCTCAGGAATCCAGTTTCTGGAGTCACTTCAAAGCAAGCCTAAGGTAATCATCACCTCGGCATACGACGAGTACGCTTTGAAGGGGTATGAGCTGGATGTTGTGGATTATCTGCTCAAGCCGTTCCCGTTTGAGCGGTTTTTGAAGTCTGCTGATAAGGTGTATACCCTAATGAACGGATTGCGGGGTGGTGTAGCGAATGAGTTCCTTTTTGTGAAAACGGAGTACCGGATGGAAAGGGTGGCACTTAAGGACATCCTGTTCATTCAGGGCATGAAGGATTATTTGCAGATCCATACTGTGGATAGGAAGATTATGACCTTGCAAACGTTTAAGAATCTGCTTGAATCATTGCCACCAGTTGATTTTCAAAGAGTGCACAATTCTTATGTGGTTTCAGTCTCGAAGATTGAGCATATTGAACGTTGCCGGATACGCATAGGGAAGGAGTTGATCCCGATTTCGGAGAGTTATAAGAGCTCGTTCTTCAAGGCATTGAAAATGAAAATTTTATAGGTGTTGCACTTTTCGTTGAGCAAAATTTCGAAAAATTGTTGATTCTGTTGTGCAATTTTGTATATTTGCTCTGAATTCGTTGCAGGCTATGAGAAACCTATACCAGAAATTTGAAACACTTTTACAGAATACATCCATCGACTTTAAACGCTATTTGTTCGATGAGGTCTCCTGGAGTAGTCGTATGGTGGGGATTATTGGTGCTCGTGGTGTTGGAAAAACGACCCTGATTCTGCAATTCATTAAGGAGCGTCTCGACAAGGGCAAGGCATTGTATGTATCGGCAGACGATATGTATTTTTCTGATAACAGTCTGGTGGATTTGGCGGATCAGTTCTGCAAAAACTCGGGGGAATATCTGTTTATTGATGAAATCCATCTTTACCCAGACTGGTCGCGTGAATTGAAAAATATTTACGACTCATTCCCTGCCTTGAAAGTTGTATTCACCGGATCTTCGGTGCTTGATATTCTCAGAGGGTCTGCTGATCTGAGCCGCCGTGCACTCATATATACCCTGTATGGGCTTTCATTCCGGGAGTATCTGAAGCTGTTTCATGGCACAGAGATTCCTGTGTATTCGTTGGAGCAGATTGTCCGGAATGAGGTTAAGTTGTCTGGAATGGAACATCCGCTTCCCTTGTTTCAGGATTATCTCAGGCGCGGATATTATCCTTATGGGGTGGAAGGCGAAATGGATTTGCGTTTGGGCCAAATCATTGTTCAAACTCTGGAAACGGATATTCCTCAATACGCCAACCTGAATGTGGGTACCGGTCGTAAGTTGAAGCGATTGCTTACCATTATTGCGGAGAGTGTTCCTTTCAAACCCAATTTCTCCAAGATTGCTGTAATGATTGGGGTGAGCCGGAATTCCCTTGACGACTATTTTGCTTATATGGAAAAAGCAGGGCTGATTGGGCAGTTACGTAGTGAAACCGGCGGTATTCGTGGATTGGGCAAGGTCGATAAGGTGTATTTAGATAATACAAATATCCTTTATAATTTGGCTGCCCATTCATCAAATGTGGGAAACCTTAGAGAAACGTTTTTCTATAATCAAATGCGCGTGAGAAACCCTGTGATCTCATCGGGTAGTGCCGATTTTGCAATAGGCCCATATACTTTTGATGTGGGTGGGAAAAACAAGCAGCAACACCAACTGGAAAGAGACAACACATCGTTTGTGGTTAAAGATGATATTGAGTATGGGTACCTCAATGTTGTCCCGTTATGGGCTTTTGGCCTTAACTACTAAATTGAGAAAGCCCGATTCCTTCGTGTACTCCGAAATGGGTTGGGGAACCCCCGGGGGTACGGAAAGAATCGGGCATTTGTCAAAAAGCTACCATCAAACAGCTTAAACCGAAAATCGGCTATTCACCTTTGAGATGGGTATTCATAAACTTCATCCAGAGATTCCAGTCGGTGGCGCCATGTCCGCCATTGACCATAAGGAAGGACAGGTCGTTGCCCACCATTTCGCCAACGTTGGCGTACTTATCACTTTCAATGCCTTTCTTGCCTAGAAGTTTGAACACAGGGGTTGCGGCAACGGCAGCAAGGAACTCACCGTGAGGGTCTGACCAGCCATCCGTAAGACCAGTGGAGAGCAGAATGGGTCTTGGTGCCATGAGGGCAACCAGACAATGTGTGTCCACCTTGCTCGTATTTGGGTCAGCAGCGTACTTTTGGTAATTCCCTGCGAACTGGTAGGGATAACGCGAAGGGGCAACCAAGTGGGCAACGGTTTCTCCGTAGTTGCGGCGTGCCAGAGCAGCGCCCCCTTCACCACCGCAGCAGGCGATCACCAGCGCAATTCTCTGATCGTTTGCCCCGGCCCAGGTTACGGTCTTCCCTAAGCGCGACGTGCCGGTAATGGCAATACGTTTGGCATCCACGGCCTTGTCGGTTTCATAATAATCCATCAAACGGCTGATACCCCATGCCCAGGCAGCAATGGAACCCCATTCGTCGGGAGCAGGAGCAGTCTGACCAGGAGCAAGCCCAAGCTTACGGGCAATATTCAGATTGGGTTGATTCTGTGTATCTGTTTCAATGCTGCTGTAATTAATCACAGCATACCCATATCCATTTTCGATAAAATACTCCGGAGAGCCTGGCCGTACCACAGGAGTGGCGGGAGCTGTTGCACCGGGTCGGGGTGCCCCCATACGTCCACCACCAAAGCTAAAGCTGAGGTTGGTCAGAACGGGAACCGGTTTGGTGGCATTTGCCGGAGTATAAAGGGTAACATCAATCGCAGGGGCGGTGGGACTACCCATGTGCCCGGACAGTTTTTTCATGATGGCTTTGCCTCCCAGAGCTTTCGAATCGACCGTGTCCACTACCCAGATCACTTTAGGTGCCGTTTTGGGGACACGTCCGTAATACTCACTCTCGATGTATTTCAGCAGCTCCGGGCGGCGCACATTGTTCCACATTTTTGCGGTGGTTACCGGCTTGCCATCAAATGTGGTGAGCACATCGGGCAGTTTGATGACCCCCACCTTTGCTTCGGTGTAGTTGACCGGAATGCCGGCGATGTTTGCGTCCGGCTGATCAGGAATCTGGGCAAAAACCGAGTTAAGGGATACCATAGCCACTGATATCCAAATGATTGAAAAAAGTTTTTTTGATAACATAATGGTGTTTTTAAAGTGGTTGTTGTGATGGCTACATAAACTCATGCAGTTGCACCCATCAGGGTTGAAATAATGTGTTGTAAAGGCAAATATAATTCATATTCTGGCTCACGATTCATCTGTCGGTTGAATACGTGAAAATCAGTACTTTTGGAGCGAATGAACGCCGTGCGCCAACAGTTGATTTTATAGATCTATGATGGGGAAACTTTTTTTGGTTGTGGTCTTTTGGGGGCTGTTTTGCGGGGCCTTTGTGCAGGCGCAGACGACGCAGCAGTGGCGCGAAGACTTGGAGTTCCTCAGGAGGGAGTTGCCCAGGAAACACGTCAATTTGTTTTTCTCAATGTCGCCGGAGGAATTCAATCGGGAAATGGACCAACTGGTTTCTCATCTGGATACCCTCAGTAAAAACAATATTTTGGTTGGCTTACAGCGTTTGGTGGCAAGGATCGGGGACTCGCATACTTCCATCTCCTTTCCTGTCAGTTCCTCCGAGCGGCTACCTGTAAATACCCGTTTTTTCGCCGATGGAGTGTACATCACCGAGGGCATCCCCGAGATGCTCCACATGAAGATTCTTTCGATCAACGGGTTTGAAATCGGCTCGATTCTGGACAGCCTGGCATTGCTGGAGGTGTGCGACAATTCATCTATGTTCCGGAACAGAATGCCACGGTATTTGTCAAACCTGATTGCGCTCAGACACTTTGGTTTTGTACTGGGGAACACTTTCTTGTATCAATGTCAGGACACTTCCGGGATGGTACGGGAGTTCAGGTTTTCTGTCCGGGACTTTCAGACCATGAAGCAAAAATCTGTGAAGGCATCGTTACCGGGGGAGCGGTATCCGTTCTTCAGGCCGGAGAATGATTTCTTTTGGCAAGAGTTTCAGGAGGATGACAGTGTGTATTATGTCCGGTACAAACGGTGTGCCTCGCGCCTGATGAATTTCTTCATCAAATATTTTTTATTTGAACCTCGTGACATTTGGTCCGTCCCATCCTTTCACAAGTTCAGCATGACTGTCCGGAAGGATTTAAAGCATCTTCCTGTGAAAAAGCTGGTGTTTGATTTGCGCGAAAACGGGGGAGGAAGCAGTCATCAGGGAACCAGTCTGATTAGGAAGATTGCCAGGAATAAGGTCATCAATCAACAGGGGAAGATCTTCGTCCTGATTGACCGGGGGACCTTTTCGTCGGCATTCCTGAATACGTTGGATTTCAAGAATTTCACTCATGCAATCACTGTGGGGGAATCTCCTTCGCAACCAATCGGTTCCTATGGAGATACCAGGAGTTTTCTCTTACCCCATTCCGGGTTGAAGGTTGCCTGCTCCACCAAGTATTTCCCGTCAGATTCCCGACAGGGGGACCGCTACATCCCGGACATTGAGGTTCCCGTTGAATTTCTGGATTATATACGGGGAACAGACAGAGCCTATCAGGACGCTATGGACTACTAAGGTTCCACTGATACATATCGTCAATGACATAATGATGGCAACTGCCTGGTGATTTTGATATTTCCCGCAATTAGCGTATATTGGGAGAATGGATAACCTGAACTATGGCGTCATTGGCAATGGCCGGAGTGCTGCCCTGGTGTCCGAAAAGGGTAGTATTGACTGGTGTTGTCTCCCTGATTTCGATTCGTCTTCGGTTTTTGCGCGAATTCTGGATGAGCAGCAGGGCGGGTATTTTGGCATTGAGACGGATGAAGTATGTGAGGTTTCCCAGAAATATCTGAATCGCACCAATATTCTGTGTACTCAGTTTCGCTCTCCCAAAGGGGCCTTTGAAGTCATTGATTTCATGCCTTGTTATCGTACCGGTGTTGAGGATTATTTTACACCTTCGGAGATATACAGATACATACGGCCCTTGTCGGGAAAGCCGATGCTGAGGGTGAGATACTATCCGGCCCTGAATTACGCCCGGGACACAGTGGCGCATCAGGTGGAGGAACCCTACATCCGATCCTATTCAGAGTTGCATCCCTCGGACTGCATCTATCTATATTCCAGTTTCCCGCTTCAGGATATTCTCGATGACACAGAACTGGCAGTGGATGCCCAGCACTTTCTGGTCTTGTCTTATACCCAGAAGCTGGTCACCATTGATCTGAACCGGGTGTATCTGGAATATCAGCGCACCAAGGTCTATTGGCTCAACTGGACGAATCGTTCCAGGAAGTTTGAGCTATACACCGAGGAGATTCTGCGGAGTCTGCTGATATTGAAGCTGATGACCTATCAGCCTACCGGTGCTATATTGGCCGCACTCACCACCAGCATTCCCGAGACCATCGGGGAGGTCCGGAACTGGGATTACAGGTTTTGCTGGTTGCGCGATGCTTCTATGTCTATGGATACCCTGCTCCGGATGGGGCATGCTCATGCGGCCCAGCGTTTTCTGGGGTACATCAAGCATATTCTGAAATCCAAGCAGGACCGTTTCCAAATCATGTACGGCATCCGGGGAGAGCGAGACCTGCACGAGTCGGACTTGCCTCATCTTTCCGGCTATGCTGGATCCAAACCCGTTCGTATAGGCAATGCTGCCTACCATCAGCGACAGCACGATGTTTTTGGCTATTTGCTGGATGTGATCTCCAAGTATTACAAGTATTTCCCGGGTACGCTTGATGATATTGAAGAAATGTGGGAGATTGTGCAGAATATCGCGGGAACGGTTTCTGAAGCCTGGAGAAATCCTGACAGGGGTATCTGGGAGATTCGGGAACGGGACCGGCATTTTGTTTCTTCTAAGGTGATGAGTTGGGTGGCCATGGACCGGGCGACCAAAATTGCCCTCTTGCTGCGGAAAAAGCAGACAGCGGTTCGCTGGCGACAGGTTGCCGATGAGATCCATGATGAGGTGATGCTGCATGGCTGGAACGAGTCGTTGCATACCTTTACACAGACGTACGACAATACCCATGTGGATGCTTCGTTGTTGCTTATGGCCGAATATGGTTTTATTTCGTATGAGGATGTCCGATACAGAAGCTCTGTCAGGAAGATTAAGGAGGATTTGTTTCACAACGGACTGATGTACCGGTATGTCAATGAGGATGATTTCGGCCGGCCTACCTCATCGTTCACGATATGCACATTCTGGCTTATCCAGGCACTTTTCCGGATTGGCTGCAAGGAGGAGGCCCGGGAGATTTTTGACCAACTGCTGGCCTGCGGAAATCATCTGGGCCTGTTCAGTGAGGATATTGATTTCAGCACGAAACGGCTACTTGGAAATTTCCCACAGGCCTATTCTCACCTGGCCTTGATCAACACGGCGATTCTGTTTTCCGAAGAACAATATGCCTCCCGTTTTATCAAACCATAACTACTTATCAACAGAATGTATTCAAAAGAACATCCATTCAGACGCTTGGTGATTGCGTCCTACCGTCTGCCCTTTAAGTTTACCCGTACAACATCAGGGTTTAAGGCTGTGCAGAATTCCGGAGGCCTGGTCTCGGCCGTTCTCTCTTTGTCCGAGCGAATGCGATCGGACCAGGAGGCCGGAATGACCGAAAAGATTGTGTGGACAGGCATCGCCGATAATATTCCCGTTGACGTGGCTCCCGCGGAGTGGGAGAACGATCGTTTTGATCTTGAGCCTGTACGGTTAAACCGAAAGTTGAACGATCAGTTCTATGGTGGGTTTTCTAACGACCTTATCTGGCCGTTATTTCATTATTTCTCTACCTACTGCATTTTTAACCCGGCTTATTTTGAAGCCTATCGGGAAGCCAATGCCCTGTTTTGTGAACAGATTGTGTCCAGGTACCGCCCTGGCGACTATATATGGGTGCACGATTATCATCTGATGTTGCTCCCTCAAATGATTCGCGAAAGGATTCCGGAAGCCCCGATAGGTTTCTTTCTGCACATTCCCTTCCCTTCGTTTGAAGTATTCAGGCTGCTACCCCGGATTTGGCGTGAGGCTATTGTTCAGGGGATGCTGGGGGCTGACTTGGTAGGTTTTCACACCCATGATTACACCCAGCACTTTATCAAGTGTGTCAAACGTGCTACCGGATTCGAGTGCCACCAGAATGTGCTGTTCACGGCGGACCGCATTGTTAAGGCCGATGCCTTTCCCATCGGCATCGATTACCATAAATTCCACGATGCAACTTCGTTGCATGAGGTTGTGGCCGCGCGTGCCAAGATAGTTCACGCCCTCGGGGGGCAGAAACTTGTTTTTTCAGTGGACCGGTTGGATTACACCAAGGGCTTGCTGCTTCGGCTGCAAGGATTTGAAGCGTTTCTTGAGGAGCACGCTGAATGGCATACCCGGGTGACGTTTAATATGGTGGTGGTTCCGTCCCGGGCCAATATTGAGAAATACAAAAAGATGAAGAAAGAGATAGAGTCAACGGTGGGACGGATTAACGGGAAATACAGCACTCTTTCGTGGCGTCCTGTCATCTATCAATACAAATCCTTACCCTTTGCTGAGCTGGTAGCTTTGTATAATGCCAGTGATGTGGCGCTCATCACCCCCTTGCGCGATGGAATGAATCTGGTGGCAAAAGAATATGTGGCATGCCAGACGGAGCAGAAGGGTGTGCTGATATTGAGTGAGATGGCGGGTGCCGCTGCGGAAATGAACGAGGCGCTGATTATCAACCCTGCGGACCACCACGAAGTTGCCTGTGCCATCGCTACGGCCCTCGAGATGAGCCCTGTTGAAAAGGAGGCGCGTATCTTACGGATGCAGGAGCGTCTGGCGCACTGCAATGTGTTCACCTGGGCCTCGGGCTTTTTCTCCCAGACCTATGAGATTATTGGTCGCCAGAAGCAACTGAGTGTCCGTTTGGTGAACCGTGAAATCACGTCGAGGATGGTGCAAAGCTATCAGGCGGCTTCACATAGGATTCTGTTTTTGGACTATGATGGCACCCTGGTGTCTCTGGTGAGGCGGCCGGAGTTGGCCACCATCCAGAAGAACACGCTGGATCTGATTCGGAGATTGTCCGCTGACCCGTGCAACCGGGTGGTGATCATCAGTGGCCGGGACAAGGATTTTTTACAGCAGCAGTTTCAGGACGCCCCGGTAACTCTGGTGGCCGAGCATGGCTACTTTGTGAAACATCCCGATAAGGATTGGATCAGGACCGTTCGGGCCGATGAGTCGTGGAAAGAGTCGGTGCGGCAGATTCTTGCTGAGTATGTGAACCGTTGTGCCGGTACTTTCATCGAGGAGAAGTCGGGCAGTCTGGCCTGGCATTACAGGAATACGGAACTGGATTTTGCGCAGTTACGTTTGCATGAACTACAGGATGATCTTTCGGAACTCATCAGGCACAACTCCGACCTTGAGATTCTGGAAGGTCACAAAGTCGTGGAGATTAAGAGCCGCAGATACAACAAACGGGTTGCGGCGGCAACCCTGATGGGTAACCGCAATTTTGATTTTGTACTGGCTGCCGGAGACGACAAGACCGATGAATTTTTGTTTCAGGCCATGCCTGCGGAGGCCTTCACTATCAGGGTAGGGTTTTGTCCCTCTGTAGCCAGATTCAACGTACCCAATCCTGCCATGCTGCTAAAACTCCTTCGCTCCCTGAACTAATCCTCGGCCAACCCAATAAAGAGGCCCTTGCGTAGAATGCCGTTGTAGAGCAGCAGTACGATCATACAGCCTGCCAGTCCTCCCAGAATGCCTGTGACGGCAGCGGTGAGCGGAACATGGACAGAGGCTTTCTGCCACAGCAGAATGATGGGTAAGGCGCAGCCTTCGTAGATGCCTCCCAACAGGGCCATCAGGGCGACCGGAGTGCGTCGCAGTGTATAGCTTTTCCCCGTAGATTTGATGTGGATGTTCAGCCAGTCCAGGTGAGGGCTGAGGGCCTGATACAGCAACAGCGTAATCAGCACGGCCCCTCCAACGGAAAGGAACCCCGAGAGGGCATAATGCAGCACCCAGTTCCCGATGTGAAGCAATCCAGCCAACTTTTGAATGCCAAAGATCAGGGCCAGCAACAGCATGTTCCACAAGGCAGCGGGCAGCACCGAGATGCCCGTGAGGGTGTCTTCTCCAAGGGGGACACGCAATCGGGGCAGGATGCGGTTCAGAATGATGAGCAGCACTACCAGCCCCAGAAAACCCACCACAGCACCCTGCCAGACCGACTTGGTTTCGAGCGGAATCCACCTGGGCAGGCCAGCCACCATGGGGACCGTGATGCCTTCGAGCAGGGCCATGATCCACAGTAGATGGAGGGGAATGCGGTGTAATTTCAGGGTGAACATTGATGACAGGTGTGTTCAGGTGTGTTCGTGTTTGGAATTGTGGCCTGAGGCATCCATGTCCCGGTGTGCTCAGGAGTGCTCAGGAGTGCTCTGTGTTTAGGTTGAAGTGGGTGCCCAGGCGGCGTCCGTGGATGCCATATGCAAGGAAGTTAATGACTCCGGTGACAAAGATGGCGCTCAGGGGTACCGGGCTGTCCAGGAGAAATTGCCCGAACAGGGGGCCTGAGAAAAGGGCAGGGGGCATCGGGGCAAAAAATTGTTCGCCAGAATAGTTGAAGAACAGCGAGGCAGCCGCAAAGAAGAGGATGAGCCCAAAGGCAACCCACCGGTAAGGCAGTTTGTTGGAGGAGGATTTAAACCGGTAGGGCTGGATGGCAATCCTTTTGAGGTTCAGTCCCACAAAGAACACGGTCATAATCAACCCTGAATAGTGGAAGAATAACCATGCCAGGCAACAGAGTCCAAAGATGAATATATCAATGGCTGCAGCATATAATTGAACAGGAATCAGAGGGGTGTTGAGCAGCTCCGGGTGGTCGCGGCAGATGCGGGCTTCAGGGTCTGTGTAGGGACGTCCGGTGCTTCCATGTGCAACGATACCTGTGCAGCAACCATAGTTAAAGCAACCGATGCGTCCGATGGCCACGATTAGTATCCCGCCCAGACATGCTGTGTCCCCAAGCAGGGTGACAGGGATGCCGAGCCAGTAGTGGAGCAAAATGATGCTCAGGATAAACCCGATGACTCCCCCTTGTTGATGAAAGCTGGTTTGGTTGAGATTGTGGGTGATGTCTTTCAGGTAGGACTTCATACCCACGGAATACCCAACGAACAGCTTGGCAAACAGTAGATTAAAGCCGGTTGTGGTCAGTGCGATCTGCCAGCCTACCTGGCTGATATCCACTCCGTTTGCAAACAGATAATAGAAGCTCACCAAGGTTCCCAGCATGGAACCGACTGAGGCAAAGAGGCCGAAGGACACCAGATTCACGGAGCGGTTTCGCCAGAAAACGACGGGGAGATGCATATGGAACGGGGGTATAAATTGGTTTGAATCACAGCCCAAAGATGCAAATAAATCTTGCTTATTCTAAGCACACGAAAAAATGAATGAACAGAACATCAAACCAACAGGTTTCTTATCTTTGGTCGGTGAAACCATATTGAAAATGAGTTCCGTATGATTGTTGTGATTGTGGCTCTTGGTGTCTTGTTCCTTGGTTTGGGCTTCCTGCTCAACAAAAAGAACGCCCGGTATCTGCTCTCGGGATACAATATGATGAGCCGGGCGGAACGCGAGAAGATGGATTTGGATGCTTACATTCCTTTCTTTCGCAGGTTTCATGTCTTTCTCGGGACTACGTTCATGGTTGCAGGCCTTGTGCTGCATCTTTGGGTGTCCCAGTCTGCCAGTGCTGTCTTCATCGCGGTATATCCGCTCACCGCATATATGGTGTTTCTCTGGAAGGGGATGCGCTACTCGCCTGAAAGCCAGCGAAGGAAGGAGCGTCTGGCGTTGTATGGGCTGATTGGTTGCCTGATGCTGGTGGGGGTCTTGTTTGTAGTAGGAGGCCGGGACAATCCGGTGATTTTTGGTCAGAATACGATGACAATCCGGGGATGGTACGGGGAGGAAGTTGCTTCATCGGACATTGACTCGGTGCAGTTGGTTGACCGGTTGCCATCCCTGAAGTGGAAAACCAACGGGTATGCCCTGGGCCCGGTGAAAAAAGGCTATTTCAAAACCAGGAGTGGGGAAGTGATTAAATTAATTGTGGATACGGACGCGAGGCCTTTTATCCGGATTGTCCGCAAGAAAGGGCGTGATATCTACTATTCCTCTAAGAGTCGCTCTTCCGAAACGCTTTTGGAAGAAATTCGAGTTCATCTGACACAGTCAGTTATTTCCAAACCATCTAAAACGCAGTAATATGAACGATCAGAATCTGGAATGTTGTCCCCGGTTCGAGCCTGCTCCCTGGGATGCTCAGGAGTTTTCCTGGAAAAACAAAACATTTGTGAAGGACAGGGTGTGTACCTTTATGTTTATGCCCCTGAACTTTGGGAAGGTAATCCGGAGGCTTTTTGGCCTGATGGAACAGGCCGGAGCGTCCACTCCGGATAATGTTTGCCTTTCTGACCATACTTCCCCCTGGAATATGGACATCTATGTGGGAACAGACCGGGAGGTGCCAGGAGCACAGAACACTTCGCTTACCGGACGTTATTTCAGCAAGGTCTATGAGGGGAATTTCAAAGAGTCCGGAAAGTGGTGCAAGGACTTCAACGCCCTCGCGGCCAGCAGGGGTTATGAACTCAGGAAAATGTATATGTGGTACACCACCTGCCCCAAGTGTGCCCGTAAGTACGGCAAGAACTATGTAGTAGTAGTCGGCCAGATTGGCTGATGATGTTTCAGGGTCCGTGTTGCCCTGCATCGTTGCCTTTGTGAATTTGGAATTAAATGCTATCTTTGCCGCTCTTTGGTTTCTTGGCCGAGTGGCTAGGCAGAGGTCTGCAAAACCTCCTACGGCGGTTCGAATCCGCCAGAAACCTCTTCGGAAATCCCTGCAAGGCACTCCTTGCAGGGATTTTTTTGATACATGGGGCAGAAACTCATGCTTTTCCTCTAATTTTGGGATGCAAATCATTACAACACGATTATGAAATCATTCCTCCGTATTTTCCCGGGGCTCCGTGCTTTCGGATTCCTGAATGTTTCCCGGTGTGCCGGCGCACTGCTCCTGGGCTCCTCGCTTTTGCTGGGTTGTACCGGGCAAGTGGCTCAGTCACCCTCCGACGCTGCTGTGTCCGGTGCAGAGCGGGAGGTGGTCTTCCAGACGGCAACCATCGATGCCTTGCTGGCTGGAGTGTACGATGGCCGGATGTCCTTTACAGATCTCAAGAAACACGGGGATTTTGGTATTGGTACTTTCCAGTCGCTGGATGGGGAGATGGTGGCTCTGGATGGTCAGTTCTATCAGATTAAATCGGACGGCGCCGTTTATCCCGTTGCGGATTCTCTCACCACGCCTTTCGCCGCCGTTACCTTTTTTGATGCCGACACCACCTTCTCCATTAACGATACCCTCAGCCTTGAAGCTTTCTATGCCTTAGTGGACAGCATCCTGCCCAGTAACAATATTCTCTATGCCCTCAAAGTAGAGGGCACATTCCCTTACCTCAAGGCAAGGAGTGTCCCCGCGCAGCAGAAACCCTATATCCAGCTGGTGGAGATTGTTGCCAACCAGTCGGAGTTTGAATATCAGCAGGCCAGAGGTGTTCTGGTCGGATTCCGGCTTCCGGGCTTTGTGGCCGGAGTGAATGTTCCCGGATATCATCTGCATTTTCTTTCGGAAGGCAGGGACAAAGGAGGGCATCTGCTCGGTGCCCGGATGAGCGGGGTGACCGTTTCTCTGGACTACACTCCGGGGCTTCATCTGGAGTTGCAGGAGTCTGAGGAATATTACGGTTTAAATCTGGAGAAGGACCGGGGCGAGGAGTTGCATAAAGTAGAAAAATAGAGCCGATTCGCCACGAACTTGAATGAGTGCCGGTTTTGGCAAACCGGAGTGAGAAAGTGTGTCCCCGGGGGAGTGTTAAAAATTCCTAAAATTGCCAGAAGCATCGCATATTGGCATACTTTAGCAAGACATTTTTAACACGAACTGTTTATGAGAAGAAAACTATTTGTTATGCGTTCGGCCCTGTTGGCCGTTGTGGCATTACTCTCCCTGAATGTTTGTCTGGCACAAAGACAGATGGAGAAACTCAACCGGGGTGTGGTGGCCATGAACCTTGGAGAGGGGAAGGCTTTTGTAAGCTGGCGTCTGTTGGGTACCGATGCTGACGGGATTGCTTTTAACCTGTACAAATCGGTGAACGGGGCGACACCAGTGAAACTTAATCCTGCTCCGCTCAAGCAAGGAACCAATTTTACCGACGCCTCCTTTGACGCTACCCTCAACAACCGGTATTTTGTGAAAACGGTTTCCGGAAACCGGGAAGCCAATACGGATGACGGGTACACCATCAAGGCCAATACCCCGGTGCAGCAGTATATTTCTGTGCCTCTGCAAACCCTCGAAGGGAATGTCCCCGGGGATTGCTCTGTGGCCGACCTGGATGGAGATGGCAACTATGAGATCATCGTCAAGCAGGAGATGCGCCCCCGCGACAGCGGAAGTGCCGGCGTGACCGAGGAGACCAAATTTGAAGCTTACAAGCTGGATGGTACTTTTATGTGGCGCATCAACCTGGGCAAGAACATTCGCGAGGGGGCTCACTCCACGCCATTCATAGTGTATGACCTGGACGGGGATGGCAAGGCTGAGCTGGTGAGCAAAACGGCTGACGGTACGGTGGACGGGAAAGGCAAGGTGATCGGGGACCCCAATGCCAAATGGGTAAGCCCGCAGGGACACATTCTCAGCGGTCCGGAGTACCTCACCATCTTTGACGGGATGACCGGAGCTGCCATCCAAAATATTGATTACGTTCCCGGACGTCATCCGGAAACCCAGAATCCCACTACCGAGCAACTCAGGGCTGTATGGGGCGACGGAAACGGCAACCGTTCCGAGCGCTATCTGGCCTGTGTGGCCTACCTGGACGGCAAGAATCCCAGTGTGGTGATGTGCCGGGGCTACTATTCCCGGGCTACTCTGGCTGCTTTTGACTTTAAAAACGGAAAGCTCACCCTGCGCTGGCTGTTCGATACCCACAACAATCCGGAGTTGGCTGCTTACCGCGGACAAGGAAACCACAACCTGAGTGTGGGTGATGTGGATGGGGATGGTTGTGACGAGATTATGTACGGTGCCTGTGCCATTGACCACAACGGCAAGGGACTCTACTCCACCGGGCTGGGACATGCTGACGCCATGCATTTCACCGATCATATTCCATCCAAACCAGGCTTGGAAGTGTTTAACATCCAGGAGCGTTTTGGTGATGCGGCACTCAATATGCGTAATGCGGCTACTGGTGAGATATACTGGAAGGTTCCTCCTGTTGCTGCGGCCACCGAGGGTGGCGACCGGGGAGAAGGCCCTGGCCGGGGCAATGCCTTTGACATCGACCCCCGCTACGAAGGTTCGGAATGCTGGGCTGCCGGTGCCGGGATGAGTGGGATGTGGAATTCTGCCGGGCAAAAGATCTCGAACACGAATCCGCGTTCCTGCAACTTTGCTGTGTGGTGGGATGGCGATTTGCTTCGCGAGTTGCTCGACCGCAATACGGTATCGAAGTGGAACTGGACCAATGAAACCACGGAACCCATCTTTGTGGCCGAGAACTGTAGCTCTAACAACGGGACCAAGGCTACGCCAGCCATCAGTGCCGACCTTTTTGGGGACTGGCGCGAGGAGGTGATGCTTCGCACTCTGGACAATAAGGAATTGCGCATCTTCACCACGGTGATTCCCACAGAAACCCGTATCTACACCCTGATGCACGATCCCATCTATCGTTTGGGTATTGCCTGGCAGAATGTGGCCTACAATCAGCCTCCCCATGTGGGTTTCTACATCGGACCGAATATGAAACCGGCTCCAAAGCCGAATATATTTGTGAAATAAAACGACCAGTGTCGTTCTTTTGTCAAAACCCGGAGATTTCTCCGGGTTTTTTTGTTACATTTATCCTTCTGATTCGTCATTGTATCATTGGGGACGAATCTCCATGCAAAACCTGAACCTATGAGAAAGTTTTTCTTGTTATGTCTGATGATGACGATTCTGTCATCGTGTATTATTCGCATTACCCGCACGGTTGGCCCGTTAACTCCGGTCAGCCAGTCTTATCCTGAGCAGTATCGCGTGACGACCGATTCCGTGCTGGTTGCGGAGTTCCCGGATAATCCATTCAGAATTTACGGGGCGTCAGTATCTGTCCCGGATCAGGAAATTCCGGATATAGATACCCGGAAGGAGGCCCTGGCCCGGGTAACCAGCCAGATGACGCTTGGCCAGGTAGCAATGAATGACCGGGATCCTGAGATTCGTAAGATGGCTTTGTCGCGTGTCACCAGTCAGTCCGTTTTAGACCATATTGCTCTGAATGACCGGGATCCTGAGATTCGTAAGATGGCTTTGTCACGCGTCACCAGTCAGTCCGTTTTCAACCATATTGCTCTGAACGACCGGGATCCTGTGATCCGTAAGATAGCCTTGTCACGTGTCACCAGTCAATCCGTTTTCGACCATATTGCATTAAATGAACAGGATCCTGTGATCCGTAAGATGGCCTTGTCACGCGTCACCAGTCAGTCCGTTTTCAACCATATTGCTCTGAATGACCGGGATCCTGTAATTCGTAAGATGGCTTTTTCGCGTGTTACCAGTCAATCCGTTTTCGACCATATTGCTTTAAATGACCGGGATCCTGAGATTCGTAAGATGGCCTTGTCACGCGTCGCCAGTCAGTCGGTTATCGAGCATGTGGCCCTCAATGACCCCGATCCGGTTATTCGCAGGATGGCTGCGAGTCGCGTTACCAGTGTGTCTGTTTTGGAGCGAATTGCCCGGGAGGGGAAATAGATTTTCCCCAAAAGTGGTTATCTTTGAAAGCCTGGGGGCTCCCCGGGCTTTCTGATTTTTCATTTGATTGAGCGTTCATTATGAGGGATGTGGCGGATTTTTGGGCAGACCTTACCGGAAAGGAAGATCTGACTGGATGGAAAGAGTTGTTGATGGATTGGGTGTTGCAGCATGGTATCAGGATTGTCCTGATTATTGTGGGCGCCTACATTCTGGACCGAATTGGCAAAAGATTCATTGACAGGGCTGTACGGATAGCCGTGGTGGGGGATAATTACAGTTCCCGGGAGTCGGAGTTGAAAAGGGAAGAAACTCTGATTCGGATTTTTACCGGAACCCTCCATCTGGTGGTGGTGGTTATGGTAGCTCTGATTGTTCTGCAGGAGGTAGGCGTGAAGGTGGCTCCCCTGCTGGCAGGGGCCGGTATCGTGGGTCTGGCTGTGGGCTTTGGAGGACAGTATCTTATCAGGGATGTGATTTCTGGATTGTTCATCATTCTTGAGAATCAGTACCGGATTGGGGATGTGGTAAACCTGAGCGGTACTTCCGGGGTGGTGGAGGATATCACCCTGCGCAAAACTATGCTGCGGGATATGGACGGGGTGGTGCATCATGTGCCTCATGGCGAGATCAAGGTGGTGTCCAATATGTCCAAGACTTTTGCCAAGGTTAACATTACTCTGCGTGTAGCCTATCATTCAGACCTGAACCATGTGATTGCGGTGGTGAACAAAACTGGGGAAGTACTGGCCCAGATGCCTGAATACAAGCCCTCCATCAAGGTGGCTCCACAGTTTCTCCGGGTGGATGCTTTTGGAGACTCGGCCATCATGATCAAGATCACTGGTGAAACAGCCCCTTCGAAACAGTGGGAGGTGAGTGGTGCATTCCGCAAACTGCTCAAGGAGGCTTTTGACCGGGAGGGCATCGAGATTCCGTTCCCACAGGTTGTGGTCCACCAGGGTCTCAAGGTGGAGTAAGGGATTTCTGGCCCTGATATCCCGAAAGAAAATTCCGTATCTTGGACCAGCAGTTTATGTATGTTTTCACTTGTCCGTTTTAGGCCCGTTATTTTGCTCCGGAGTTTTCCGGTTCTTGTTGCGTTGGCTCTGGCATCGTGGTGTTCCGTTGCTTCGGCCCAGCCCAATCTCTCTCCGTATCGCCCGCAGTCGTGGGACGACAAGATAGTGGTTTCCAATGTGACGGGTACCCGGAGTAGCTCTGCAGTCATTCATGAGAACCAGACTCTGTACCTGGATTTCGCAGTACTCAACTCGGGTTCTGTGGACATCACCGGGCCTTTCCTGGTGAAATTATTCATCGACCAGACCTTGCTGGGCACCTTCCAGGTGGACGGACTCACTGCCGGTTATTATGCCTATGCCTCCGATGTTCCTGCCGGGCCGCTTTCGGCGGGTACGCACACCCTGCGTCTGGTGGTGGATAGTGGGAGTCAGGTGGCAGAGACTGATGAAGAAGACAATGAGTATTCCCTCATCCGGGTCATTCAGAAAAATATTGCACGTTACATTGAGGTGCAACCTCTGAGCATTTCCATTCAGGAGCCCGAAGTGCAGGACCGGCGTCTGCCTTCGTACAGGCTTGTGGACAACGCAGCCCGAAACCCGGTTCCCAAGGGGGGTGCTCTTAAGGGTGCCGGCTGGAAATTCCCCACCGGGAACCTGATTCCCGATTCGGTGGTACACTATTTCAGCCAGCGGCCTGTATCCACGACTGCCCCTGGTGGCGGCACCGGCGTTGCCTTAAGAGCCACAAGCTATCCCTCGGCTATAGATTGGAGTGTTTATGACTCTCCGGTGAAGAATCAAGGTTCCTGTGGCTCTTGCTGGGCTTTTGCCCCGGTGGCTCTGCTGGAGAATCTGGGCCTGCAGAGCGATTTGTCCGAACAGGTGATCCTCTCTTGTTCCGGTGGCGGGGACTGCGAGGGAGGGTATACCTCAAATGCGCTTCAGTATATCAAGAGCACTGGCGTTCCGGGTGAATCATGTTATCCCTACACCGCAACCTCTGGCAATTGTGCTCAGGCCTGTGCGCAGCCCGAGTTCAGAGAACGGCTCACCACGGTGAGCGGTTATCTGTGGGGTATCGCCACGGTGGACCAGTTGCGGGAACAGTTGCAGAACGGACCTCTGGTGGTGAGTATGCTGACCCCCGATGACCCGGCATTCAACCCCGGTTATACCGGAGGTGTGTATAACTACAGCGGGGGAACAATCCCTGATGATAATGGCCATGCCGTTTTGCTTGTGGGCTACGATGATGCTTTGCAGTGTTTCAAGGTGAAGAACAGTTGGGGCCCGGCATGGGGGGAAAACGGGTATTTCCGAATCGCCTACGATGACGTTACCGATGATGTGCGCTTTGGTTCCTATGCCCAGACAGGCAGCGGGCCATACACCCAGATGACGCCGGGCCATTCCTATTTCACGATATCTAACCTGGGAACCGGGCCTCTCACGGTGTCTTCTGTCTCGGACAATAGAAACTGGCTGACCACTTCGGGATACCCCGCAACTCCGCTTCAGGTAATCCCCTCTGCTCAGGTTGTGGTGAATCTGGAAGTGCAATGGGATTTGGTGGGTCCGAACCCGCAAACGGCCACCGTCTCCATCGCCTCGGATGACCCGGAACGTCCGGTGGTCACCGTTCAGGTACAGGCTGTGCCTGTCTCGTGTTCCTGGTTGCCCAATCCCGTAGTTACAGTACAGGGAAATACCCTTTTCTCCAGTGCTCTGGAGGGAAATCAGTGGTTTGACCAGAATGGAATCATTCCGGGTGCGGTGGGCCCCAACTATGTGCCCACACGTTCCGGGACGTACTATGTGGTGGTCACCTCCGGGGCATGTGTGTCGGAACCTTCAAACGCCATCCCCTTCGCCATCACGGATATTCCTGACCCGGAACCGAAGCGGGTGCTGGTGTATCCCAATCCCACCGTAAACGAACTGAACATACAGCGGCCGGGGGATAGCGCCCCCGTACGGTTCACCATCTACAATGTCGGCGGCAGGGATGTGTACCGGGGAGAAATGTTCCGCTCAGCCGTGGTGCGTACCGGAGGGCTAGCCCCGGGCACTTACCTAATCGTATTCGATTCGGGCCTCGGGAACGATGTTGTTCGGTTTGTCAAACACTGATCGGCAGTCTGTTCCGAACACCATCGGCCTCTTCGGTGGGAAGTCTGGGGTTTACTGAATCTCCCATTCGTGGACCCCGGCGGAGGCTCTCCTCGGAAGCTGTACCGAAAGCCGCACTGCCTTGGTGAGCACCGGAGTGAACCGCACTTCGTTAAACCGGTCGGGAGCCGTTCCGTAGGCGTCCTTCGCCGTTACTTGCTGCCAGGCACCCTGTTCGTCCATATACTGAATACTCCAGGCACTGGGAACCTTACAGCCGCCGCCCTGAGGGCTGTCATCGAACCAGTACACCCGTGTGGATGAAACGGTAGCAGGGGAGGCAAAGGAATACTGCATCCACAGCGTGGTGTCGCGGATGGGCCAGAAGTGTGCGTAGGTCTGGTTGTGGTCGTTGGAGTTGGCGGGAATGTTCAGGTCGTTCACGGACTGTGGGGACTGGGTGCCCCGCGAAGCCGTCACCCGGCTCTGAGAGGCCAGCGTGGGTTGCTTGAGGGGCAACGCAAACTCTTTATTGTTGGGCACCCAAACCATCATCAGGCCCCGGCCTCTGTTGGCCCAGGCATAGTAGGGGATGGCTGTGAGTTGAACCGGGGTTTCCTCGATTTTCTTCCGTGCATTCTCTTTCAGGACGTGGGCAGAGGTGCGGATGACCTGCACACCGTCCAGCAGATTCGGGTTAAACTCAGTGGTGAATTGTGCTTTGGCCGGGAGCAGCAGGTTTCTCAGAGGAATATCCTGATTGTCGGGCCATTCCAGGCAGTACACCAGCGGACCCCGCTCGATGGCCACCCGTCCCAGGTCGTCTTTCACTTGTTCGTTGGCCACCACCTGTCGGACTTCCATGGGTAAATGAAGTTGAATGACATCACCGGGAGACCAGGACCTGCGGATGACGGCGTAGCCGTTTTCCATAGAGTGGGAGGTGGGCTGTCCGTTCACGGTAAGCGTCCAGGAGGCCTTGGAGGGCGAAGCATAGGAGTAGAGCTGCGAGGGAACCGGCTGGTTACGAGCCCAGCCCGGGATGCGCAAAGCAATCTCGAACGTGCCAGCTTGTTGGGGGTCCACGGTGACGGAGACCTCTCCGTTCCAGGGATAGCCGGTTTTCTGGGTCAGACGGGTACGAACGTTTTGCAGCTCCAGCTGGGCAGTGTTGCTCATATACAGATTTACATACACCCTATTGTTGCTCTGGGCGTAAACATATCCGGGCACTGAGGGAATAAACCGGCAGATATTGCTGGGGCAGCAGGCACAGCCGAACCATTCACTCCGGGAGTGTTGTCCGTGGGATTCCAGGGGGTTGGGATAGAAGAACCGGTCCCCGCTGAGTGACACCCCGGAGATCAGTCCGTTGTACAGGGTGCGTTCCAGTACGTCATAGTACTTGCTGTCACCGTGCAACAGGAACAGACGCAGGTTCCAGTAAACATTGGAGATGGAAGCACAGGTTTCGTTGTAAGCCGAAAGGTTGGGCAGCAAAAAATCAGGCCCATATCCTTCGTGACCGCCAACGGCACCCACACCACCGGTGAGGTATAATTTGTGGCTTACTACATCTTCCCAGATTTTGTCAATAGCCTTGATGTATGCATTATCCCCGGTAAGGGTGGCAACATCAGCCATTCCCGAGTACATATACCCGGCACGTACGGCGTGCCCGACAGCCGTTTCCTGTTGGGTTACGGGGAGGTGGCTCTGGCTGTATTCGCTTCCCGTGCCGCGGGCATCCAGAAACCATTTGGCCAGATCAATATATTCTTTCTTGCCGGTGACCCCATAGAGTTTTACCAGGCCCATTTCCACAATCTGGTGTCCGGGAGCGATTTTGAGCTTGCCCGGGCCGAAATCGTGCACCAGGAGGTCGGCGTTCTTAATGGCCACATCCAGCAGGTTTCTTTTGCCGGTGGCCCTGAAATGGGCTGCGGCAGCTTCAAACAAGTGTCCGCAGTTGTACAGCTCGTGGCTCAGATCGTAATCTTTCTCCCATCTTTTCTCCCCCACCCACTGATGCAGCTTCTGAGGCTTAATGGTGCGGTTGGTGAACAGATAGCCGTCTGGCTCCTGGGCTGCCGAGATATAATAAATCAAAGCATCCAGGTGGGCCTCCATCTTGGGGTCTGGGAAGGTTTGCAGAGAGTAGCTTGCTCCCTCAATGATCTTATAGATGTCGGTGTCGTCAAAGGGATACTCCGTGCCAAAAGCCCCTTCCTTCAAACCCGCAGCCTTGAGGAAGTTATCAACCCGTCCGGTATTGTAGCACTGGAACAAGGCAATGGGGATGGTCACATCGTGGTTGCGTTTGATTCGGGGTGCCCAGAAGTCATCAGTGAGTTTCACGGAAGTGAAGGGCACAGCCCGGATAGAGGGATCCTGTGCAACAAGGAGGACGGGCAACAAAGAGGATAAGAAGATGAGCAGCAGGGTGCGGGAAGTTCTCATGGGTTTGGTTAGATCGGTTTCGGATGGGGCAAAAAGAAGCCGGTACCCGCAGGGATACCGGCTCCAGAAGTACAGGAGGTTACTGAAGGGCTTTGTTCAGCAGATAGTAAACCTCGTTAAAACGCAGTTCCTTTTTAAAACCGCTGATGGTGGTGTCCTGGTTGATGGAGACCTTTTCGATTCCCGCGATTTCGGCATAGTCCTCCAGATACTCGTCGGTCAGCGCGTACGAGAAGCTGGTGTGGTGGGTGCCTCCTGCATAAATCCAGGCTGCTGCTCCCACGGCCAGATTGGGACGAGGCGTCCAGAGCGCGCAGGCAACGGGCAGTTTGGGCAGGTTGTCGTCGGGAGTCATCACATCTACATCATTGGTGATGAGGCGGAAGCGGTTGCCCATATCCACGATGGTAGCGGCAACGCCTTCACCGGCTTCAGCGGTGAATACCAGGCGGGCAGGATCGGCCTTACCGCCGATGCCCAGAGGATGTACTTCCAGACGGGGTTTCGCGTCAGCGATGGTGGGGCATACCTCAAGCATGTGGGCCTGAAGGATGGAACCCTTACCCTTGAAGTGGTAGGTGTAGTCTTCCATAAACGAAGTTCCGCCGGGAAGTCCCTGAGCCATCACTTTCATCGTCCGTACCAAGGCTGCCGTCTTCCAGTCGCCTTCGGCGCCAAAACCGTAGCCTTCGGCCATCAGGCGCTGACAAGCCAGACCGGGGAGCTGGTCCATACCGCAGAGTTCATCAAAGCTGGTGGTGAAGGCTTTGGCTCCCTTGGATTCCAGGAAGGACCGCAGCCCGATTTCCTGGCGGGCAGCCTCGCGTACCTGCTTGTGGTCCTTGCCTCCCTTGCGGGCATTCTCGGCCAGGGTGTATTCTTTTTCATACACAGCAACCAGGGCATCTACCTCGGCTTCGGTGACCTTCTGGACAAAGGGTACCAGGTCACCGATGGGGAAGTAATCCACATGGTATCCCAGGCGCATCTCGGCTTCCACCTTGTCGCCATCGGTTACGGCCACATTGTTCATGTTGTCGCCAAAGCGTACAATCTTCATGTTCCGGGCATCCTCCCAGGCGACTGCAACCCGCATCCATACGGCAATCCGGGCGTGTACATCCTTGTCTTCCCAATGGCCTACCACTACCTTGCGGTTCTTGCGCATGCGGGTGACGATGTGTCCGAATTCCCGGTCTCCATGCGCGCTCTGGTTGAGGTTCATGAAGTCCATGTCAATGGTTTCCCAGGGAATTTTTTTGTTAAACTGAGTGTGCAGGTGCAGCAGGGGCTTCTTGAAATCCTGCAACCCGTGAATCCACATTTTGGCTGGCGAGAAGGTATGCATCCAGGTGATAACACCGACGCACTTAGGATCTGCATTGGCTTTGCGGAAGGCCTCGGAGATTTCGGCCGAGGAGTTGACTGTTCCCTTGTACACGATTTTAACCGGCAGGTGGCCCGCTTCGTTGAGCCCTTTGACCATGGTGTTGGAATGACCGTCCACGGCTACCACCGCATCCCCTCCGTACAGGAGTTGCGCACCGGTGATAAACCAAACTTCGAAATTGCTGTAATCAAGTGTCATTATGGTATGTTTTAGAGTTGTTCCCTGGTGTGTGTCCTTGCTCCCTGGTGAGTGCAAATATAATAAATGTATAGGATGTTCTCCCGGTGTCGGGGAATAATCATCCGATTGCTGAGCCTTTCCAGATGGGGTTATTCGGCTACGGGTGGGGCAAGGTCTCGAAGCAGCGGAAGCACTCGTGATTCCTCTCTGCCGAAACCCTGAACCTCAATACGGTCGCCGAAAATGTGGATTACTGAGAAAGCGGTGATGGAGGTTTCTACCATACCGAGGAAGTTCAGGTAGTGGATGCCATCCGATTCTTCGTACTGTCCTGGGTGGTGGTGTCCACAGAAGTATGCAGCGACCTGCGGATAGCGGAGCAAGATAACTTCCAGTTCCCGGTCGTTCCACAGGTTGGAACCATTTCCGGTGGGCTTGATGGGCATATGGCCCATCACAATCACCCGCTCGTTTTTGCGTGCGGCTTCATCCAGTTCCTTGCGGAGCCACTTCATCTGCTGCGTTCCCAGAGCCCCGTTGTAGGCATTGGTGTTGCCCGCATAGTTGAGGCGCAACTGCTCAATATAGGCGTTGCCCTCAGCATATTCCTTGCTTCCCTCGGGATAGGCGGCAATGCCAACATCGTTGGCATTCAAAACGATAAATCTCCACCCGGGTTGGGAGAAACTGTAATAAAGTTTGTTGAGTCCCCAGGCCTGACGGACCTGTTTGTCGGCTTCTTCATTCAAAAGAAAATCATGGTTTCCGTACACAGTATGCAGGGGGTGTTTGAGCTTTTTCAGAATCGGAATCAGGGTGTCGTAGCTGGCAGCTCCCTCGTTGATGAGGTCTCCCAGATTCACCACAAATTTCAGCGGGAGGGTATTGAACCTGTGTACCGCATTGTGAAGCTTTATTTTAGAGAGCTTGTAAAACCGGTTCCCCGAATTGGAACACTCACAATACTGGCAATCGGCGAATATCCCGAAGCTAAACAGAGCAGTGTCCCCGGGGAGTGCCTGAGGGGTGGGAACCTGACCCAGAATAGCCACAGGCACAAGGAACAGCAGCAGTAGTAGTTTGTATCTCATGGACGCATAGTTGTGCTGCCGAAGATAGACATTATTGCCGAAATTTGTTTCCGCTTCGGTTCTTTTGTATTTTTGACATCAAATCGCATTGCCTATGGATCCCCTGTATTTTGTGGTGGCAGCCTTACTTTTGGCCCTGCTGTTGCTGTTGATTTTTTTTCGCCCCGGACGTACCCATGCTTCTGAGCAGGCTCTTTCGGAAATCTCGGATGCTCTGAAACGGGTGGAACTGCAGTTTCGCGATGGGTTCCGGGAGCTGCGTGAGGACAACCAACGCCAGGCGCGCGAGAACCGTGATGAGTTAGGCAGGTCGGTGGCTGCTTTTCGTGAGGAAGTCATCAGGAACCTTATGGAGATCAACACCCAGAACCGGGATTCTCTGACAAAATCCCTCAAGGAGTTCCGGGAGCAATTTGAAGGCAGTGTGCGGTCTTTCAATGAGTTACAACGGGAGAAATTTTCGGAGCTGGAGAAGCGTCAGGCCGACCTGGTGCTCAGAACCGAGGCAAGGCTGGAGGAGATGCGCAAGACGGTGGATGAAAAACTTCAGGAAACACTCAATAAACGTATCAGCGAGTCGTTCCGGCAGGTGAGCGAGCATCTGGAGAATGTCCAGAAAGGTTTGGGAGAAATGAAGACGCTTGCTCAGGATGTGGGAGGCCTCAAACGGGTGCTCAGCAATGTCAAGATGAGGGGCAATCTGGGCGAAGTGCAGTTGTCCATGTTGCTGGAGCAGATTCTGGCTCCTGATCAGTACGAGGCCAATGTGCGCACCCGTAGGGGCGGGGAGGTGGTTGAGTTTGCAGTCCGTCTGCCCGGGAAAGACAGGGAGGATGACTTTGTGTATCTTCCCATTGATGCCAAGTTTCCTAAAGATGCCTATGAGTATCTGGTGGAAGCCTATGAGGCAGCAGATCCTGCCGCGATTGAAACCCGCAGCAAGGCTTTTGAAGCGGCCGTGAAGAACATGGCGCGGGACATCTCCCAGAAATATCTCAACCCACCCGCCACTACAGACTTCGGGATTATGTTTCTGCCCTTCGAGGGTATATATGCTGAGGTGGTGCGCCGGGCCTCCCTGTTAGAAGAAATTCAGAAGTCTTACAAAGTAATCGTTACCGGCCCTACCACCCTCGCTGCCTTACTGAACAGCTTGCAGATGGGCTTCCGCACCCTGGCCATCCAGAAACGCAGCAGTGAGGTATGGAATGTTCTGGCGGCGGTGAAAAAGGAGTTTGAGCATTTTGGCGGGATGCTCTCGAAGGCTCAGAAAAACCTCCAGACAGCCAGTTCCCAGATTGACGAGGTGATGGGCAAGCGAACCAAGGCTATCCAGCGAAAACTGAGGGATGTGGAGGTGCTGCCCGGTGTTTCCCCGGCGGACCTGCTGGCTGACCGTGATGATGCCTCTGAGGATGACCTTTCTGAAGATGAGGCTCCCGGAGAAGCCGTTGGATGACGGAGTGGCCCCCAACTTGACAGGGTTTCTTGTGGGAGCCTTCCGGGGAGGTCGGGCGTACGTACCAAATAAAGAGAGGGCCTCTGCGGAGACCCTCTCTTGTGTGGGTAGTACTGGATTCGAACCAGTGACC